>JBFWLB010000106.1:0-2500 GCA_050252335.1 Candidatus Berkiella sp. | reverse complement strand
AGATGAGTTCGATGACGATAATATTAAAATGAATCATAGAGAGATTGGTTGTGAGTCGAAAGTTTATGATTCCAAAGGATTTTTTATTGGTCGTTATGCTTCTGAGCAGGCGAGAGAGATTTTAAAAGAAATGGATCCCAATGGTAGTTATATAAGAATTGTGAATGATTTAATTTTTGTTAAGAAAGATCAAAGTGGTCAATGGAAAGAATGTGGGCCTGATGATACCGCTGATTTTAAGCTGGCTGCTCGTGACTTTGAGAAATGGAAATCTGAGAGAAGGGGTGATTTAAACACGAGAGATTTGAAAGAGTGGTATGCTGAAAAAAGACTGCAAGGACATTTAGCACAAGCAAATATTATGATTATACCAAATGATACAGTAAACATTGAGGTGAAATCTAAAGAAAATCCTGATGTTACCGGGATTAAGATTTCAAAACGGGATTATGAACGTTTTCTTGCGGAGATATATCCAGCGAAACCGTCATTTGCTAAAGTTACAGGTTGGTGTCTTGATCAGGCAGAAATAGGAAAGCTCATTACACCACTTGATTTGATTGTGCAGTATAAAGAAGGAGTAATCCGCAGAACTGTTTCTGCTCCTGCTTTTATGGAAAGAAGTGTACAAAGGACGATGCCTGAGACAGATCCTTTACCACGTACTAGCTCAATGCCCATACCGATACCTAAAGCAGAAGTAGAAGAAAGAGACAAAGCTTCTTTTAAAAACCATCTTACTTTTAGTTATGATGCGGTGCCTGAACAAGCAGAAAATACAAAGCAGATTTCAGCAGAACCAGAAGTGGCGTCAACTGTTAAGCAAACACGTAAAACAGGTCCATCAAATTAGAAAAAAATAGATAGAAAAAAGAAAAAGCAATAATCGAATAAATTATTGCTTTTGGTTTTTGTTTAACATTATTAGCTATTATGTTTTTGAATCCAATCTACGAAGAGATCCATCCAGCCTTGTAAAAATTGTTTGCTTCCTTCTCCAATATTGCCATTTTCATCAAAAAAACCATCTTTAACTTGAAGAAAAACTTCAGGCTGATTGAGCGTAGGTATATCTAAGTAGGAGAGAATATTGCGTAAATGTTGTTGAGCGATCGCTGTACCAATTGTACCTACTGAAATACCAATCACACCTGCAGGTTTTTTAGCCCAAGCACTTTGACCATAAGGACGAGAAGCATGATCGATAGCATTTTTAAGTACACCTGGGATTGAGCGGTTATATTCAGGTGTGCAAAAGAGTAAACCATTTGCTGCTGCAATTTCTGATTTTAGTCTTTTGACGGACTCGGGTGGGTTATTGTCATTATCTTGGTTATAAAGTGGCAGGTCGTCTATCTTTAGTTGTTTAAATGAAAAATTTGCAGGCGCTAATTTAGAGAGTGCTGTTGCCAACTGAGCATTGAATGATTCTCGGCGAATGCTGCCAACAATAACAGCAATTTGATATTGAGTCATAATAATCTCCAAAATATAATATTATAGTTTTTGTACACTTAAAGAGTAATCAGAATGAAATTTTTAAAATCCTACGTACAATCTGTCTTTTTATTTAGCTTAATTTTATTTTCTAATATAAATGTGAGCAATGCTGCTAGTATAAACGAAGAAAATAAAGATTTTTTCTCTGCAATTGTAGCAGAGATTTTTGCAGCGCCTCAAGCAGTAAAAGTGACAACCGATCAGAATTATTTTACATATGAAATTCAATTAACCAATACATATAAGAGTGATATTGTGTTAAAAAAATTATCGGTTGTGAATACAGGTGATGTTGCTGTTATATATCGCGATTATTCTGATATTAAAGCACAAAATCAACGGGTGGGGACTCATGAGGCGGTTGATACACTGGCTCCTGGTCAATCTAGTATATTCTGGGTAAGTTTTTTCTTAGCAGACTCAGCTCAAGTACCTCAGTCGATTTCTCATCTTATTGAATATGAAGCTGATGCAAAGCTCGAGAAGATATGCATCGCTCAAACGTCTATCAATCCCACAAAGCCGGTTGTGATTTCAGCGCCTTTAGAGGGCAAAAATTGGTTGGCGATTAATGGTTGGCATCGAAGAGCAATGATGCCTATTAATGGTAAACTATTTTTAGCACAACGTTATGCATTAGATTATATACAGCTAGATGATAATCATAAGTTATTTCAAAGCATGCCTTTAGAGAATACAAAATACTTTGGTTACAACCAATCTATTTTAGCGGTTGCAGATGGTACTGTTGTTGAGGCTGTTGATGCATTTTCTGATCAGGTGCCAGGGAAATTCCCTACGGATATTACTTTGCAAAATGTGAATGGCAATTATGTTTTGCTGGACATTGGTGGTGGAAATTATGCCTATTATGCGCACATTAAACCAGGTAGTGTGCAGGTCAAGAAGGGGCAAGCTCTTAAAAAAGGCCAGGTGATTGGCAAGGTTGGGAATACAGGTAATTCTTCTGCACCACATTTACATTTTCATATTATTGATT
>JBFWLB010000105.1:0-2531 GCA_050252335.1 Candidatus Berkiella sp. | reverse complement strand
CGTAAGCGGGCGATTTAGACCATGTTTGACAATTGCCACTAAGGTTTAATCTTCCTGCATAACCAACGTTCTGCGTGAAGGCTGCGTTATGTTGGTTGGAAGAGTTTTGAACTATTTCAGCCGAATACGCGGGAACCAGAATCGCACTATGTTACGAAGCAATATGCAGTTTATTTGATGTGATATTGTATGGAAGCAACGCTTCAAGTTCTTTTTCAGTGGTTATATTTGGTAAGTGTGTTAATAGGTTTCGCAGGTATGTGTATGGTTCAAGATTATTTGCTTTTGCTGATTCAATGATAGAGTATATAACTTCAGCCGCTTTCACACCAGCAACACTGTTGTAAAATAACCAATTTTTCCTACCGATTACGAAGGGTTTTATTTGTCTTTCTGATAACCCGTTGTCCATTTCTAATCGGCCATCATCGACATATCGGATGAGTTTGTCCCGTTGGTTTAATGCATAAGTGAAGGCTTGCCCTAGTGGGCTTTGTGGTGGTGCTTTTTTACTGTTTTCATCCAGCCATGATTTAAATTCTTCTAGCAGCGGCTTGGCATGCGCTTGCCTGTATTGATAAACGTCATCAGCGGTAAGATGTTGCTCTTTCATTTCTTTCTCAATACGGTAAAGTTTAGCGATTTTTTTCACGGCCTTATCGGCAAGCCCTTTCTTTTGGCTGCTTTTTGCAACCTCATAAAACTTACGCCTGCAATGCATCCAGCAAGCAATAAGCAATATATTATCTGCCACTCTAGCGTAAGTATCATAACCGCCATAACCATCACAATGTAATGCGCCACTAAAGCCATCGAGCATATTCAATATGACGGTATGAGCCCGGCTTGGATTGTAATGGTAAATAATGCTTCTTTTGTCAGGCGGCCCGCCAATGAAGCACCACATGTAAGACTGTGCCTCAGCGGGTCTGCCATCTTCTTTTAAGACTTGTGTGCGTGTTTCATCCGCATAAGCAATGTCATAGGTGACAAGATTATCATGCAGCAATTTATATAAAGGCCTAAATAATTCAGCTATCCTAATCATCCATAGAGATAAGGTATTTCGGGCTATCTCGACCCCCATCCTTTGTAAAATGCTCTCTTGGCGGTACAAAGGAAGATGATCGCAAAATTTTGACACCGCAATATGTGCCAATAATCCGGGGCTAGCCACGCTCTGAGGAATAGGTTGTTTGGGGGCTTTGGCTTGTTTTACATTGCCCTGACAAGGTTTACAAGCATATTTTAGCTTAACGTGTTGTATTACTTGGATTTTGGCAGGAATAATATCCAATTGCTCAGAGATTTCTTCACCAATCTTGTCCATTTGATGACCACAGGAACAGATTTTTTCTTCATCTGATATGTCATGAATGCACTGAACGCGTGGTAAATCTTTGGACAATCCCTTTCTTCCGGCTTTTTTGCGCTTATGGCTAGAAACAGTTATTTCTTCTTCTGCCTCTTCAATTTCCTCAATGTTATCGGGTGTTTTGATTTCATCGAAGAAAGAGAGCTGGTTTGGATTTTTCTCTGATTTGCGCCCATAGCGTTGGCGTAGGGCGTTATTTAATTGATGGCGAAGTTTTTCGATTTCTTGGTCTTTTAATGCGAGTTCCTTTTCAAAAGCAGACTGCATTTGAAGAATGATTTTTTTCAATTCTTCTGGCGACTTTTGTTGTAAATCAACCGCTGTATTCATGCGATGATTATAACAAACCTATCAGAAATAATCAGTATAAACTAACTCTGGATGTTGCTTTAATTTGTGAAAATCAAAGCCCTTTAGAAGCCACTTTATTAATTTGTTATCAATTTCTATGGTGCTATCGTGTATATCCTGTGGAAAAGTGAACTTATCACGCTCCATCCTTTTGTAAAGTAGCATGAATCCATTCTCATGCCAAAAAAGGCCCTTTAATTTATCCCTGCTTTTGTTGCAAAATAAATATAGCGCTTTATCCTGTGGGTTCTTCTCTAATGTCTCGACAACAATAATTGCTAATCCATTCATCGCTTTACGCATGTCAACATAACCTGTGTAAACAAATATCTTCAGGTCTTCACTAAATTCGATCATGTCAGGCCTCCTAAAGCATTGAAAATCGTTATCAGTTCTTTTTGTTCAAGGTTTGTGGGTATTTCAATAATTGTTTTATTTGGCAAAGTCACATTGATCCTGGCATTTGATTTTGTAGGCAACAATCCAACATGCGGTTTTATTACCGCCTGTTTAAATGATGCTTGTGGTTTTTGTATCTTTGCTTTCTCAGAGTCTCGTTCTTCCTTGCGTAATCGGGTTCGCCAATAGGCGAATGCTGAAAAACTGATCCCAGTCTCTGCACAATAGCGCTCTTGGCTTAGAGTACCCTTTTGCCAATTGATAATGTGATTTGACCAATATTCTTTTTTGCTATTTGTTTTTGTTTGGATTGGTTGCGGCATAGCCTTCGCCTCATTCTGTTAATAAAGGTGAAGTATGATGGGTTAGTTTATCGATGAATAGATGGGGGCTTTTGATCGCTCAC
>JBFWLB010000104.1:0-2618 GCA_050252335.1 Candidatus Berkiella sp. | reverse complement strand
TTTTTTGTTCCTTATCTTTTAGCTGTCCACATGCAGCACTAATATCTAACCCTTTAGATTGGCGAATAGTACATAATACGCCATGATCAACAAGATACTGCTGAAATGCTATCATATCTTTTTCCAACGGTCGGCCAAACTCACTTCCATCATGGGGATTAAAATAAATAAGATTGACTTTTGCTTTAATGCCATGGAGAAGTTTAACAAGTTTTTTAGCGCTTGATTGATCATCGTTCACATTTTTCATAACGAGATATTCAAACATGACACGTTTTCTTGCATCTATCGGGAATGCTTTAACTGCATTAATAATCGATTCAATATTGTAGGCCTTATTAATTGGCATAAGTTTTTGTCTAAGTTCATCATCTACTGCATGTAGAGAAATAGCTAACAAGATACCCAAATCCATTTTTCCAAGCTTTTCAATTTGAGAACTTAATCCACTGGTCGATATGGTCTGTCTACGTGGAGAGATCGAAAGTCCATCTAAATCAGTAAATAAACGTACAGCTTTGCTAACGTTAGTTAAATTGTCAAGTGGCTCTCCCATCCCCATATAAACAATATTAACGCGTCTATTTTCAGCGATAGCATTATCACGTTTGATCATGAGCACTTGCGATGTTATTTCTCCTGCTGTTAGGTTGCGTTTAAAACCACTTTTCCCTGTTAGACAAAATGCACAGCCTATTTTGCATCCCACTTGAGAAGAAATACAAATGGTATAACGCGTATGATGAACCAATTTGCCCTCTTCATCAACTTGTTCTTGCTTCATGGGTAAGAGAACTGATTCAACAGTATTTCCATCTTTTAGTGCAAAAAGATATTTTTTACTACCATCCTGACTTACTTCGACTTTAGCAATTGTAAGTGGATCAAGATAGTACTTTAATGAAAGTTCTTCTTTAAGCTCTTTTGGAAGATTTTTCATCTCATCAAATGAATTAACATACTTCTGATATATCCACTGATAAATTTGTTTTGCTCTAAATGAAGGTTTGATTTGTTCTGCGAGTTCTTCTTTGGAGAAGTCAAGTATATTTAATTTATCCATAAAACCTCAAATTTTCAAATTTTTTTCGACATGCAAACGAATTATTTCTTTACTCTTTTCATGGTTGGCTATGAAATCATTATGTGCATGTTCATTACAATAATTAGTCACAACAAACATTCCTAGACACGTAAGGTGAAAATGGTTAGCTACAGTGACAACAGAAAAAAAATCCATATTTTCTAGTTCGAGTCCTCGTTTTAGCATTTCAGAAGCCAACTCTGAAGATGTTGTAATGTAATTGCTTGAATTTACGGTTGCAAAACTATGCAATGTTTCACGTGGAACATATTTCTTTTCGGCTTCTATCGAATGCATGATAGGGGTATAACAACTATTGTTTAAAAAACCTAATTCAATATTTGATGCATGGTGGCTGTATAAAAGGTCAAATGGTTGGTATTTTCCGTAACTACCTGCAGTACCAACAAAAAATAAAAAAGCAGGCTTATATTCAATGACATAATGGGTAAGCGTGATAGCACTTTCAATTAAACCTATTCCAATAGGTTTAGCAAAATCAAATGCTTCATTTTTCCCTGCACATAAAATCATAAGCGAACTGCAATTCCCTCATGTTTGAGGTAATGTTTAAGATCCATAATATCGATCTCTTTAAAGTGGAAGATCGAAGCAGCAAGTGCCGCATCTGCGCCATGTAAAAAAGCATCTTTGATATGTTCTTTAGTCCCTGCCCCACCGCTTGCAATCACAGGAATATTTAATATTGAACTCATCTGTTCTGTTAGCGGGATATCATATCCGGCTTTGGCTCCATCACAATCCATTGATGTGAGTAGTATCTCCCCTGCACCGCGTTCTTGTGCTTCTTTTGCCCATGCAAGGGCATCAATACCTGTATCAATTCTGCCACCATTAATAAAAACATTCCATGAATCACCTGTACGCTTTGCATCAATCGCAATCACTATACATTGTGAGCCAAATCGTTTTGATGATTCGTCAATGAAATTGGGATTTGCAATAGCAGGAGAATTAATACTTACTTTATCACAGCCTACATGTAAAAGTTTATTAATATCATCTAATGTACGAATGCCCCCACCTACAGTTAAGGGAATAAATACTTCACGAGCAACTTTTTCAACAATATCAACGATAGTACCACGACCTTCATGGCTCGCCGTGATATCTAAAAAAGCCAATTCATCAGCGCCTTCTTCATTATAGCGTTTTGCTATTTCTACAGGGTCACCCGCATCTTTGAGCCCAACAAAGTTAACGCCTTTAACGACACGGCCATTCTTGACATCAAGACAAGGAATAATACGTTTAGCAAAATAGTTCATGAAACTCACTTTGTGAAGATAAATTATAGGTAAAAATGATAGCGTAAGAATTAAAAAAAACTTCTGAAAATAGGGAATTATGATACGCATAACTCTTTTGTAAGTAAAAGTTTGCTAAAATCAACCAAATTTTAGAAAATAGGCGTACAAATTGATAGAGGCAAAAAAGAAATTTGGCCAGAATTTTTTAAAAGATAGCAGTGTATTAACAAAAATCATCCAAGCGATGCCCCGCAATAATCGCA
>JBFWLB010000103.1:0-2796 GCA_050252335.1 Candidatus Berkiella sp. | reverse complement strand
GACGGCCAACATAGAGAAAAAATTGAGATTAAGACGAGTGATGACCGCATCATTTCGTATTTTATTAGAAGACCTAAAAGTTTCAATCAATGGCTTTTAGAAAAGGTCGAGCGTTCTGATGGACCCATCATTCAATATGATTATGATGATCTCTATCAGCTCAATTCAGAAAAGAGTTCAGCGAATCACTCTTATCAACACGATTCACTCTTTAATCGCTTTTTAAAAGATGATCAACGTTTTGACTTCAATTCACTGAATCAGCTTTTAGGAGACAAACTGAGTGCTTATGCCTATGACCCCAATGGAAATCTATCCGAGCGTCATGATCAAAAATACACGTATGATGCCTGGGATAGATTGCTTTCTGTTACCATCGGCAATATACGTTTTAACTACACCTATGACGATCTAAGTCGGCGCCTTTCTAAAGTTAAATCGCTTTGGGATCCATTAACAGACAATTGGGTGACACAAGATATGCAGTATTTCCTCTACCAAGGAGATAATGAAGTCGGCGTTTGTGATGCAGAGCAACACTTAATGGAATTTAGACCGCTTGGCCATGGACGTGGTGCTGAAATCGGTGCTGCGGTTGCTTTTGAAATTCAAGGAAAAGTATATATTCCTTTAACTAACTTCACAGGGCATGTTCAAGTTCTTTTAAACTCTAAAGGTGAACCTGTCGATATCTATCGCTACACGGCTTTCGGAGAAGAAACCATTTTTGATTCCTCTGGTAATATTAAGGAACCGACAACATCTTGGCGTTTTTGTTCTAAACGAACTGATTCAGAAACGGGCCTGATTTATTTTGGCAGACGTTACTATGACCCACAAATAGCTCGCTGGATCACTGCTGATCCCCTTGGTTATGAAGCCGGACCTAATCTATATGCATATGTGAATAACAGTCCTTTAACTAGTATTGATTTATTTGGTCTTATAGACATAGATGGCATTTATGATGAAGAAAGCAGGCGCGCAAGAGATGCTGAATTCGGTCGTAGATTAAAAGGCGTGGTTCATGGAACGGTTGACTTTGCCGTCGAAACTATCCATGGTGTACACACATCTCTAAGCTATATCGGATCAGATGGATTAGATTTAGAGGAAAGACGAGATGTAATAAATACCATAGGTGCATCTCAGACTAGACATAAGAAAATTATTGATGACAAAATCATGGAGGCTTTCGGCATCGATCCTCTTGATGAAACATACCAATTTTATCGTGACAATACCAAATTAGGATTGGAGATATGGTCTTTAGCAACTGGGGTTTATTGCGCGTATAAAGGAATTAGATTTTTAAATAAAGTATTTAAGATGCCAGCAACAATGATGGAAGTTGGAACTTCATTAACAAAGTCTATGAATGGTCTTAACACTCTAGGAGCTGTAGAAGAATTGCATTTGAATCAATTTCATCAAGCAGCTTCGAATTTATCTAAAATAGGAAAAGATAATATCAGAATTTTGCGCGGGTGGGCTAAAAGCAAAGGATGGCAAAAAGTTACTAATTCACAGGGCGGGCCGGAAATTTGGGGAGAAACTATAAAGGGGGCGTTTGAATGGAAATTAAAAATTAAACCCATATCTAGCTTTCGAGAGGGATTGCAATCAGGTAGCAATCTCCCAAGATTTGATGCTCGACTTAGTCGGGGAAATTATATTAATCCATTTACATCAAATATGGGGGCAAGAGATATTGGAACCCATATCCCTTTAGAAAATATTTATAGATGAGATTGATTTATGAATGAACGCCTTAATTCACTAATAAAATTATTGCTTGATGATACTGTTTCTGTCGCCGAAAGAGATGATGCCGCAATGGATTTATTTGAATTTGATGACAATAGAGCTTTAAACGCTTTAATACAAATAGCAAAAAAAAATGAGGAAAATCCTGTGGTTTTAAATTCATGTGGAGAATCTATAGCTTCCATCTGGATCAGGCGAAACCAATTTGATAGTGAATGCTATAAAAATTTGAATAAAATTGCTCAAGCGGGAGTAAAAGGGATTGTCGAATATTTTAAACCTGAATGGAACGAGTTTTTTTAACTAGGGCGTGTCCAGATGTTAAAGCAAAACTAGTCGGATTCCCTAGAGCATCTGTCGTCGCATGTATAGCATTTTAAATTTGTGTGTGTGTTTATGTGTATAAATGCATAAATGGTCTATTCACTTGATTTAAGAAAAAGAGCTTTAAATTACATTGCAAATGATGGGACTCGCTTGGAAGCAAGCAAGATTTTTGGCGTTACTGTTCCGACTTTAGCAAATTGGCTTTCTAGAGCAGCAAGATTTAGCACCCAAAATGAATGGGTCTAAACCTAGTAAAATTGATAACGAAAAACTTCGGAAATATATCGAAGAACACCCTGATAGTTATTTAAGAGAAATAGCTGCAGTATTCAATTCAACATTACAGGCAATATTTTATGCGTGTAAAAGGCGAGATATTGTCAAATGTTGTGTTTTGAGCATCTAATAGCGCATCCAACTTGTTAAAAATTAAGCTGTGTATTTCATGTTAAAGACTTCTTCCCCATCTTTAAACTGCACACCCAAAATCAGTTTGTTAATCAACTCATGACCTCTTAATTTTCGCCATCGCTTTTGCGCTTCCATTGAAAGCTTGTAAACCATGGCAAGTGTAACTGTTCTGGATCCACAGCCTTTGGTTTGTCGTGTGCGGTGCCTAATAGTTGCAAATGTTGATTCGATTGGATTCGTTGTTCTTATATGTTGCCAATGCATGCCTGGAAAATCATAAAAGCTAAATAA
>JBFWLB010000102.1:0-2815 GCA_050252335.1 Candidatus Berkiella sp. | reverse complement strand
TGATATTATTCTTCACAAGAATGAAGTAACCATGCTTATAGAAGAGAATGATCGGCTTCAAGAGCAAAGAGGAAAATTATTTGCTTTATGTAAGGAAATACTTGGCAGTGACTTTAAATAAGCCTAACCTCTTAAAACAACCACACTGTATGTAAAACCACATCTCAAGATTGCTCAGGAGATTTTTAGAGCTTATCTAAGCTCGCATTACTGAGTATGCTTGCTTATTAATATCCTGCCTGCTAATATGATTCATATATAGTCCATATTATATATTTATGTTCTATATATGAATCAAAAGGTGTAAAATGGCAAAAACAATAAAACGAGCATACTCACGCTATACGCGCGAAGCGATAGAGCTTCTTGCAGTGATGATCCGTGAAGCAAGGTTAGAGCGCAAGTTGCCTGCGCAGGAACTGGCTGAGCGCGCCGGTATATCGCGTGGACTCTTGCAGCGTATTGAAAAGGGCGATCCTAGTTGTGCGATAAGCGCAGTATTTGAGGTGGCTTATTTGCTTGGCATTCAGCTTTTTGATTGTGATGAAGGGGCTTTGGCTTCAACTTTAGCAAGGAGCAAAGAAAAACTAGCCTTGTTACCCAAGGCTGCCAGAAAATCTGTTCGCGTGGTAGATGATGAGTTCTAAGCCTTATAAACAAGCTTATGTTTGGATCTGGTTGCCGGGTTCAACCGAGCCTGTTGTTGCAGGTAAGCTTGAATTAGATCGCCGCTATTTACGCTTTAACTACGGTAAAAGCTATTTAGAACGTATTCATAATAAAGTGCAGCCATCTATAGCAATATTTGATGAAGAATTACCACTTCGCTCAGGACTTATCGAGCCAAGAGATGGGCTGTCTATGCCAAGCTGTATTCGCGATGCTGCGCCCGATGCATGGGGACGCAGAGTGATAATGAATAAAATATTCGGCAATAAGAGTGAGCTGATTACTGATGCTCATCTGGATGAGCTGACCTTTTTGTTGGAATCTGGCTCAGATCGTATTGGTGCCTTGGATTTTCAAAAATCACCGAGTGAATATGTGCCGAGGCAAGCCAAAAATGCATCATTAGAAGAATTGATAAATTCTGCTGAACGGGTTGAGCAGGGAATACCACTTTCGCCAGAGCTAGATCAGGCTTTGTTTCATGGCTCATCGATTGGCGGAGCGCGGCCTAAGGCGTTAATCGATCAAAGTAACAAAAAATACATAGCGAAATTTTCTTCTAGCGACGATTTGTATAGTGTCATTAAAGCCGAATTTATTGCGATGCGTTTAGGCGCGCTGTGTGGTTTAAATATCGCGAGCGTGCACTTGATAAAAGCTGCGGCTAAAGATGTACTTCTGGTGGAGCGTTTTGACCGCATAAATGGCAAAAATGGTTGGCAACGCAAAGTGATTATCTCAGCGCTGACGCTGTTTGGTTTGGATGATAGGATGGCGCGCTATGCGAGCTATGAACAACTCTGTGAAATTATTAGAAAGCGTTTCAATAATCCCAAAGATACTTTACGTGAGTTGTATGGTCGACTCGTCTTCAACATTTTATGTGGAAACACTGATGATCATGCGCGTAATCACGCTGCGTTTTGGGATGGTGCAACCTTGAGCTTAACGCCAGGCTATGACATCTGTCCACAAGGACGAACAGGCGGTGAGGCAACTCAAGCCATGTTGATTAAAGGCGATGATCGCATGAGTCAAATCAAGGGATGCATTGCAGCTGCAAATCAATTTCTCTTGAGTAAAAAAGAAGCGCTTGATATCTATCATGCACAGCGTGGCGTGATCGAAGATAACTGGCACCATGTTTGTGAAGAAGCAGCATTAAGCAAAGTTGATCGTAATTTGCTTTGGGGAAGACAATTCCTGAATCCTTATGCTTTTGACTCTTTATTCGGTGTCTTTTAGAAAAAAGAAAAGATTGCTCGCTGAATTATTTCACATCGAATCTGTAGAAATCCGTAATTTAGGTGTAATAGCACTAAACTATTAACAATTTCTCTGAAATTGAAAGTGATAAAATTATTTTTTAAATAACAGGTAAATATATTATCATTCCATCCTCAAAAATATTATTGGAGGAAACATGCGTATAATTTCAAATTCAGAAGCAAATTGCGTAGCAGGAGCTATGACCTTAATACAAGGCCCATTTAGTTATGGTCCGAACGGAATGACATTTGGTCCGGGATTTGTTCTCACCGTCACAGATAGTAGTAAAAATCTCATGGGAAATTTCCATGCTTATCCTAATAAGGTTGTAGATGCTTCAACTGGGAAAGTGCTATTTGATGGTACGCAAAACGCTTTCTGTTTTAATGGTTCTGCATTCCAAGTGCAGGCTGTACAAGGAGGCCATGCTTATATTTTTATGGGCACCTGTTAAACCAAGATATATAACTTTGCACAAGGATGGTGCAATAAGCTATGTGCCAAAGGGTATTTGAATTAATATTGTGAGTCCAACAATTGTCACCGAATCTCTGGATCAATACGGTGATTATTTTAGAGGATATGAACCTATCCCTGTAAAGCATGTGGCGCTGGCTTATTGTAAAAGCGTAGAAGGAGCGCAAACTGGACAAATCTACAAAGTAGGCTGGTAACCTTAGTCTGGATACGTATATGACCTGTATAGAATATAAATGAAATATTTGTTTCAGTTGACCGGCCTGGGTAGAGTTGATCTTGCCCCGAAAAAACGGACACATCACTAAGCGACTAGTTTATCCTCAAACTCCACAGGGCTTAAATAGCCAAGTTTTGAATGAAGACGTTGACGATTGTAATACACATCGATGTAATCGAA
>JBFWLB010000101.1:0-3023 GCA_050252335.1 Candidatus Berkiella sp. | reverse complement strand
GATTTTTTACTTGCAAACTCAAGTGTTCAGGCGCGTAACTATTACTTATTTCTATTGCCTCTCTAATATTATTGACAAGAACAATCAAACTATTTTCAATCGATTTCTCTGCAATTTTCTTTCTAGGCAATTTCTCTAATTGTATTTTAATCTCTTTTAATACATTTTCAGCAAACAATTTATCAGGTGTTGCCAATACGACTTGAGAAAGAATATCATGCTCAGCTTGCGAAAGAAGATCTGCCGCCACAAAAATGGGATTGGCGCTTTCATCTGCAATAACAAAAAGCTCAGAGGGCCCTGCTGGTAAATCTATACTCACTTGTGCCTGCATAGCACATAATATTTTTGCTTGTGTTACCCAAGCATTACCAGGGCCAAAAATTTTATCTACTTTGGGTACAGTCATGGTCCCATAAGCCATTGCAGCAATTGCTTGAGCCCCGCCAACTTTAAAAACATCATCAATACCACATGCTTTTGCGGCCATTAATAATGCGGGAGAAATATTGCCATTTTGATCAGGCGGTGTGCACAATATTCTTCTTTTACAGCCAGCAACCAATGCAGGAATGGCAAGCATCATCACCGTAGAGATTAAAGGCGCAGTCCCTCCTGGCACATATAAACCAACGGATTGAATAGGTCTTGCTTGACGTTCACAACGAATCCCTTCTGCTTCATAAACATAAGTTTCTGGCAATTGTCGAATGTTGTATGCTCTAATACGTTCGATAGCAATTTTGATTGCTTCTAATTCCGCACTATCTACCATCGTTTGTGCCGATTTAAACTCTATCTCAGATACTTTCAATGCTTGCAAAATAGCTTGGTCAAATTTCTCTGTTAATCGCAATAAAGCGGCATCTCCCTCTTGCTTTACTGCATCAATAATTTTTTGCGTTTTCTCAACAATATCATCTCTTTGCGCATATTGATTTCTGCTTGTGATTTTTTCTTTATCACTATTAGATAATAATTTCCACTCAATCATTTTCATATCAAATACCTTTCAAATACCTTAGTTATATATTTTAAGCCATCATTTTTTCAACAGGCAAAACCAATATTGCACTTGCACCCACTGTTTGTAATTTTTCTAAAGTGCTCCAGAAAACACTTTCACGAGATACGACATGAACCGCTACTTTATCTTTGCTTCCTTCAAGTGGCAAAATGGTTGGCGATTCACAGCCTGGTAAAATTTCTTTAATTTTTGAAATGGCATCTCTTGGGGCGTGGAAGAGAATATATTTACTTTCTTGTGCTTTAATTACACTTTGAATTCTTTTTAAGAGCACATCATATATTTTCTTTTTTTCTAAATTAAATTCATTCATTGATTTAAAAAGTACAGCCTGACTTTCTAAGACAACATAAAATTCTTTCAGATTATTTTCTGCTAAGGTTCTGCCGGTTGATACCAAATCAAAAATGGCATCTGCCATATTTAAATTTGGCGCAATCTCTACTGAACCAGAAATAGAAACGATCTGTGCTGTAATATTTTCTTGCTTTAAGAATTGTTGTAATAAAATTGGATAGCTAGTGGCAATTCTCTTGTTCTGTAAGAAGTCGATAGACTGGCATTCTGTATCCTTTGGTACAGCAATGGATAATCTGCAACGACCAAAATTTAAAGGCATGATTGTCTGAAAATAAGATGAAGTTTCTAAATTTGATCTTGTTTGCTCTTTAAGAACATTGTCGCCCACAATCCCAAGATCACAAATGCCATCTTGAATCAGTGTAGGAATGTCGTCATCTCGAACCAATAATAAGTCTATAGGATAATTTTCAGCGGAGTAGAAGAGGGAAGATTTAGAAGATAATAATTTTAAGCCACAACGACGTAATAATTCTATGGAATCATCACTCAAGCGACCTTTTTTTTGCAATGCTATTTTTAATCTTAAATTTGACATGGTTTTTCCTCTTTATTCTCGTATAAATGAGGTTGTACCCGCCCTGTCCTAACATCAAGCACCGCGCAACACGACCAATCGTGGTTACACTTACCCCTGTATCTTCAGCAATACTTCGATACGGGATGCCTTGTTGAATAGGTTCAACCACACGCCAGCGATCAGCCATCGCCAAACGTTCAGTTGGAGTACATAAGTCCTCAAAAAATTTCTTAGCTTCTTCGGGATTACGAAGCGCTACAATTGCCTCATAGAGTTGATGCTCAGATTCTTCATTTTCTGCCCCGTGGGCATGGGTATGTCGTGTCTTCATTTTCTTCTCTTGTGATAGTGTGTTAATACAGTAGTACAATATGTGTTTTATAACGCAGCAAAGCAGCCACTGTCAAGCCTTTCAAAAAAGGATAGATAAAAGGTAGAGCCAAAAAGACAAACACAGTTATCTAGCTTTTAAAAATACAGCAAGGGAATATGGGACACCCACAGAAATATTCATGAAAGATACAGGACAGCCAAAGAAATTTATGGAACAATAACCACAAATATCTAGGACAGCCATAAATAAAAAATATTAATAATCAATAGATTAAGTAAAAATTTGCTCTAGGTATCTATATAAGAGGGGCTTGCACCATCATAAATTTGCAGTGCAAGCTAATATGGTAAGTTAATAATGAACAAGATCTAAATTCAGCGGATAAACACCTTTAAGTTGCTTAGCTTCATGTATTGCCATATCAGCAACTACTCCTGTTGCTTCAGATTTTTCTACGCTCTCAACATCTTTTGCATTGCCTATCACAGTTAAATCTTCAAACACAAAAGGAACACCATTTGATCCTAAAGGCGAAGTCGAATCAATAATATGAAAATGTAAATGTGGTGCAGAAGAATTACCTGTATTCCCAACCTTGCCAATCACCTGGCCTTTTTTAAGAGCTTGCCCCTTCTTGACCTGCACACTACCTGGTTTAATGTGCGAATAATCGGCATAATTTCCACCACAAATGTCCAGCAAAACATAAGTGCCATTCAAATTTTGCAAAGTAATATCCGTAGGGAATTTCCCTGGCACATGATCAGAAAATGCATCAACAG
>JBFWLB010000100.1:0-3465 GCA_050252335.1 Candidatus Berkiella sp. | reverse complement strand
ACTGCGGGCTATATTTCTTTCGTTCAGCTTTGGGTTGGATAGCATTTGTTTGTTTCTGAGTCATTTAACACCTCTAAGACAGATTGTACTCTCTTAGTGTGGTGTCCGGAAAGTCGGGGCAAGATCAGTATTCAAAGATTATGGAAAACAACTTGCTAAAGAAATGGATTCAATTATAGGAAAAAATGGAAAACCAATTTTTGATGGTTGCACAGAAGAGCAAAAAAATATTTTTGCAGAAAATATTTTAAGAAAATTTAATAAAGTTGAAAGAGATATAGAAGCAGAGAAAACAGGACTTTTATCCAGAAAAGAACAGATTATAAACAGACGCGCTGAAATCAGCGCTGAAAAAGCAGCTATTCGTGCAGGCTCAACTCTCGATGAGGGCAGAGCAAATGGTAGAGTAACGATGCTTTATAACGACACTAAAAAATTCACACGTCTAGATAAAGAAGATAATGCTTTAGCCGCAGAATTTTCTGCCATAGACGCACAAATGGCCGCAATTAAAGAGCAAGAAAAGATTCTCAAAAAAGAAATAGCTGAAGCAGAAGCATTATTAGCTGGTATAAATCCAGATAATTTACACGATGGTATTGCAGAGCAAATACAAGAGCTGTCATATTTTAAAGAAGGAAATAAAGTTGCTCACGCGATAGGAGATGATTTGGATGCGGAAAAGGCACGAGTGAATATTCTTAATGAGGAATTAGATGTGGCATTAGATCTAGTCAAAGAGGCTAAATTATCATCATCAGATCTAGAGGGTATTGAAGATTTAGACTTGTTTGAAACAGATCTAATGAATTTACAAGATGATTTGGTTCAGGAAATCAGACTAGCAAGCGCTGATGATAAAAGAACTTCATTATCAGCGCTTAGATAGAATAGAAAGATTTACTGAGGTGAGAATTTTGACGTTGACTTAACGACAACAGTGGGGGTAGCGTCTATCTCTTGAGCAAGTTTCTGACCATATTGAGTAAAGACAAGTGCTTTCTGTTTTTCAAGTGTTTCTATTTTAGCATTGAGTTGCTGTCTTTCTCTCATTTTAGCGATCAATTGTTCGCTCCAGTCAAAAAATCTCACTTTTTGATCTAAACTGAGCTCAGAAAGAGCTTGCCTTTTATCTTCCCTGTCCTTCATTTTGAAGATTGTTGCAAACAATTTTCTCTCATCTTCGTTAACTGGACCCGACATTGCCATTGGAACTCTCCTAATCAAAATATAAATAATACTGCATATTTGAATGAATACATTATGAAAGTAAATTAAATTTCAGTCAATCCTTATTAGGATATAGTACATATGCAGCCGATTAAATCAAATGTGTGTGATTGCACGTAAATAAAAATTTATACCTAAAACTCAAGATTAAATTGAATATTATTCTAACGATTACACAAGCCATTTTTAAAAGAGATTTATCATATGACTGATTATTCAGTATTCTGGGTGTTTAGCTTAAAGCGGAATATGATTTTACATACTGAATTTGCATTGATGAGTCAATTAATTGCTACACGCAAATTATCTCAAGAAGATGTTGTCAAGTGTTACACACAAAACAACCAGCAATTGCACAACTAGAGTCTAGTGGTTGTTATAAACAATCTATAGAAAAACTACATGAGTATGTTCATACACTAGGGTTTAATTTAGAGGTTAAGCTTGTTCGTGACGGACAACAATAATCATATGACATTTTTACGATGTTGTAATAACACTCGATAAACTGTCATAATTTGACAGTTTTGTGCTAAAATGATTTTATGAGCAGCCTCCTTGAAAGAATTTTAAGAACCCTTAACTCAGATTATGTAACCGCAGCTGAGCTTGCTGCATTATTGCCTATAAATGATAATGCACGGCATGCTCAGATTAAAAGAGCGTTAGCTAAAGGATATTTAACTAGCTTAAAAAGAGGCGTTTATAGAAAAGCAGGGTATTTAGAGAAATCTAAACCTCATCCTTTTGAGATTGCATATTATTTAATTTGGCCATCTTATGTTAGCCTTGAATCAGCGCTGTCATATCATGGACTCATCCCAGAGACCATTTATATGACAACCTGTGTTACAACACAAAGATCTAAAACCATTCAAAATGAGCTTGGTCATTTTGAGTATAAAAAAATGCCGAACCAAAATTTTTTTATTGATGTGCAGCGTGTACAAAATGAGAATGGTGTATTTTATGTCGCCAATCCCTGGAAAGCACTTTGCGATTATGTTTATTGCCATAACAAATCATGGGTAAATATTGAACCAGCGAATGAATCACTCAGACTTGATTTAGATGAGCTACCAGCTTTAGATTTAAAATTAAGTAAAAAGTTAATTGACTATTATTCATGTAAAAGAGTCAGCTCTTTTTTAAAAGGGGTAAGGCGTGAGTATTGAAATCATTGAACAGCGCTTGACAAATTATAATTGTAAAACGCGCCTTGATGAAATTAATGCGATTAAGGAAATTTCGCAAGAAATTGCACTCATGGCGCTATCAAAGGCCGGATTTTTCAAAGAGGCTGAATTTCATGGTGGTACAGCTTTACGTATTCTATATGGGATGAACCGATTTTCTGAAGATTTAGATTTCGCTTTATTAAAACCCAAAAATGATTTTATGCTGGATAGTTACTTAGTCCATATGGAAAGAGATTTCGAAGCCTACGGGTTCCATGTTAAAACAACTGATCGTAAAGATGCGACAAAAACAATCCAAAAGCAATTTTTAAAAGTTGATTCTTTAGGAAGTGAATTCAGCCTCATTTATCCAGGCGATAGATCTGAACGTAGAATAAAAATTAAATTTGAGCTAGACACCAATCCACCAAAGGGCACCCAAACTGAACTTAAATATTTAACATTTCCGTTGGCATATAGTGTTTTAGCAAAAGATTTACCCAGCATGTTCGCAGGCAAACTTCATGCTTTATTATGTCGGTCTTACGAGAAAGGCAGAGATTGGTATGACTTTATTTGGTTTGTATCAAATAAAACACCAATTAATTTTGAGCTACTAACAAACGCTATTGGCCAGCAAGGACCTTGGGCAGAAAAAGATATTATAGCTAATAAAACATGGCTAATAAAAAACTTAACTGAAAAAATTCACCTCCTGAATTGGAAAAATGTAATTAATGATGTCAAGCCGCTATTAAATGCTCGTGAGCAAAGTAGTTTATCCATTTGGGGTGTAGAGTTTTTTTTGAGTCTCCTTAATAAATTATAAAAAAGCACAGCCATGTTAATGGCGACTTAAATTTTAATAAAAGAAAATCTTACTTTTTAAATTGCATAGAATACTAGTACTATGCAATTGATTGCCGGAATGTGGTAACCGTCCGGATTAAAGGCAACCGACCATTTCATCACACTTTTCATTTTCTAGCAAATTGCGTATAAACAAAGTTAGGTTTTGCTTCTGTTGTTTGGCAGTTTCTATCACAGTCATTATGGT
>JBFWLB010000099.1:0-3708 GCA_050252335.1 Candidatus Berkiella sp. | reverse complement strand
AATACATTGAAGTGTTCTATAATCGGTTTCGGTTACATTCAACGTTGAATTATCGAACGCCAGAAACTGTTGAACAAGAAGCATTAGCTGCGTAGATCGGTGTCCATCTAATGGGGATCAGGTCAGTTCAGAAAAAAACCGAAGGGCATACACTACACGTTGCAGGTAAGGAGTGCTTATCTAAATGCATAATGTTTCGCAAATACTTGCTAAATTTTTATGCATTCATTAATCTGGTCGCCGCATTAAATTAAATCTGTAGCAAGGATGTTTTATGAGAACCTTAAACGAGAAAGAAGTAATACAAGTCGATGGTGGTTTTTTAAATTTCATAATTGGATCAGCGATTGGATTAGCTTCCTATGCGATTAGCAAATATACACATCATGAACCTATCACTGTTCCTGGGGCGGCAACAGCTGCTGGCTTTGGAGCCGTAACCGGGGGTATAGGAGGCGCCGCGGTTGGAGCAGCCGATAGCGGAATTGTTGGAAACCTTGTTTGGCGCCCTGGCTTTATGGCCATAAACGCAGCTGGGCAAGCAATAGCAGCAGAACAATAGTGTTTGAGTTTTTGATCAATGGGATAGCCTCCTTCATAGGAGGCTATTGCTCTCAGAAGGCGAAAGAAAGAAAGATAACGGTAGGAAAGTTTTTCTTCTCTATTTTTTCTACGCTTCTTTCTGTATCGTTATTTTTTCAATTAACATCATATGGAATAAATTTCAATGACCTTATGTTTGGGGTTCTTCTCTCCCTTTTTGTAGCTTTTATATGTTCGGTTGTACTGATCGTATCGTTCAAGATCTCGGATTTTAGGCATAAAAAAAAATGATGAACGTGTAAAGGTGGTTATACCATCTCAGCCATTTTGTTTTTAATACGTAAGGCCGCTTCCTCATAGATTTCTCCTCGACGAGCATGTTTTTCGATAACAGATTTTTCAATTCCTTGAATCTTTATTTCAGATTTCGAAGGCTTTTGTTTCTCTTTTATCCCAAATTGAAAAATAAGGCCTGTAACTTTTCGTCCAGTTTTTTTCTGGGTCCATTTAACCCATAGGTCAGAATTTTTATTTATGTCTTTTATGGCTGGGGCTAAAACACGACTTTTGAAATCACACATCCTTTCATATTGATTACCAAGAGACATAGCGGATCTAAGCCACTCTGATGACAGATTTCCTCAATAACTATCGTGGCGGTTACACAAATTTATTTACATGCTCGAATCTTCAGCTACACGCTTTTCGATAGTTTCTTTAAAATCTTTTGTAAGAGCCATTTCAGTGCTCTAGTAATTTTTAATATAAAAGCTTTAACTCACCTTAAGATCGCAACCATATCAACGTCTTCTTTCTTGAATATCTGAAGACCGTCTGCCAGTTTTTTTTGTTACTGCTGATTTCTGCAATACAGATGCAACAACGGCTCTTTTTGTTTGACTGATTGCTTGTATTGGCTCAAAAAGCTCTAACCCTTTACGCTCTATAAGCTGTAATAAGCGCACTGATGCTCCACTTGGTGTTCTTTCACCATTTTCCCATTGTTTTACTGCCGCTGGCGTTACATTTAGATAGGACGCAAAAACTGGCTGACTGGTGTGTGTTTTTGAACGAATTCTTTTTACATCGTTCTTTGACATTGCTTTTGCTGGTTCTAATGAATTTTTATCAAATTGACGCATTGTCATTTCATCAATAATCCCTGCGTCATAAAGATCTTTCATTTCTTCACGGATTGTTTCTGAAATATTTTTACGCATTTTTCACCTCAACTAAACTACCGATAGTTATTGCCAACTGAATAGCATTCTCGTCAAAACTTAAGTAAACATCAGCAGCCTTCTTCAAATTTTCCTCATCTTCATTGGATATATTTTCTTTTTCACCTTTGCCAAACCCATATACAAAGAAAACCAACTTTCCCTTTTTATACGCCAACAAAGTTCGAAATCCACCTCGCTTCCCTTTAGTAGCAGTAGCAATCCTCTTTTTGTAAAGATTTGATCCCAACTTTGCATCAACCAATCCGTTATCAATTTCTTTAACCGCTTCAATTAAGACTTTATCAGTTAAGCGATTTTTCTTCGTCCATTTATTGAAGCTTTTAGTTTTAAATATTCGCAACTTTAAACTCCCTATTACCCAATAAGTATAATACTATGTATTATATAATACAATAATTTAAGATGAGCAGCTTAAAATCTGTGTAGATTAACGTTTTCAAAGAAATAATTTTTCACCCAACACTTCAACACAACCTATTGAATATTATGGTTTTATTTGTTCTTGGCTCTGACAGAAATGTAAAAATTCCCAATAAGACAATATGCCTTGTCATTTTTAAATCATTCGGTAATTCATGACAATTCCAATAATTTGCAACGCTGGATAGACGGCCCTATCTATCCAAAACTGCTCCCCCCTTTCCTTCTGTTCTGGCCAAAATACGCATGACGAAGCCTCATTTCAGATTGCTGTGTCCTAGTAGCTCTTCAGCAGCACACCGTTCATGACTAATCTACTAGCAAAGTGAGGGGGGCATATCATGCTAGCGGAAATTTTCAATCTTGGCATCTTTGCGCATACTTTCCGATGAGATTTGGATATTTATTATCCATTCTTTGACAGAAATACGAGCTTATCATCTGCATTACACATAGTCTTATCACCCTCAAAAAATTATCAGTGATAAATTATGAACAATTTATTTTTAATCTAGTAGATAGCCTTAAACTACCGCTTAGGATTGAAGTGGCAACTAGTTAGTAGTTCCGACTTTTATAAATCTGACTTTTTTTGCAGCCTTGCTTGGTGAGAAACGAATTTCTTTTAGTTGTTCATCTTTAAGCACAAAGACAGAAAAAAGCTCATTGCCATCTTGATCAACCCATGTTTTAAAATCTAAAAATACAGCATTATTTTCCAATCCAGCAATAAAAGCGGGTGAATCTGTTTCAAGATGGGTAATTTTAAGTGTCTTTATGGACTCAATTATGTCAAATCCTGGCATGATATATCCTAATTCTTTATCTATGAATGAATAGACAGGTATATCAGGTGTTTCAATTTCTGCGCCATTATGAATGTATTTTTCTACAAGCGTTTTAAAATCGTTGTCAAAGTAAGTATTAAAAACATTCCAAAAAACCTCTTCAGACAGCTGTCCGTTAGAAGATGAATCGGCAATGAGCGATTTTATGAAATGAACTAAGGTATCTGTAGGAAGATTTTTTTCTTTAATAAGATTCTGAAAGTGTATTGCAAGCAGATGCCCTCTTGTTTGAATAAAATTGTAGTTTATGCTTCCAGCGTGGTGGGCTTGACCATAGAGATCGTTTGGTAGGTTACTTAGAAAGGAAGAATGATAATCCTCAAGATGATAATTTAAGATATCTGCATATTCTTGTGCGGTAATATAGCCTTGTTCTTTTGCTACCTGCAAACCAAAATAATCAGTAAAACCTTCAAAAAACCAACGATATTTGTGGCGTAAGTTAAGAGGTATTTCCAATTTACTTCCAAGCCAGCTGTGAAAGAGCTCATGCGATAAAAGGTAGATAACCTTAAAACGTTTTTCTTTTGGGCCGTCTGGAAATACGAAGGTTAGAGAATTTTTAGAATGAGTTCCATAAACAGAGGGGTGTGTTACTTTCTTAGATTGTTGTGCCATAGAGATCACATAAGGTGGAAAATCTTCAGCTAGCT
>JBFWLB010000098.1:0-4217 GCA_050252335.1 Candidatus Berkiella sp. | reverse complement strand
CAATAGATAATAAGCTCATTCCAAAATTTCAGCGCATATTTGATGGCACGCGCAAAATGACACTTCGGTATCAAAAGCTTGATTTGTTGCTTCAGCCAAGCATTGAACTCATTTAATATTGGTTTGGCTAGATGCTGTCTAAATTGTGATTTTTGCTCATCTGGCAACTCTTTAATCTGATGTTCAATTCTATATAACTTTTATATATAGCCTAAAGCAATGTGGGGTTTGCCAGGCTCGTTTGATAGCTGAGCAACATCGTAAAATTTGCGACGAACATGCGCCCAGCAAGCTGAACGTTGGATGCCATTTTGTCTGCAACTTTCGTTATAGCCTGAGTATCCATCAGCCTGGATAATTCCTTGGTAGCCTTTTAAAAAGTTATTTGGCCCTTCTCGCCCTCTTCCTACTGTGTATTCATATACGCAGCCCTGAGTATTCGTATAAACCCACATTCGGCCTGTTCGCGTGCGCCCTTTGAGTGTTCTATCCTGAACAGGTAGGACTGTATCATCCGTATTAATTTTAAGTTCAGATAGAACATTATTTTTCACACCTGATACATAGTGGGTCAATCTTTCTTTAACCTGTTTCATCCAATCACACAATGTTGAGCGTGCAATTCTGTATCCTTGTCGCTTAAAGATTTGTTCTAGTCTATACAATGGAAGGTGATCGCAATATTTCGCCACCATTAAATAAGCAAGCAATCCAGGGCTGGCTTTTAACTGCTTACCTTTTCTGCCCGGCTTGACTGGAATGGTAACGCTAATTTCACAATGACGGCAGCCATATTTATAACGCACAATTTCTTTGAGCTTAAATCTTGGCTCTATATAATCTAATTGTTTTGATGTTTCTTCACCAATACGATGCAAGGCATGTGAGCAATGTTGGCAAAATTTTTCTTTATCGCATAAATCAATATCTATACGCTCGTAGGCTAGATTTTCATTATTGGGTTTGCCTTTCGGCTCAGCCATGCCCAAGAAAGGTTCTTCTTCAAGCAGCTTTTTCAAGATCAATTTATCTTCGGCAGATAGGCTTAGGTCAGAAGTAACTAATTGTTGGGTATTCTTCTTGGCGGGTTTAGGGAGGCGCTCAGATTTTTTGCCATATAGTTTGCGCTTTAGTGTTTTAAGCTCTGCCTCAAGGCTGAGAACGCGCTCTTGAAGTTTGCGATTTTCATCAAGGATTTCTTCTAAGCTTTGTTGATTAACTAATATGGTACTGCTCATGGGCAGTACCATACCAAATATTGTGTGTGCTTACACTACAAATTTTCCCTCAAAGGGCGCCCAGCGTTTTAATTTACCATGCTCCATTCTAGCCCCTACCAACAGCTCTCTTATAAGCCTTGGAGTCATCGCAAAGCTACCATCTGTTTGTTCATAGCGCCTGAAATCCATGCGTCCATGCTCAATTCTTTTATATAAAACTATAAATCCGCTGCCATCCCAGAGGAAAAGCTTAATCTTGTCCCTAGAAACATTATAAAAGACAAATAATTCATTTTGCTTTGGGCTTCGTCCCATTGCTTCTTGAACTAAAACTGCCAAACCATCAATCGACTTGTTCAGATTTATTGGCTCTGATGATATATAAATATCAAGCTGTCCAAAATCAATTTGCTCAATCATTTTTTTAGCTCCAGTACTGATACAATTTTATGCAAAGAGGCTTCACTAATGGTTGAATCAAAGAAGAAATGACGGCCGTTCTTAAGGACAACTTCACAGATAGTTTCGCGCCCCGTAAATGCTAATCCCGTTGGTGACCATTGATCATATTTGAGTTTGACAGCTTGAAACTTCCAATAGGACTCTTTGAGCTGGCGCTTTTCTTCTGTGTCTTTACTGGTGTAACAAAACAGTTTGACCCATTGCTCAAATTGAGCCTGGTCTAAACCATTTCTCTCACAAAATTTAGGCAGGCTAATGTCTGTTGATTGATACAGTCTAACTGCCTTATCCCAGAATTTGAGATCGTGTTTATTATCTTGTATTGTCATGTTAACGCTCCACGTTGAAAAGGAGCGCTAAGTCTGACATTACAGTTCAGGACTTTGAAGGTGGGCTATTTCGGACGGATACGGCGCGTTATCACTGTTTAACTGCACATCCAAGGCTATTGTAATGCGAATGGCAAAGATAACTTAATAGCGTGCAAATGACTTCTTTGGGTATCTAGGCTTGATTGGTTAAGCGTTAAACTGAAGCGCTGTGTCTCTAACGGTGATTTTTAGTAAGCTGAACGTTGGATACACTATTTTGCCTGCAACTTTCGTTATAGCCCGAGTACCGATCAGCCTGAATTATTTTTGAGTGTTTTTTAGTTGGGCAACAAATTTTCTAGCGAAGTCTTAGGATGTTTCTGGAATTGAATTATTGTCTGCACACTCTTTTGGCTTGAGCTTGCTTTTGTCTGTCGCGCTTAAGACATCACTGCACTCTTCTAGCTTGCTTTTATCTGCACTTAAAGCATCACCATCAGTAGATTTTTTGAAACTTAAAGGATGGATATTTTAGCTGTTAGACCTTCTGAGTGATGTTGAAGAGAGAATTCCAATTTTTTCATTTTTTTGATAGTTTAGATGGTTTTCTTTTATATTAGAAAAATCTGCCTCATCTATCAGCAAAATATCAGCAATACGCTGACGATATGGTCCATAATTAAAAAACTCTTGTTTGCTAAATGCTTGAAGTGTATTTGACTTAAATTCGCCTCTAGCATGTTTTTCCATTAATGCGCATAGAGACACGCCACAATCATAGATATTCTGCTGATTTGGTATTTTGAAAGCTTCGTATGCGATTATTGCTTCAGGATATAATGCAGAAAAATAGGTAGAGGCATTTTGGAGATATTCTGCATGATGTTGCAGCATATCTAAGCTATCACTCCCATAAATTTTAATGCATTCTACATCCGTTAAATCTACCAGTAAGCTATAATAATGTGAGCCATCATTGATAGAAATAGCGACATGCTTCTTATCCTTCAGTTGTTCTACCGCTTTCCTCAGTATTTGCTTAAATGGGATTTGTACAAAACCTTCATCTTGCTCTTCTTCTGATGCTTGTGTCTCAGATTGCAAATCGTATAGAAATGGTATTACTGTTAAACTATAATCTATAAATTTAAAATCAGAATGAATGTGCTCCAATTTTTGTGCGAATTTACGAATTATAATGCTAGACAGCCAAAGTTCTTCAGGCGCTATACCTTTTTCTTTAAAACGCAAACAGGCTTCTATTCTGGGAGCAATAGATTGAATCTCCCTGTCATTTGAATATTTTTCTTTAAGTTTTGCAAGATTGTGCGCATGAGTTGAAGTTGAAGAACTGCAACTAAAGCGTAGCCCTTTTCTTTTATCACAAATGAATTCCGGAGTCTCTTTATCCTTACCCAAATCATTGTTTGTTAAATCAATGCTTTCAGGATTTTCTGTTTTTTGACGTTTAGAATGCGTTTTTTCTGCTCTATCAACAGTAGGACGAGGTCGTTTTTTATGACCATGTTCTGGGGTTGTGATAACCTGTGTTTCTTCACTTTGACCCAAAAACCAATAAAAAGACCTTAAAAATGCATTAAACATAAAAATACCATGAGAGAACATATTCAATATCATGATATTATAACGGTGGAAAGGCTATCGGATCGACACTATTGGTCAGAATAACCTGTTGTTTTGTCAGTAAATATTTGTTTAGTGCAAATATCCTAAATGCATTGCTTCTCCCTCCATCCTTATTATTACAATCCTACTATTTATAAACTGAATTTAGTTTTCTTGCTGCTATAAGGATTTGGGCAAGTTTCTAAAAAATTTTCTAGTTCAGATAAAGTTGAGCCTCTTCTATGTATAAACAATATCGGAGGAAGACTGCTATCACCATTAATATTTGTATATGCAATCTTTACAAAAGTATTTTGAGAGAGAGAGTTTATCATGTGCTTTTTTCTTGGAATGAATGCAAAGATCTTAGCATAAAGAAAGTTAACAAATAAATGGGTGTATATTAACCCATGCTAAAATGCAAGAAAAAATATTTCTGATTTTTATGTGTTTTTTTAAAATTTTTAATATTGTTAGAGCAAAGTTAAAATGTCCGGTAGTTGGCAAAGGCAAGATGTCCGGTTAATGGTTAAAAAATCAGGATATCATGGAAAAAAGATAGATTGAGTGAAATATCACACTAAGAATTGTGAAGATA
>JBFWLB010000097.1:0-4219 GCA_050252335.1 Candidatus Berkiella sp. | reverse complement strand
CAAAAATAGCTCTGAGTGCTCCTTAACATGTGACTGAACAAAGATGACATTCTTTTCAGGATCTAGTCCTGCACTTAGCCAGTCAACTGCCATTTCATTTATGTTATCCTGTAATTTTGAAGTATCTTCAAATGATGATGTGAGCGAATGTAAATCTACAATTGAAAAAAAACACTCATATTCATTTTGCAATTTAACCCAATTCTCCAAAGCTCCCATATAGTTTCCAAGATGAAAACGTCCTGATGGTTGCATACCACTAAATATTCTACCTTTTGTCATACTTGCATCCCCTTTAATCAAACATATCAAAATATTAATGATAATAACAATGACACTGAATTAAGAAAAGCGGCAGCTAAAGGTCGCAAAATAAAACCAACTGCGCCAGTTAAAAGCAAAGCGATTAAAATATACATACTGTAAGGCTCAATCTTCAGATATTCATATGCTTGTTTAGCTGGCAGCAATGATATTAGTATTTTTGAACCATCCAATGGCGGTATTGGAATCAAATTGAAAAACGCAAACCATACATTATAAAGTTGAGTCCAAAGAAGGAAAGTATAAACGCCTTCTGTCAAAATACCAAATCTGCTCATAGCCGCAATCAACAAAGATGCTAAAAAAGCCAGAAAAAAGTTTGCACCTGGACCAGCAAATGAAACTTTTATTAAACCTTCTTTTTGCTTGCGAAAATACGCTGGATTTATGCCAACTGGTTTAGCCCAGCCAAAGCCGACTGCAAGCAACATTAAAAGCCCAATAATGTCAAGATGTGCTAAAGGATTCAAAGTAAGCCTTCCCATAGCTTTAGGTGTAGGGTCGCCCATAGAATCAGCCATCAAGGCATGGGCATACTCATGTACTGTCAGCGCAATTAAAAGTGCAGGAATTCTATATATTAATTCTCCGTCCATACCTAGCATAGGCAAACCTCCAATCTATAATGATACTACTCTATTATACAAGATTTTGAACGAAAAGCAAAAAGAAATCCGGAATCACTGCGTTCGAGTGATTCCGGTAAGTAAACATCATTATTTTCCAATAAAATTAGGAACTCTTTTTTCCTTAAAAGCCGCAATTCCTTCAGCACAATCCGCAGTGCCAAGACAAAGTGTTTGTGTCGTGGCCTCCATAGTCAGAATATCATCCAACTCCATATCTGTTTTATTTAGTGCTGCCTTAGTTAAAGCAATTGCTAATGGTGCTGATTCAGCAAGCTTTATTGCCATAGCCTCAGTTTCTCTCTTTAAATCAGTAATCGGCAGCACATGATTAATCATTCCCAATTTATCAGCCTCTTTTGCATCGATTAAATCGGCTGTAAACATAAGTTCTTTTGCTTTATGCAACCCGACGGTTTTTGGCAGAAAATACATACCACCACAATCCGGAACTAATCCAACTTTTACAAAGCTTTGAGCAAAACGTGCACTGTCAACAGCATATACAAGATCACAGGCCAGCATTAAATTCACTCCAGCACCTGCTGCTACGCCATTTACCATTGCAATTACTGGTTTTTGCATAATTGTAATTTTTTTAGCTAGCTGTCCAACTTTTTCAATAAAGTTCTTTTTTGCACTCACGGAATTTAATGTTTCCAGATAAGGTAAGTCCCCTCCAGCACAAAAAGCTTTGCCATTACCGGTTAATACAACTGTCTTAACTGTATCATCGTATGCCGCAAAGTCTAATGCCTTATGTAATTCATCAACTAAAGTATCATTCATGGAATTAAGGCTTTGAGGCCGATTAAGTGTTATCCAAGCAATTTTCCCCTTACTTTCAAATAATACACTTTGCTCACTCATAAACTACTCCTCCTTTAGTTTTAATAATATTAACAATTATGAGCTCAATAACTAGTATCTCTAACAACGCTGTCAAGGTTTTAAATCAATTACAACATATTCAGGATTGACACCTGTTCTGACAGGTATGCCAAAAAAGCCATAACCAGATGTAACGATAGCAGTCATAGCAGAAAATTGCTTACGTCCATAATTGAGTTTATGGATAATTGACGTGAAAAATTGATTTGGAAAAAATGCTCCTCCATGAGTATGTCCAGCAAGATATAAGGCATAACCAGCATCACTTGCCTCAATTATGCGCCTTGGTTGATGTTCTAAAAGAATTAAGAAATCGTCATTGCTATTATTATTAATTGCCAAATCTCTCAAACTAGTTATGCTTTGATCTTTACTGAAGTCTTTCAAACCAACGACACAAATTTCATTGAATCTGATACTTTCATTGATTAAAACTGAAACACCTAATTTTTTTAAATCCTTAATCTCCTCATCAGTTTTGCGGTCAAAATAATCATGGTTACCTAAAACAGCTACAACCCCTGATTTTGCCTTGATATTTGCTAATGACTGCATACTTTTTTGCTGCTTTACAATAGCATATCTATCATCAACAATATCTCCTGCGATTAGAACCAAATCTGGTTTTTCAGCATTAATTTTCTCGACCATTTTTTCACAGTATTCCTTGCCCAAAAATGTTCCTAAATGTAGGTCGCTAATTAAAACAATTTTGACTGGTTCCGTAATTTTCTTTGTATTTATTATTTCATGACGTACAATAGGGTTATATGCTTCAAAAGTACCAACAATCATACATATAAAAATTATAAATAAACCTGCTTTAGTTATGAGTAGCGAAAAATAATTTAATCTTATTGTTGTTTTTTTAAATCTCTTTAATGCAAATAAGACCAAACTATGTAACAAATACAATAATAGTGTGTAATATAGAAAAAATGTCCAATACCCACCAAACATGCTAAGTATTTTCAGCACACAATCGGCAAGATATGGTGCTAGCGGTCTTGTAACCCAGAAAATGAAGGTAGCAAAAAACCACAATAGATAGCCAAACTTTCTTGAAAGAAATGGAAAGTTCTTGCGATAAAAGACTAAAGAAAGACATGATGAAAGAAAATAGACTAACAAAAACACAGGATAAAGCATTCATATTCTCCTTAAATACTCAATCAAAATCCCATAAAATAATCCAATACCTTTGCAGCATCACATACATTTCTTTAGAAAAACGACCAATTGGCCTAAGCAAATTGGTCGTCTTCATTATTACTATTTCTTTTTCTTTAGTTCTTCTAGCAGAAATTCATTTAAAAGTTTTATATATGTGCCTTTCATGCCAAGAGATCTGGTTTCAATAAGTCCAGCACTCTCAAATTTGCGCAAGGCATTAACAATAACAGATCTTGTTATGCCTGCTTGATCTGCAATTTTACTAGCAACAAGAAGACCTTCATTGCCTTCTAATGCTCCTATAATATTAATTATTGCTTCAAGCTCTGAATAGGAAAGCGTTGAGAAAGCAATTTGAACCATTGCCCTTTTATGAGCGGCTTCTTCAATTTTGACTGTACGTTGGTGCAATATTTCAATACCGATTACTGTTGCAGCATACTCAGAAAGCATGAGATCTTCATCATTAAACGGAACATTAAATTTAGCGAGAATAAGAGTTGCTAAGCGTTCACCACCACCATATATTGGGACAATAGTGGTATATTTGCCATCAAAAAGGCATTTTGTATCACTTTTAAAGGCACACATACGATTTTGAAGTTCAACATTTGGAATAGTAGTATGACATTCTAATAGCCACTTAGTATAACTAGAAGGGAAGAAAGACTTATCTAAAACTTGTGACTTCATAATTTCACATTCAAAATCATTTATCAAAGCATAACCTCGGACGTGACCTTCGTTGCTCACAATATAAATATTAGATTCGATTACATCTCGAAGTACTTTTACTAACTCCGCACAACCTATCTTTCCCGATCTTTGCAATAATTTGTTAATTTCTCTGGTTTTTTCAAGTAGTGTTTGCATGACATCCTCTTCTCTCAGTAAAATTTTAAGCTCGTGGGTGATTATTTTGATAAACAGTGGAAATACGCTCGGTTGTTACATGTGTATATATCTGAGTCGTAGATAAGTTAGCATGACCCAATAATTCCTGAACGGCTCTTAGATCAGCACCATGTTCCAGCAAATGGGTGGCAAAGGTATGTCTGATAACATGAGGAGATACATGTTTTTGTAACGCCAAATCAGCAATGTATTTACTCAAAATCCTTCTGACGCTTCTTGCAGATAGCTGTGTTCCACGATGATTAATAAGCAACCTGCTATGCTCTTTTACATTAAAGCGTCGCATAATT
>JBFWLB010000096.1:0-4241 GCA_050252335.1 Candidatus Berkiella sp. | reverse complement strand
AACGCTTATTAACGCATATTTTCTATAGGTACTTAAAATGTTAGACAGTTTAAGCTCAGTCATTAAAATCCAAAAAGCCGTTCGCGCCTATTTACTTCGAAAGGAAACCTTGAACGCAGTCGTTGAACTTCAAAGAATGATCCGTGGTTATTTACTTCGAAAAAAAATAAAAATAAAAACCATCGGGCCAGGCATTATTAATACCCATATCAAAACACAAAAACCAAGTGAAGTTCTCGGTGAAAAATTTAAAGATTTTGATAACATCCGATCTGGTTTTGAGGTCATGATCACTAGCATTGATCCAATGAAAACAGAGGTCAGCTTAGTCACAGACCAGGGCACACCTGACCATTTAATGAAATATCTTAAACAAGAAAATGCCTCCTATGGCGCAATAATTAATGGAGGGTTTTATGCTATTAATGGATTTTATAATTTAACGCATAATGCCGTTATCGGACTGCATCGCTATGAAAGAAATTATCAAGCATCATCAAAACGCCTTAATTTCGGAAAACAGTATGATAATACCGATGCATTTTCTCGACATGAAGAAAACAGTGTTTCTGAAGAATTTGAAGAATACGAACACACAGAAGTTGAAAGCAAACTAGACTTAAAAACACAATTACCTTCATCCGTAAAAGAAGAGTATGGAATTATTCGAATTAATTATCAGGGCATCATAGATATTCAAAGAATATCTTCTTTTCAATCAACCGAAGCCTTTGACACCTATCAAAAAAATGCAAAATATTTATTAAGCTCTGGCCCACTCTTGGTAGAAAACAGCCAAGTTGTATTCACAGAAGATAAACTCAAAGACAAAAGATTTCAATTTGATGTGGTGAGGAAAATATTTGGTGTGCATCCTGGCTCTGTACCACCTGGCAGCTTCTACCACGCTGATCAACTCAATCCACGCTCTGCAATTGGGATCACGAAACAAGGCAAGATATTAATGGTGACTCTAAAAGGAGATGAGTCTCCTAGTTCCAGAGATGGTATGACCTTGCCTCAGTTTGCACAGTTAATGAAAGCCCTCAACGTAGAGACTGCTTTAAATTTAGATGGTGGTTATTCTGCATGTCAAGGCGTATACAATAGACACAGGATGTTCACACCCAAATTTATCAGGTCGCGCACCAATGAAAGAGTTTTACCTTGCTCAATTGTAGCTAAAGAAAAAGTAGAGCAGACAGAAGAGTCTAAGAAGCCTAAACAAGTCATAATAACTACACCTAAGCCTAGGAAAATTGACTTTTCATGCTAGAAGCTGTCCTTTTAGTATAAAGGACAGCCCTTGCTTATTCTCTATAACCAAGAATAAAGCTAGAAAGCCTAAACAGGTTTAGGCTGTTCTATTAAACCTTGTGGGGTAAATAAAAAGATTCTATCTGCAGATCTAATAGTTTCTGGTCTGTGAGCAATGATGATCCGTGTTACTTTTAAATTACGCACAGTTTCATTAATGGCCTTCTCAAGTGCCACATCTAAATGACTGGTTGCTTCATCTAAGAATAGTATTTTAGGGTTTTTATATAAGGCACGAGCCAAGAGTACACGTTGTTTTTGCCCGCCCGACAAGGCCATTCCCATGTCACCAATGAGGGTATTAAAGCCCATTGGCATTGCCATAATATCATGTGAGATCACTGCCATATTTGCACAAGCCTCAACACGCGCTTGATCAAATTGCGGATCAAAGAAGCTAATGTTCTCTCCCATCGAACCCGATAAAAGCTGATCGTCTTGCATCACCGCTCCAAACTGTTGACGGTAATGCTTAGCACCTAATTTATCAATTTCTAAATTATCGACAAATACTTTGCCAGATTCAGGCTTAAACAAGCCCATCATGATCTTCATCAAAGTTGTTTTACCACAGCCCGAAGGCCCTACCAAGGCAACGGATTCACCCTGTTTAATAGTGATATTTATATCTTTTAAAATCCAAGGCTCGCCTTCATTATATCGAAAATTGATGCCCTCTAAACGAATTTCACCTTTTAAATCAGGCGCTTCGATTAAAGTACCTTCTTGGGCTTCTTGTTCTTCTAATGCAATGTCACCCAAACGCTCTAAATGCAAACCTAACATTTTCATCTGAATTAGATTTTCAATAAAAGCAACCGCTTTACTCGTAAACTGCTGTTTATACGACATAAATGCATACATCATACCGACAGACAATTGTAAATCGATAACAAGGCGTGCTGCGAAATAAACAACTAAGATATTCTCTAAACCAAACAACAATGCATTGATAGAAGAAAAAGTAATGTTAAGCTTACCCAATCTAATTCCTGCATTAATTTTATCAGCATAACGATTCTGCCAAAGCATCTGACGTTGGGTTTCTTGGCCAAATAATTTAATACTTTGTGTAGCACGAATGGTTTCAATAAAGTTTGAGCTTTCTTTGGCTGCAGTGACAATACTTTCTTCATTCAAAGATCGTAAGGGTCTATACCATATGGCTCGAATCAAACCATAAAGCGCTAAAGCAATGAGCACTAAGAATGTAAGTTTTGGCGAGTAAATAAACAGCATGACAACCGTTGCAATTGCCATCATACCGTCGACAATTGCCTGCACAATGCCTGTGGTTAAAGTTTTTTCTATTTGCGACAGTGATCCAAAGCGAGAAACAATATCACCAATATGCCGCTTTTCAAAAAAGGGTAATGGCAAGCGAATTAAATGCCTAAATAGATTTGCCGCCATTTGCACGCTGAGCATGCTACTTAAGGACAATACAACAAAGCTTCTTAAAGCTGTGGTGCCTAAATCAATCAACATCAATAAACCAAAGCCGATTGCCAAAACACTCAACAAATGTAAATCATGGCTCAATAAAACTTCATCCACTACCAGCTGCATAAACAGCGGACTGATCAATGAAAATATTTGCAAGGCCAAAGACATGATAAATACTTGAATCAAAGCACGCTTTAAGCCAACCACACGCTGCCACAGACTCCAAATAGGAACCTTACGCACTTCTTTCTTAGGTGCAAAATTTGAAGTGGGTGTCAGCTCTAAGGCAACGCCCGTAAAATGCTTTGATACTTCGCTCATGGGAATCTTGCGTAAACCCTGTGCCGGATCATGAATCACAATATATTTTTTACTGACTTTTTTCAGTACTACAAAATGATTCATATCCCAATGCAAAATTGTCGGTGTTTGCAATTGGTCTAATTGCTCAAGTTCCAAGCGTAGCGGTCTCGATGCAAAGGCCATTTTATCCGCCGTTTGCATGAGATTTTGTAAGGTTGTACCCCTTAAAGAAATGGGATATTGACGTCTTAAGGTATTAAGATCAATTAAATGGCCATGATAACTTGCAATCATTGCAAGACAGGCCAGCCCACATTCTGCAACTTCTGTTTGCAAAATGACGGGTAAACGTGACCCACCGGAAAATTTTAATAACTCTAATGGGTTTTGCATCAAAATCGACCTTTTAAGCTAAACAAAGGATCTAAAATCCAATCAAACAACGTCTGTCTATCTAAAATAATATCTGCTTCTAGCGCCATACCGGCTTGTAGTGGCAACTCTTTACCATAGGCCGTCACAAATTGGGCATCAAGCTCAACTGTAACGCGATACACAGGCTCTTTTAACTCAAGTGGAACAGGTAATTCAGAAGGCAATAATACATGCTTAGAGACCATTGCTACCTTACCTTCAAATATGCCAAAACGCTGATAAGGAAAGGCATCAAAGCGTATTCTTACGGTTTGATTCTCATCAATAAAACCAATAGCTCGTGTAGGCACAAAAAGCTCTACTTGCATTTTGGCATCATTTGGAAAGATTGCTAATAAAGGAATATTGCTTTGCCACTGCCCTTCTCTGGCTTGAAGCGCAGTTACTTTTCCGCCAATAGGCGCGCGAATTTCATATACTTTACGACCTTGCACCTCAGCCATACGTTGATTTAATTCCGAAATAACATCTTCAATTTCATTAATACGCGATTCAACACGAATGGGTAATTGTAGAATTTCAACTTTGGCTTGAATCAGCGCATTCTCTTTGTTGACTTTAGCGCGCTCCAATTCTTGCAACTGCTGTTTTTGTACCAACATTTCTTCTAAATGTTTTTGATACTCAACCTGAGACATGCTGTTTTGCTTGAGGAGTTTTTCTGCACCGTCTAAACGAGTCTGTAAAATCGCTAAACGTTGTTGCTGTGTTTTTAAACTTTCTTCGATTTGTGTTAACTC
>JBFWLB010000095.1:0-4485 GCA_050252335.1 Candidatus Berkiella sp. | reverse complement strand
CTTTGCAAATACAGCGTTTGTAGCGCTTGAATCGTCTTCTCCTGCTCTGTCATACCAATACAAAATTTTGTCATCATACAATCCGAAGACTTAAAATGTGCTTTATCTCTTACAAAGTAATAAAGTTCAATAATCCGCTCAAGTCTTAACAAAATATTTTTCTCTTCTCTTAAAAAAGAAATCCATTTGTCTTGATGTTTAGTCTCTGTGACATAATCTTCAAGAATGTTGTCACATTTAAAATCTGGCTCTAATAGCTTTTTGTAAGTTTTTTCCGTTATCTCCATCACCACATTGAATGAATCCCATCCAGGTCGACGATGCTGAATGGCATCTACCATTCGCTTAGTTGCTTCACCCAATATATCTTGCTCTATTGGACAGTCAATATGATGCAACATAGGACTCTCCTTAGGTAAGGCTTGTGTCATCACATTGGTGTGGCAATGCTCAATAAGGTAATCAAATTCATGCTGTGTAATTGCATTTTTCTTAGCGAGGGTTCCTGTTTTAGGTAATGGCAAAATAAGCGGGTGGTATCTAAAATTTTCTAAGAAGGCTACTGCATCTTCTATGAGCATTGTTTCTATTTGTCTATGTAATGCATGCATGAACTCATGTTGTAACAGCAAAAGGCGCTCTTCTTGCTCAACGCTAATTTGCGCCCCCAGTGATTTAGCGGATGATGGAAACATCGTTTCATCGTCAAGTACGATATGAAATAGTCTTTCAATAATATTTCTTCTGACCCGATAGTTTGTTGCTTTTTTTAACTCAACTTTTAGATTTGCAAAATCTCCACGTTTATCTAATAAGAAAGGTTTACAAACATTACAGCGTGTTTCCATCACCGCATTATGAACCCATCGAATGTTCTCAGGACTATTAATATGATGTGCTATTGCTTCTGCACCAAGATCTAAAATAGCAGAGAAAATGGGATCATTTACGAGTGTATTTATTTCTGCAGCAATAATATCTTCAACAATAAAACCAGGACGTGCTTGATCGCAAATGACTTTAAAGAAAATATTTAATTTGTTCATGATAGCATTAAGATTGTCTAAGAAAATTTCTGCTTTCTTCAGTGCTTCTATTCTCTGTTCTTCTGATAGAAACTCATATTCAGGGGTACGTTTAAGAATATTGATTTGGCTTTGAAGGTGTAAGCCCACTCTCAAAAAATGATTGCCTTTTTTGCATTGATGCTTAGAAAAAGTGATGAGATCATCTACCTCTTTTTCCAACACGGCGAAACATTTCTTTGTCATAACCTCATATAAATCGGTATCAGCCCCTGGATGTATACATTCATTCATAAGATACAACAATTCTTTATAACGCAAATCATTTAACTTATACATATAATAACTTTCTTCACGCTCCTGTTTGTGAAAAAAGGTTTTATGCACAACATGATTTCTATATCCAATCAATATTTGCTGCAAGATAATATCAATCTCTTCTCGTTCAGCTTCTGGAAGCTGCGCTATTATCTCTTTCAACAGCAAGATAAGTTCTGGCCAGGCTTTATCTTCACGTAAGTCTTTTTCAAAAGTCATCAAAAATGTAGACATCTCTTTTACTTTTTCTTTTGTATAAGGAGCACTCCATTTGTTGCAATAGACATCTGTCTCCTGAATGAATTTATTTGCAATATCTCCTAATAAATTATTCTGAAGCTTCTCTTTTACGGTGTAATCCAAAAAGTACATCATACGTTCATTGGCTTGTGATTTTGCGCCCAACAATGAAAAAATCATCTTTTGCGTATAATGCTGGTGAGGCAAACGTCCTTGCGCTAAGGCTATTATCCACTCGCAAGGTGTATTGATATTTTGTATGGAGGCAGACAGCTTGATATCGTGCATAGTCTCTTACTTACATCATAGACATTAACTTATTAAATAAAGTTAAGCCTATTTCTGTCAATCTGACTTTGGTCGGACTATATATTTATATAGTCAATTTTAATTCTCTTGAAAAAAAACAACTTAACTGATTCACATCATTTATATGCAGATAAAGCTAAAGATATCTTCTGTGCTGACGCAAAAGAACAATCAATGGATGTTAAATCCTCCCTCTCAATAATGAAGCATGCAGAGAAGACGATGAAAAAAAGCAGAAAAAACATTGATATTAATAAAGATAATTTACAATCAACCCTTCAGAATGCAATTGATATTGAACGATTAAAAAAAAACTTGCCTGCCATAGACAACACTCAGAACTGGTTAGAAACCAGTAGCAAAATTTTAGGAACACTGGCAATGATACTGGCTGTTCACTGGTTCTCAGGGCCTTATACAGCTATTGCAGCAAGAGAGATTTACGAAACGCTATACATCAAACTATATGGAAATTATCGTTGGTATGATCTGCGTTATTATACTTTATACATTCCATCACGCGAACATATAAGCCATCTAGGCTATGAATATGGCCCTTATATACTCAATACTTTCTTAGCCCCAATCATTTATAAAAGCGTAGGAAAATTATGGCAGTGGGGGAAAACAATCATGCATATTTTTTCAAAGCCTGAAGCGCTCCCTCAACCCGATGCACAAAACCATAATCTAGAAGGGACACTTGAATATATTATTTCACAAATGGAAAATTTGAACCTACACGATCCAGCTTTAGATACTGTGGCAAATAGCACACATAACGCCTTAAATCTTAGCGCCTCAAAACCACCAGCAAGCGCTAAAACTGCCTCAACGCTCATTACACAGCCTCCTTCTGTCAAATTAAATAGAGGGATTAAATAAGTCTCCTACCGGCGAAAAGAAAAACTGCATATGTTGTGCTTTTTAAAACAATATCTAACCAATTGTCTACACAATCCGCCAGCTTGTCACAAAACAAGTGCGTCTTTTATAAACATTAGTAAAATAGTCAATTAACTAACCATTATAACGATTTTTTAGGAAGGGTGTAATGTCTCATATAACCAAACAAAATTTTCTCGCACTTATCATTGCCGGCATTTCAGCAGGATCTACGAAAAGAGATATTAGTAACGGCGTTTTAAGCCAAGCAGCAGATCTTAATTTAGAGACAGAAACTGAAGGCTTTGAAAATTTTGTTGAGGAATTAACAGAAGATTATATTGTCCCCCTTCGCAATGCGGTTGCTGGCAAATTAGGCTTATCAAAGTTAAGCGCCCTCCTTGAAATGCTATTTAGCACTGCCAGCATTGACGAAAAAGAATTAACACAAAAACTATTAAGCTATGCAAAAAATCAAAGCCTTCCTTTAGATGAAGCGCTGATAAATGAGCTGATTGCTCTGCAACAGTTTGCTCACCCTACACTCCTTACTGAGTTTTTCCCCGCATTTTTAGATTTTGATCTTTCTTCTGTGGAAGATACAGCCAGAAAGAAAAGCAATGCAATTATATCTCTCGCCAAAAATTTTGGACTTAAGATAAATTCAAGTATTGCTAAAGATCTCTTAACCTTAAAAGATCTCTTTGAGAAAAATGAGCATTTCCCTGTTCTAAAAGAAATCATTAAGAACCTGCTCAGCGCAAACATTTCTGAAACAGATTTAAAAGCGGTATTAACCGAAGAAGCACATCGCATGGGTTATGATTTTCAAGACAGTCATATTGCGCAACTCGTGCAACTTAAAAAAGATTATGCGCTTCTATTAAATGGCCCTGAAGCAACACCTGGCAAAAACATTATCACAACCGCGATATTCGCCTCAGCCATGCTTTATCAATTTCCAGGCATGGTAAGCCATATGCTTGCCTTCCAAACAATCCATACGGGACTCAAAAAAACGATAGGCGAAAAATTCGCTTCATGGTTGCCTCTCACAGGATTTTTTGCAAGCATGATTGGATACCCTCTACCACATTCAACTTATATTAATATGTTAAATAATTTTATTTACGACATGATACAAGAACATTCAACCGCAGCTTTCTTAGTGTTGGTACCTGCCTCTGTATTATATTATCGCTTTGATGATGTAAGAGCACTCTACAATAAAGGAAAAGCCTTTGCCTCAGACCCATTTGGATTTGAAGAAATGTTTGGCGATGCCTTGGGTGAGGCTTTTTCTTCTTTTGCCAGTGAAACAAGTGTTTCTGAGAGCGCACCACAAATTTTAGTTTTCCCAAGGAGAAAAACCATCACTGCACTCAATACTGAAAATGATAGCAGCATGACGCCAGAATTGAGTCAATCAATAGGAACTACAACAAAAAGCGCATTGAGTATATAAACGCGAAAAAATAATCCCCCCCGCCCGCATAAAATGCCTCAGTCACATGAGGCATTTTTATTTTAAAGATCAAATCATTACCGTCTAATCTTTCGTGCTACAAACTTTCTCAAATGATTGTTAGGGCAAAGTTAAAATGTCCGGTAGTTGGCAAAGGCAAGATGTCCGGTTAATGGTTAAAAAATCAGGATATCATGGAAAAAAGATAGATTGAGTGAAATATCACACTAAGAATTATGAAGA
>JBFWLB010000094.1:0-4566 GCA_050252335.1 Candidatus Berkiella sp. | reverse complement strand
ATTGGTCGATAATGAGGCACAAGGTGGTAGTTCTCTTATTGAGGTTTCTACTGAAATTAGGCAAAAAATTACAGATACTTATGGCTTTGTTGTTTTCTTAGATGGTGGAAACATTTTTGATGAGAAAATACCTGATTTCAGCCTGCCTATTCGCTGGGCAGCTGGGTTTGGCCTTCGTTATTTTACCAGTTTTGGCCCCTTGCGTTTTGATGTGGGGATGCCGATCCGTAAACGAGAGGGTATAGATGATAGTTATCAAATATATATAAGTATTGGGCAATCGTATTAATGGAGTGAATGGTTACCAATAATGTTAAAAATTTTAAAAAATATCGCAAAAATCATTTTCTGGCTGCCCATGAGTATGGCGGCTATTATTCTGCTATTTCTTTTAATTCCTGCTGGTCAAAAAATATTTTTGTCGACTGCTATTTATTGGTTTAATGATTATTCTGATTATCAAATCGTTCTCAATAATATAAAAGGTAATCTACTTTCAGACTTCACTATTGAAGAGCTTTCCTTAAGTCACCGTTCTGATGGACTGTTATACACAGTAAAAGATTTGAGCGTAATTTGGCAATTACAATCTTTATTTGAAAATAAAATTCATATCGAAAAATTAAACATACAATCTCTCTTTATCGCTGACCAAAAAAGAAGTTCAGTAGAGATTCCTGAAAAAAACAATCAATCATTTTCTATTGAATCATTAATGATTCCGCTTGTTATTGAACAATTAGAAGTCAATATAGTCAAAAATCATAAAGTCTTTGTAATTAATGGGAATATGGATCTGACTACTCAAATTGTTCACTTAAGATTGTTAGATAGCCATGAAAATACATTACTTAATTTAAATACACATGCTGCACAAGAAAAAATAGAGTTTAAGCTTTTTTTTCTGGAGGAGAAACCATATTTTTTAGATGAAATATATCCTCTCGATGTGGCCTATTATCCAATAAAGTCAAAAATCATGGGGGATTTCTCCATAAAAAAAGATGGGTATTCTTTGAATGTCATTTCTGAGAATACTGAGATCTATCAAGAAACGTTCCAGGTTGAAGGTACGATAAACATCTTTGACGATGAAAAATTTGAAATTCAGAAAATGAATATAGGCTATAAAGATGGCAATACAATTATAAAGGGATTTTATGAGAATAACACTTTGGCAATGACGGCAGATATTCTTCAGTTTCCAATCCCTGCTTTTCTTCATAATGACGTTGAGCTTTCAAAAGGTTTTTTAGATGGTAATCTGAATATAAAAGGTAATCTTTATGATCCTGTCGTAAAGGGGAGTCTCACGTATGATGCTACTTTAAAGGATGCTCAGTGGTCTTATTTTGCGCCGTTTAAAATAGATAATGATTTTTCGATAAAGGAAAAGAATTTAGCTCTAAACACTAGTGTTGAACTTGATAAAAAATCTGTTTTGGGTGTAACAATGTCGACACACTTAGCAGATTTTCCTGCTTTTGATATACATCAACCTTTGAATGTTAAAATTTCAGTAAAATCGAAATTAGAAAATTTACCCCCTATTCTAAACAGAATCTATCTAGAAAATAATAGTAATTGTGCTTTTGGCCAAGACACAGATTCTTTAAGTAATGCAGTTTACACAGATGTAGATGAGCGGTACAAAAATAGTTGCAATAAAGGATCATCGCAAAAAAATCTTTTTAAGATAAATCCTAAAGATATATATAGTTTAAGAGGCACTTTAAAGACAGATCTTGTTTTATCGGGAAATTATCCAAAACCCGATATCACAGGCAACTTATCGATCGATGCTGATTTAAAGAATTTTCCAGTGCCCTCATTTGAGCATAATGATATAGAAATTTTTCCAGGTACTGTTGATGCAAAAATACTTGCCAGTGGTAATATTTTTAATCCTAAAATAAATCTTGCAATGAATTATAAGACAAACCTGAATAAAAATAACAGATTTTCAGGTTCTGTGATAAATGCAAACGCAAATGCTATTGTGGCTAACAAACAATTAAATATAGAAATGGCGATTAATGCAAATGATAAGCCTACTTTAGAGGTTTTTGCCCAATCCGATTGGGCTAGTCTTATTTCATTCAATGAAAGAAAAGCATTGAATGCAAAAATTAAAATTAAATCTTCATTAGATAATTTAGCTCAAGTCTTTAATAAACAGTCGTACCAGGTTTCAGGCATTTTAGATTCTGATTTACAGATTTTAGGAACTTACGATGAGCCACAGATCCTGGGCGATATGCGCATATTGAAGGGCTTTTATCATGATCAAAATACCGCTCTCTTTGTTGACAATGTAGATATATATGCGCTTATTGAGGAAAATCATAAGCTAATATTAAAAAAATGCAAAGCAACCATTAATGACGGAAAATTTGTAGCAAAAGGATATTATAGTTCAGATGCTCAGCAATTTGATTTTTCTTTAAATGGCGCATCTACAAATCTCTTACGATTTCTTCCTATCTCTATCTTAAAGGGAAGTATATCTGCCGCAGGCAATATTTCAGGAACTCATGATAAGCCGAATATGGATATAACGGCTAAAGTGGAAAATTTCTATATCGATAGCGATAATCTCTTGAATCGCGCGCTTAATTTTAAGGTTGATCTTTCATTAAAAGAAGATATGTTGGTAGCACATTCTATATTGGACGGATACAGAAGCAAATTAAGCGATATCATTTTTCAAAGTAGTTGGGATGATATTATGAATTTTAAGGCAGACAAGCCACTCTCAGCTAAGATCAAATCGCAAACAGATATGAGCGCTATTTCAGAGCTGCTGACCTTAGATAAAAAACAATTTTATGGGGCTTTAGAAACAGATCTGCGTTTCGAAGGCTCTTTAGAAGAACCAAAATTATTTGGTTCTTTGACTATAAATAAAGGTGGTTTTGATGATGAAAATTTTGAGATGCATTTGAAAAATATTGACTTAAAAGCTGTTGCCAATGGAGATAAGGTTCATATTCATCAATTAACGATTCAAGATGATGCTAAAGGTAAAGCTGAATTTAATGGTGTTATTGATTTAGCCAGAGAAGATGTGGCCAGCATTGCTGTCAATGGTAAGCTAAATAAAATGAGACTCTTTAATTCTGATAAATATCAAGGCATTGTAGATGCTAATTTAAAATTAGATGGGAATATTTTAGCACCGCGTTTATCAGGAGAAATTGATTTTTCTGAGTTGAATATAAAGGTGCCAGATAGTTTCCAAAGCAATATTCCTGAGATCAATGTTATCTCAAAAACAGATTTTGAAAAGTCTCTAAAACAGCAGAAAAGAGCTTTTGAGATTATGTTGAATTTGGGTGTTGGCATTGATAAGAGGGCATTTATCAGAGGCAAGGGACTAGATGCAGAATTAGGTGGGAAATTACAGATCACAGGCAGTCACACACAACCTATTTTTCATGGAAAACTACAAGTTTTAAAAGGGAAATATGTTTTTTTAAACAAAAAATTTATTATTACCAAAGGCAATGTACAAGTTGATAAAGAAGATGTGTATTTAGATTTTAGAGCTGAAAGTAAAGTCAGCAATTTGACAGCTATTGTTGAAATAACGGGTTCTCCAGAGAAGGCAAAAATAAAAGTATCCTCAATACCTGTATTGCCAGAGGATGAAATTATTGCAAAATTGCTCTTTGGGCATGAAATCAAAAAACTTACCCCGATCCAGGCTGTTCGTTTGGCAAGTACATTAAGCAGCTTAAACAATATGCAAAGTCGAGGAGGGAGTTTAGACTTGTTAGATAAGACACGTTCTCTCTTAAAATTTGATTTACTTGATGTAAATTCAAGTGATACACAACCTTTCTCTATTGGTGCAGGGAAATATCTTTTTGATAAGGTGTATGTTGGTGGGCAACAAGGTGCAACGCTACAAGATTCAAAATTATCAATTCAGATTGAAGCAACTGATAATATCACCATAGAAAGTAGTGGAGGGCCAGGCACTTCTGGGAATGATATTAAAATATTTTGGAAAAAAGATTATTAGAAGCTGTCTAAAAAATTACTATTTTTGAGACAATTTCTAGAAATTATTTTAGAATAATAAAAATTGTATATGCACTTAAAATAATATTTGAACTCCATACTTAATTTATAAGTCGAAGTATTATTGTTACAGTGTAACGTTAGTTTTCAATAGAATTCCAGATAAGTGCAGCGAATCAGTTTTCTCACTTTTGAAAAGGGAGAAAGCGCGTAGCGCAAGAGGGATTTAGCTGTTTTGACTTTAATGTGTGGCATAAATCCCCCTGGTGCTACGCACCGTCCCCCTTTACAAAGTGGGATCTGATTCGCTTTGCTCACATTAAAAATTAATGATGGAGAGCGGATTAAGAAATGATTCAAAACTTTAAGAACATAACTTAGGCATGCATATGAAAACGCAAAATCTCATTTTCTTATTATTGATGGGGCTGTATTTTAATAGTGCAAGTGCTGCTTGGTATGACTATCTGCCACAACCTTTGCTGCGTTCAGATTTGGTGATGATGTAATATATCTCTAGAAATGTGTTACCTCATATTG
>JBFWLB010000093.1:0-4887 GCA_050252335.1 Candidatus Berkiella sp. | reverse complement strand
TTCCGATCTATGCGTTACAAAAATAAAAGTAATACCCAGTTTGCGTTGTAACTGCTTAAGCTCAATTTGCATATTTTTTCGCAAACTGTAGTCTAAAGAACTCAAAGGCTCATCAAGCAGAAGAACCAGTGGCTCTTTGACGACCGCTCTTGCGATTGCAACACGCTGCTGTTGTCCCCCACTCAACTCTTTGGGTTTACGATTTTCATAACCCAATAAGCGTACAATCCGCAACATCTCCATTACGCGGCGCTGAATTTCATTTTCTGCCACCTTATCACAACGTAAACCAAAGGCAACGTTATCAAATACCGTCATATGTGGAAATAAGGCATAACTTTGAAACACGGTATTAATATGTCTTTCTTGTGGAAGCAGGTTTGCAGCATCTTGCCCATTTATAAACATGGTTCCTGCAGTTGGCGTTTCAAAACCTGCTAGCATACGTAATAAAGTCGTTTTACCACAGCCTGAGGGACCTAGAAAAGTTAGAAACTCACCATCTTTAATATCAAGATCAATGCTTTCTAGAATTTTTTGATTACCGTAATATTTTTGAATGCCACGCAATTGTATGATGATTTTCTGATCAGGCATGAGATCCCTTTTGTAAGCAAGTACACTATGATTGGCTGTATTTTCAGCGAAGCAATGAGAACGAGATACTTAGCTGGGACTTATCCATAAAACGATTCCATCCCATTCATTATTTCCATCTAATATACTCTTTTGATGATCTGATATTCAATCTTTATCATCCTGCTCAACAAAGGCTTAACGGACAAAATATGACTGATTAACAACAAATAAACATTAAAAACCAACAATTGTTTTGTTGGATAGCTTCTTAAGCATTAGAATTATTGTGGCGCTTCTGATAAACTATTTAGTTTTGGAGTAAAATAACTAATGAATAATGCTATTCCAGCCTGTCCTCAATGTAAATCTGAATACGCTTATGAAGATAGAGATCTTTTTATCTGTCCTGAATGCGGACATGAATGGAACCCTAAACAAAATGTAGAAGAAGCAAATACGCTTATCGTTAGAGATGCCAATGGCAATATTTTACAAGATGGCGATTACGTTGTTCTAATAAAAGATCTAAAAGTAAAAGGCTCTTCCTCGGTCGCAAAGATTGGTACAAAAGTCAAAATTCTTCATCTTACGGAAGGAGATCATAACATTGATTGCAAAATAGAAGGGATCGGTCCAATGATGTTGAAATCTGAATTTGTGAAAAAGGCATAGTTTTATAATTACAGTAATGCGTTATAACCTAAAATAAAGCGCTTTATCACTGAGTGTTCCCCATGAATTAAGATTTGTCGTTGCAAGCTGAGCAATGACGAAGCTTTCTTTGTGGGGATTCCTTCATGGCATATACACATACTTATCTACGAAATACATACAGAGAAGAACAACAGCAATTATTATGCTTATTTTTACAAGCCCATTTAGTGCCTGCTTTATCTCATGATGTCTATTTAACCAGTTTTTAAAAAATCCCATAATTCATACATGTTAGCAGCTCATAATACTTATTTTAGACTATTTTATATAGAACAATCCAAGGCCAAAAATATTTTCAGTAAACGCAAAAATAAAGCGCAGTATCACTGCGCTATTTAAATTAAAGCTTTGAAAGACGAGAACAAGAAGTTTCTTGCCTTAAAGAAACAGATGGCTCTGTGATATGCTTTGTAGAATCTATTGTGGTCTTATCTGTTGACCACCAAATTGCAAACAATGGCTTGTTTAATTCTAAATATTTAAACTGAAGCTCTGTAAGAACGTCATTGTCATCACAAATATTTTTTGCTTTAATTTCATCGACCTGAACCGACATTCCAAATTTTAAAACAATTCCCTCAACCCATTTCTGCGTCAAACGCTGGGAGGAAAGAATGATTTTCATTTTTATACTAGAAATTTGCTCTGCATAAGTGGCCATTTCTGGAAATTGTTGCTGAAGATATGGCAATGCGATTTGCAATCTTGGTACGATATTAAAATGAAAACCATATACCTTACCCCGATCATCCGCATGGCTGTCTCTCTTTCCATCCACCATATAACTTAATAATTCAGACACACCTATATCGCCAAAAGGAGGTAAAGATTGCTTCATAAACACGGAAAGAATGCAGCAAGGATGAAATTTATTTTCCTCAGTCCAATTCGTGGTTAAACCCATGATATACACCTTAAAAATCCTAATAAATTGCGAAGCATTATAACAATTGAAAAAATAATGTATACATCCAAGAAATCAGAAAGAAAATATTCATAAAAACCTATTCATTCTTTAATATTTAACAAAAAATATTATCCAATATGTATTAATTAATAAATTTTGTTAAAATAATCACTATTGCAGTTATATGCATATACACTTTATAGGCATCCCAAAATGAAAAAAGGCCCCACCATCTATCCTCATTCACCTGATGTGACTCAGAATTATTCTTACATGCCTTATTTCAAATCTTTATTTGCTTCGCAATCTGAGCTTGGCAAACCCGTTACAGTTGGAAAAACCTACACGAATGCATTTTTTGATGATTTAGCGCCAGTACATTATTTTTTTACTTATATCGCAGGCTTTCTAAGTGGTGGTTGGTATGGTGGCAAAGGCACTCAACTAAATGCTCAGCAAAAACGTCCATACAAAATTTATGCAGATAAAAATGGTTGCTGCTCTTTTAAAAATAATCCGGCAGCAAAAATTCCTAGCGGATATTACCGATACATAGTTTCTCCAAAAGGCGGATTATATATTTTCGGTGCTGATCCCTCATTATTCCACAATTCAATTCGTGGCTCACAACCAGTGCAATGTGCGGGATCACTATATATTGATAGCGGATTTATCACTCGCATTGATAATTCAAGCGGCCATTACCGCCCTAGCCGTTCTCAATTTATGCGTACACTGGGCGGACTATATGCAGCACGATTTGTTGATGATGGAACCAAAGTATTTACACTCAATGCTAATAGCTTTTTCCCCATTCGTCACAACCATGAAGGTGCTATTGATGAATTAATAACATCTGGTGTCATTCAAATTCCCCAACCTTGGCAAGCAACACACGCCATACATAATAAAATGAAACAACGCCTATAGTTTTGCTTAATGCAACCAAAGCTCAAAACTAATTTTAAGAGCATAATGTGATTTAAACAAAGTTATTTAACTTATTTTTTATAATACAAATTATCAAACTTTTATATAAGCAAGCTTGATTTCACAAATAAGTTAATTTACTATACAAAACCTTTTCTATGCAGTAGTAGGTTTTATATATATGGCAGATCAAAATTCACTCAAGAGCCCCCCCCAATCAAATTATTTCATGCTCTTTGCAAATATTCTTAACTACCAGCCAACAGAATCAGCACAAATAAGTAATCCCAGATTTTCCGAAGCTCTTTGTTATACGTCCAATTTTTTATCAAGCCTTAGTAATAAAACCATAAAACTGCCCTCTTGCTCAAAGCTCAATCTAAGTGAATTAGAAAAAAATACTCAATCCGCACAGCTCTGCATGAAACAAGCCATAACGCTGTTAGATGAAATTGAAAAGCAAGCGAATGAACTTAAGAAAAAGCAAGAAGAATTCGAGGCGCGTGCAGCAACAGCTGCACAAACAACAAATACAACACAAACAAATCCTCTTTCAAGAAAAGCAGTACAACTTAATGCTAAATACAAAAAGAAAGACACAAATAAAAAAAATGTAGACGAAGGCGTACAAACACTCTATCAAAACACATTAACAAAATTATCAACACAAGTTTTAGAGAGTTTAAATAAGCACAATCGTGTATTCATTCCTATCTCATCAAATAACCAAGAAAAAAACACAGCCTTACTCTGTGAATTTAGAAAACAAGAAAATGGTGAAATGCTATTTCTTGTTTGGAATACTGGCATTGGTATTCACAATCACACAAGCACGGATCATCCAGAAACAAATAAACAGTATTCACCTGTGCGAGTATTTCGATGTGCTAATTACAAAAATATTTCTAAAGCAAATTTTAACGCTTTTATTGAAAAATGCCTTACACCTGCTTTACCCGATCTTGGTAATGAAACATTGCCCACGCCAGAACAATATTCAAGCCATATAATAGGGCAAATCACCTTTCTTTCTGGAGAGGAAATAAACAGCACGCCTTATTACACATCTACTATAAAACCACAACCCAATGGCTCTTCTGCCTGGAAAGTATTAGAAACATTTCTAAAAAACACAGCACTTACGTCGGAACAATTTAATGAAGTAGACTATGAGATATCAAAAAATGCTTTTGAAACACTTCTAAACGAAAATGAAGATGTTATCAAACGCTTTCGTCCTCTCCAACAAGAAATAGAAAATATTGCTAATTTATTCACATTAAAACTACAAGATATATCAAAAAAACTGAATTTTAGCGTTGAACGTCAGAAAACTGGACAACAACTCATACAAAGAGCCCAACAACTGGTCAGTGCTCCACAACCAGCACCTCAAATTGATGCACAAAGGCTCAGCACTTTTCTTCCTCCTGTTCAACAACAAATTAACTATAGACCTCAAAGGTTAAATCATTTCTATAAAAAAGCTGTTCCAGCATTAACAACGCCAACGAAAAATGAATATAGCATTGAAACCATACCAGAGATAAAAAACTTAGATCAAGCAAATGCCATCATGCAAAAGTTTATAAAAAAAGCGCAGGCATCTAATCCCCCCCCTCTATCCGCTGCACATGGAAAGTCTTCAAAGAAAACTGAAAAACAGCAACCGCTTCAAATTATTAAGCAATTTGTAACGTTTTTGAATGCCTTGCCACTGACAGATGATTTTGTCAATCAGCAAAATACAACTCAAA
>JBFWLB010000092.1:0-5003 GCA_050252335.1 Candidatus Berkiella sp. | reverse complement strand
CCATGATTCAATTACAACTTTTAATGTTAGCAGATTTGGCAAGACCAGAACCAAGGCGAACACTGCAAGATGAAGAGAGCGCTAGAAAAAAGGATTTGAACTTTCTCTATAGCGAAACTAAACATAGACAGAAAGTAGAGCGGAATCAGGAAAAAAAACATCGAGGAAACAAGCCTGTTCATTATGGCAAGTCATCCACACCTATACAAAAGAGAAAAGGCAAATTCTAAACCTAGATTAATACGATTAACGCAATGCAAATTCTAAGATTATTTGCATTGCGTTAATCGAGCCAGGGAGGGTTAGTAATTACGCGACTTTTCTTGTTTTCGTCTTAGAAAGATGTACTTTATTATCACAGAAATCGCCGTTACTTGGATTGTGATCGGTATAGAGAATGGTTGTATTTGGCAAATGATTTTTGAGCAAGTGTTCTATTTTGCCTTTATTATTTGTTTTTGCATCATGATCGACTCTAGAGGTTGCCTCATCCATAAAAAGTATATCTGGCTGCTTCATGATTGCAGAGATGATTTCTACTCTTTGTTTTTCGCCATCACTTAAATGTGGTCCATTCCAATCTTTAACAACTTCTAAGTCATTAATTGTTTGATCTTTAAAGCTTAATTCTTTCATAAGCGCTTTGATTTTTGCAATTTCTTGAAGGGTCGCTTTATCTTTGCGAGGGTATAAAATAGCTGCCAACAAGCTTTTATTCAATGGAAAGTAAGGCGTTGATGGTACAAAATGAGTTTTCTTTGTGAGGCCACTGATCTCGCCACTTGCATAAGGAGAAAGTCCTGCTGCGGCACGTAGAATAGAGGTTTTTCCACTACCTGATGCGCCTTGTAATAGTGTGACTTTCCCTTTGGGAATATTGACTGAAAAATTAGTTAAAATAGGGGAGCCATCAGGTCTTTTGAGATTGAGATTTTTAATGCTAATTTCAGTATTGCTGCCTTCTGTGAAGTGCAACTTTGATGCATTTTCTTCTTGAATTTTTTCCCAATTGCCCAACATGGCATTAAATTTTTCTATACGTTTTAAAGAAACAGCGCACTCAGTTACTTCATCAAAGTTATCGCTTTTCCATGTGAAAAAATTAACTACGTTTTGAAAATGATAAGGAATTTCTAAGATGCTAGAAAAATCGAGTTTTTTTGCAATAATATTAGGTGCACAAAGTAAAATAGCAAAAAAGGAAGTGAATTCCGCGTGTAAATTTGTTGCAAAGCCTAAGATTGCTCGTATTTTAGAGGCTGAACTTTGAACAACTTTGCTTTGCTTAATGGTTTTGAGTAATGAGTGATGCTCGTAATTACCTCCATTTTTGAAAGCAATACCTTCGGCATATGTTTTAACATGATGCGCTTGCGCCTGTACTTTTGCTTCCATTCTTGCTTGGCGAGACTGGAGGCTTTCTAAAGTATCACCCATTTTGTTTATAACGTGATTATAAACTAAAGCGTATAATACTGTGCTCACAACAAGATAACCGGGTAGCGCAAAAGAAAGAGAAAACAAGGTAATTTCAAGAGGGGCTGATAACATATAAAGCCCAACAATACCGACTGCAAAATTACTTACTGTTGTTAGAAAATTGTCAAATAGCTCCATTACTTTTGCATTTAATTTAGCATTATCTTGACTCAAAATTTTAGCGGGCGTTTGTGTATTATTGCCTGGTAATAGAGCTGAGCCATAATATGCTTTGCTTTTCATCCATCTTTTTTCAATGCTTTTATTAATCGCATGAGACAATGAGCTGCCTAAAGCGCTTGCCATCCAAGCATCAATCGCTGTAATTGCCCCATAACCAACAATCGCTACCAGGAATTGAGTTGCAGCATAGAAAAATGCAGTGTAGGTAACGCCTGGCAACATGAGTAATCCCATCATAGATTGCAAAGAGACGTTAACAAAAACCAATGCAAAAGCGAGCAGAAAATTACCCAAAACAACGCCTGATAACCACAATGTTCTTTTACGGTTTTTAGCCTCAAAGCCTAAATAAGGGCGGTATAATTTATATAAGCGTTTTGCTAAAGCACTTAAGCCTATGGGCTCATCTTCTTGTTTTATTTTGCTTTCTTCTTTACTCATTTTTTTCATAACTCCATAAGAGAAAAGGCGAAATGTTAATCTCGCTTAAATATTCATGACAATCGTAAAGGTTACGAGGTCATGAATAGCTTATCTCGTCTAATTTTGATGGTATTTTATATGCTTTATGTTATCGATTACGGTATTGTCAGGACATCTTAAGAAGGATTATAGTTTTCGCACATGATCTTTCGGCATTGTTGTCTCTTTGCCATCTTGCAATCCTCATGTGCTTTTATAACACGGCTAATGTATACCATAAGCCAGCATAGAAACATGCCACTTATCGTACATACACTACCATTCATCGGTTTTTAGACTATTTTTTGAAATATTGATATAAATATCAATTGGTTAATTTTTACAGACCTTAGTATTAGGTTATAAAACTAAGTAGAATTACGCTATGCGATAAAAGGAGGAAGAAGCTTGATGGTTGCAGTGCAGTATTTTATAAGAGGAAGCATATAATGGTCAAAGGCTCAAATCCTCATAATTTAGGGTTAAATAATATTTATGTCAAAGTCTGGTCCCGTTTGGAAGATAGAAACCAAGCGGCATTATAAAATATGGTTTAGCGCTAATCCTGATGAATTTCTAAATGACGAAAACAAGCTAAGATTTATTCGAGCCTGCCTCGATAATCCTGATATTCGTTTTTCTTTTGTTTATAGCTCAGCTATTTTAAGTGAATTCGCTATTGCAGAATTGAAGGACTTTTGTGCAAAACTCAATATTCAAGCAGTTGACTTTGATAGTGATGTTCTAAGGCTGCTTGCGCATAGACTTGATAAAGAAAGTTATCATCACGCAATGCAAGAAATAAGACATGCTGTGAAAAAACAAGGCGGAAATCTGGCGGCCGCTTCAGATTTGATTCGCTGGTTGCCTGGTCTCATACAATGTTGTGGCATTTATTCTGATTTTGACGTTGAATTAAAATTTCAAAAACTTAATCCTGTTATCAATGTTAAATCTCCGGTTATACTACCAACGACACTTGAATTTGAAGACGATGCATTAAATGCGTATACCATTAATAATGAATTTTTAGCCTTTGCTTTCGATGAAGATAATACAACGCAATTGTCGACAGACAGTATCGAAATTATTAGAATTGTACAAAAAGAAATGCTCAAGCGATATACTCAGCCAACTTTAGCAATGCTCTCTCCCGTTATTCCTGGCTTTCAAAATCCAAACACACGTAATTTACCATTAAAAATTATTTTACATTCTTTTAGCACAAATAGCGCAGACAAATCAATTTTTGCACTTCGTCAATTTATTCACGAATTAGACTTCAGGATGTTGTGCAAAACACTTTATCACAAAGTATTGCCTAAAATATTAGGGGAGAACAATATTGATGATTTTGCAGATAACGATCTTTGTAGACTGATTGGAAAATACAGAAAAAAACAAATTGAAACTAAATATCCTGATAAGATTAAAGGGCTGAAAGATGAGCAGATTGCAATGCAATTTTTAGAAAAATTAAAGAACACACTCTATAAAGCCAGTGTAGAATGTATTTCAGGGCCTTTTGTATCTATGACTGTCCTTAAAAGTAGGCTTCAATCGTTTGATTTTGGTGATTCTATTTTTTCTCATCCAGCCCAAATACAGCAACTTTTTATAAAGACAATGTCTGACTCTGGCTTAATAGATAATGAACTTGCAGAATGTGTATTCGGTCAAGATTTTAATGCGCAACAGGGACATGTGCTTAGCGATCAGTCTTGGACGGAAGTAGGTGGCCTTAATTTACACAATCGCTCTGAGATTATTCGGCATGCTGCGATTGTTATCCAGCGGGCGGTTCGACATAGCTTAAAAGAGAAAGACATCTCTTTAACAGCAAATAGGGCTGTCACAATAAATTAACAAAATGAATTATTTAAAATTTATTATTCCTTGCAATGTAAATTGGCTTTGCTTTGCATTTAGGCAATAAGGGATCTATTTGTTCTTGAAGATGATTGATATCATTCTTAATAGTTTGGATATCAGCAGTCATGGAAATCAAGATGTTATTCAGAATATTTACACCAATATTAGCAGTTTGTTCTCTGTTTAGCTCTTGAAAAACTTGATTAATCACTGTGTCAAGCGTGTACATAGCAGAAATTGGGTCTTTATTTATAAGTTTTTCTGATGCATGAATTGATGCTCGGATTGCATTAATTTGATTTACTTGATTTGAAAGAAAAACATTCTTGTAGGTATATCCCTTTTTATCTGGATGCCAACTAAAACCGCTCAAATAACTTTGTGTTATTGCGCTATACTTTTGAAAAAAATCCTGGACATTTTTAAGATTTGCATACGGTTGTGCGAGATGGTTTTCTGATTTTGGAGTTGTAAATGTGCTGGTTTTTATTTGAAATAGTGGCAAAAGCGGAGGGGTATCATTATTATCAAAATTAAGACTCATTCCAACTCCTTGTCGTAAATACCTGCCCCAATTATAACAAAATTGAGTACATCCACAATAAGTTGCTGCGGGCTCAAGAATAAGCTCAACTACGTCTAAATCTAGATGGCTAAGTAGCCACCTTATCCGATCAAAAATATGGCAAGACTATTTATTCATGTTCTTTGCTTATCAGTCAATCGTAATATGTCGTTAATATTTTATTTTAATAAACATATGGTTAAATATATATCAGGTAGAGTACTTGTTAGGGCAAAGTTAAAATGTCCGGTAGTTGGCAAAGGCAAGATGTCCGGTTAATGGTTAAAAAATCAGGATATCATGGAAAAAAGATAGATTGAGTGAAATATCACACTAAGAATTATGAAGATATCTGTAGAGCTATTGGGGTAATAGCATCCAGTAACCTTTAAAATTGGGGTTGTTGTCTAAGAATTGCTCCATGTTTTTTCTGTTAAGTGTT
>JBFWLB010000091.1:0-5367 GCA_050252335.1 Candidatus Berkiella sp. | reverse complement strand
ATGTTTTATAAAAGCGCGTAATTTTAAGAAAAGTTAAATACCTCATCTCTTCAATTATCTTTTTATTCCTGAATATCCTCTTTCTTTCTAAGCATTTAAACAAAAAAGATATTTTTGTGGGTTTTGAGAGCTTGAGTGGGTGTCTTGATATCTTCTTGGCGGAAAAACTGATTGAGGGGTGCGAGCAGATACACTACATTATTTATTATTCTATCTGCTATCTGATAGTATAGTCGCCGCGGAAGTGTGATGGCATTGACTAAATTGATATGATGAATATACAACATTTTGTATATTATACAGCTTTATATTATTCATTGCTATTTCAACTAATAGTGCAAAAAACACAGCTTAGGATAGAATCAATGAATAATGATTTGCTAGTAAAATTTTATAAGGCTTTAAGAGAGAGCGATATAAGGAATATTGACGCTTGTATAAGACAAGGTGTTAATATTGAAGCTCGCATTTCAATAAATGATGATTTTGATAACAAAGGTGTAGTCACATACAAAACTAACCCTATATTGTATGCTGCTTCGTATGGCAATGTTAAAATTTTTAATTACCTTGACTCCTTGCTTCGTTCTAAGCATTTTCCTGATACACTTTTCTCAAAGTTGAGGAGATCTATTTATGGTAATGATAACGCAGAAGCCCTATATTTAGAAAATTTTCGCGTAGAGCATTATACCATTCTACATGCTGCAGCGGCTGGTGGTAAATTAGAATTAGTACAAAAAGCTGTTGAGAAATATAAAATAGCTCCAAATGCCTTTAAAGGCATAGCTTTTAGGAGATATGACGATACAAGCGGCTTTTATGGCTTAACGCCTTTAGTCCTAGCAGTAGCTAATGATAAGAGAGATGTTGTTAAGTATCTCTTACAAAAAGGGGCTACTATATCCTCAATGCAGGTAACATCATCAACTGGCCAAAATTACAAAATTTATAGCTCTCTTTCTTGTGCAATTCGAAACAATAACCTCCCTATGGTTGAATTTCTTATAGAAAATGGAGCGGATATAAATCTTCCTGATCATGATTCCTGTTCACCTTTACGTTTAGCTCTCGAAAATAACTTCCAAGAAATAGCCAAATATTTAATCAAGGCAGGAGCGAATGTTAACGTTGTGGATTTTAGAATGCCCCTCCTACATATGGCAGTCAAGCAAGGTTCTACAGAAATTTGTGCGCTTCTGCTTGAACATGGTGCAAAAGTCAACAAGAAATATGTGTTACATCTCAAAGACCGTGCTTACTACTGTACCGCATTTCAGTATGCTATTTATAAAAATAATAGAGAAATAGTAGATTTGTTTCTCAATAGATTTAAAGATTATATTGAAGATATTCAAAAAGAAGAAGGGGTAACGTTAGAATCTCTGCTTTCAGGAGGCTTGCTATTTGCAATAAGGTTTGATAGTAACGATATGGTGCATTTGTTGTTACAGAACGGTGCTAACCCATATTATGCTGCTGGGGTTAATGAAAGCTCTATTGAATGTGCAATTAGTAGCAAGAAAATACTTAGGATTCTTTATGAAGAAACAGATGCTAGCATCATGGCACCGAAAGCCCCTAAATATTTTTGGGACAAGATTGACAAAGAAACTAGGGAGTTTGCAGATCCTGACAGGCGCACTAGATATTTTAAGAGATGCGATAAGCTGCGGTTTCTTAGAGCGGTACGTATAGGCGATATTCGTGAGTTGTCAACATTATGCAAAACATCTGATAGAACAGTGTACTTTGATATTAATGAGTCTTTAGAAGAGGGTAATACATTTTTGCACATAGCTTGTATGCATGGTAATCTCGCTTCTGTGCAATTCTTATTGAATCAAGCTGCTGATATAAATGCAATAAATCAATCTGGCGAAACGCCACTAATATCGGCAATTCATATAGATACTAACTCTGCGCTTATCATAAAAGCTTTACTTAATCATGGGGCTAGACATGATGTTTCAGATATGCTTGGTAAAACACCTTTAATGCATGCAATTGAAGAAAATAACAAGGCTGCATTTGATTTATTGTCTAACCAAAAGCTTGGTTTGATTGACCTAGATGAAAGAGATAATGAAGGTAACACATTGTTAATGATGGCTATATCTTCAGGCTCGCTTTATTGTTTCAAAAAACTGCTTAAACTGGATATTTTTATTAATGCGGTTAACCGAGATAAAGAAAATGCGTTAATGATTGCTGCGAGAAGCAAAGAAAATAACATGGCGAAACTATTACTTGAAAATGGAACATCAATAGATAGTATAAACAAAGCGAAGAAAACTGCTTTTGATATATCACTAGAAAATAAAAATTTTGAATTGTGCATCTCATTAATTAGTGCTCAAATACTATTTTTAATCGCTAACAAACAAATTCAAGTGAATAGTCATGATCCAATAGAATATATCGCTAAGCATGCTGGAAGCCTTAGTTGTAGGGACAAAAATCAATATTCACTTTTACAAATTGCAGTTCATGCTGAAAACACGTTATTTAGTGAATATTTATTAAAAAAAGGCTTGAGTGTCAATGAAAACGACATCGAAATAGCCAATGAAATAAATGATAATCATAAGTATAACTTTGACGACGTTAAGGCAAAGATAAAGAATTTTGTAAAAAATCCATTGAGTAGCACGCAAAAGGGACTAATTAAAAAAATGTTAGATATATGTGAGTCTGCCCAACCCAATAAACAGAGAAAGAACACCGCTAGCAAATCATATACTCCATTGCGTAATGCAACTAAGCGAAATGTAGCTAGTAAAACTATAAATTCAGAAGCTAGCAATAAAAAAACCAATTTAAAGCGTAGATAATTAAAATTAATAAGGGTGTTTAATAATGTTGAGTCCAGCCTTGCGTAGTGCGGCAATTAATCGGAACGTACAAGCACAAGCTATTAGAGATGCCGCTCGACGAGCTATTATAGCAAGGCAGCAGGCACAGGCACAAATGGAGGCGGCAAGAAGAGCTGAAGCTGCTAGACAAGCCGCACAGCAAGCAGCGAGGCAACAAGCTGCAAGACAGCAAGCCGCACAGCAAGCTGCGAGACAGCAAGCTGCGAGACAGCAAGCTGCAAGACAGCAAGCTGCGAGGCAACAAGCAGCGAGGCAACAAGCTGCGAGACAGCAAGCCGCACAGCAAGCAGCGAGGCAACAAGCTGCAAGACAGCAAGCCGCACAGCAAGCAGCGAGACAGCAAGCTGCGAGGCAACAAACTGCGGCAAGACAAGCAACTGCCCAGCATGCAAAGCGTGTCGCTCAAGGAAGAGCTATTGCAACTCGTGTTAGGCAAGTTGTAAATTATGGTTTGGGTGCAAGTATTAAAGCTGCAACTCAATCAAGGGTGACTCATACCCCTCAAATAAAATCTAGTTCTAACACTCAAATCAAAATAGGAAACACGCAGAGTCAAAAATTAAGTCAAACAAATAATAAACTACCATCCAAGCAAAATAGTGTCGCATTTAACTTGATCCAGCAAAAAAATAATCTTATAAAACCCTTAACGATAAAACAGAAAGTTGCAAATATATTACAAAAACGTCGAGAGCTATCACTTCAAAAGCTCTCACCTAAAGAAATGGCCAAAAATTTAATTGATAGAAAAAAAGCAGCTCAAGAAAAGACCCAAAAAGCAAAAGAAAGCCTTGCAAAGATAATAAAAAATTTTAAAGTGAAAAAAGTGGCAGCCCAAAAGGCAGCTATGCAAAAAATGACTAATAAAAGAAATGCTAGCACTGCTACAACACCTAAAATAGCTACTAAAAATGTTGATAAACAGAAAGATCCAAAAAAAAATGTTAAACAAAAATTAATTTCCGCCAAGTCAAAAAAACAGGGAATAATTACTAGAAATAATGCTATTATAAAAAAAGCCAAACAAATTAAAACAAACATTACAAAAAAAATTACAGTAACAGAAAAACAAGCCCAATCTAAAGTTGGTGGTACAACAACCGCAATATTGCACTCATATAAAGCATCTTGTAAGACTACCAATAAAGAGCCTACAATACGTCGAAGCTCTAGAATCGCACAACAATCTAAAGAGTGCTATGGGGACGAGGATGGTGGCTATAGATCCGATGGAAGCGGAAGTGATTCAGATGAGGGAAGAGATACAAATCTTCAGCCTGATGAATCTACATCAATAAACGATAATGAGAGCCGTTTCAAGTGGGAGAAAAATAAAACTGAATTTCAATATCAATTTAGAAATGTTAATCCACGGTTCCCTGCAAACAAAGAGGTTATGAATGAGTTAAAATCCTCTGAGATGAGAGAAATGATACTAGATGATGATACAGATTGCTCAGAGATTGCAGAAAGACTTTATAAGGCATCTGGCGGTAAAGGTAGTATTATTACAATAAAATCAAAAGAAGGCATTAAGAATATATTTATTGGTGAGAAACAAGGAGGGGGATATGTGCCTAAAGATTATAAATATCATACAGTGTTTCGCGATAACCATTACGTATATGATCCACATCTATCTAAAAATCCTGTACCTAGAGGCGATTATCAAAGTATAATCACTAAACTAAACCCTCAAGGTGTAAAAATCCATGAAGGAGATCTATGGAGTGCTGTTAAAGTTCAAAGGCGTGGTATTTTCGTAAATAAAACAGGAAAAATATAATGACAGAAGATGCAAAGTTGAGAGAAAAGTTCTTTTCAATAATTGATAGTTTAGGGATTACTGCAAACATAATGATTAGCCCAGCCCACTCAAATGTTCAGACAGGGCAACATCATGAACCATTAGTGTTGAAATGGGGATATGTAGAAGACATTGAAGGAGTGAATGAGTTTTTTGATTATGTTGCGTCTACATTTAAGAGCCCGATTTCTTGGAAACTAAAGCCATTTACAAGAAAAGCAAACATTTACCCTAATGGATTTGCAAATTGGTGGCTTTTTTCTCCTAAAAGAATAGATGATATTATTGAGAAATATGGTCTTTCGCGACATGAGGCGAAAAATTGGTTGTGTGAAAATGAACCGGAATTTGGCATACAAACAAACGAAGAGCTTTATAATTTCATACGTCATTTAGATATCTGCTATAACGACTGGGTTAAAAAAGGAAAATTACAACCAATTGACCAGTGAGCGAAACATGCTCTTAATATTATTTATAGGACACCCACAATTAGTTGACAATAAATTATTGAATAACTATATTTAATCATCGAAGAGGGATGATAAATTAAGTTATGGCCACAGCTAGGACAGAGCAAATTAATTTAGAGGCAACGCCTTACTACCATTGCATGACGCGTTGTGTAAGGCGTAGCTATTTATGCGGTGTAGATAGTTATAACAATAGGGATTATTCACACCG
>JBFWLB010000090.1:0-5401 GCA_050252335.1 Candidatus Berkiella sp. | reverse complement strand
ATTCTGCGGTCAAAGATGGAAACATCGAAGCATTTAATCAGATTTTTGAATCAGATGAAGCACAAGCTGAAATTGAACGTTATGGTAATTATATTCTTTGCTTGTCAATTCTGAGTGGCAATCTTGCTATCATTAGCAAACTTCTAGAATGCAAAAAAATACAGGCGTGCATTGCAGAGGATGCTAATGTTGCTCTTTGCTGGAGCGCTCGAATCGGTCGTGTTGATATACTGAATCTTCTTCTGACGCTCCAAATTGTTCAAGAGAAGATTGCGGAGAATGATAATGCAGCTCTACAATTAGCAGTTGAAGAGAACTATATAACTATATTTAATCGTCTTTTAGAGTTCGATGTGGTGAAACATGGTATTGCTAAGAGCAATGATTCTATCCTTCGAATAGCTGTCATGCGTGGGCGTATTGATATGGTTCGGCGCCTTTTAAACTTTAATGCAGTACAAGAAAATGTTTGCGTTAATGCTGGTTACTTCTCTGGTTTGGCGTATCAGAATAATCATGTTGATGTTGCTGATTATCTTTTGCAATACGAAAAACAGACATACACAACTTTGACATTTACTCAAACAAAGTCAAGCAGTTCAAGCGCCCCAAAGTCTGTGCTTGAGAGCGAGTTTGAAAATTTAACATTAGATGCAAGCAACGAGTCATCATCTTCAAATGCACTAAGAAAAAAATTTTGAAGCTGTTAAAATTCTTTCTGGAGACTATATGGTCTCCAGAGTGATAGATGCTAGATAGCGCCTAATTTAAAGCAAATATTGAGTTTTGATTGATATGAATCATTGCTGATTATTTGCAAGACGAATGCCATGTAATACAAGATCAGGAATTATCGCATTAAAGACGGTTTCACCTTCGAATAGGTGACTAAAACCACCCGTACCAATAACACAGGGGGGCTTTTGGTTAAATACCGTTTTAGTAGCTTGAAAAATCTGTTCTTTAATTGAGCCTAATTGCCCATAATACAAGCCAGATTGGATGGCATGATAGGTGGATTGACCAACCACTTGTTCAGGCTTGGCAATACTAACAGATTTTAATTTTGAGGTGCCTTCTTGTAATGCATTCATACAGAGTGAAAAACCAGGAAAAATGGCGCCTCCCAGATAGGATTTGTCTGCTGTAATACAACAAAAAGTAGTCGCAGTTCCGAGACTCACAATCATAATATTTTGATTTGGAAATTGAGAGCAGGCGGCAATGGCATTTGCGATGCGATCGGCACCCACTTCAAGTGGATTGTGGTATTTTATCTTTAGGCCTGTTTTAACACCTGCTTTTAAAATAAAAGGATCGCAATTCAAATATTTTATACATCCTGCACGAATGGAGTAATCCAGTTCAGGCACCACAGAAGCCAAGGCTACTTGCTTAATGCTTTGGGGATCAAAATTATGTTCTCGCAAGAGACCTCTCACGAAAACGCCAAATTGATCGGATGTAAAGCTATGTCGGCTATCGTAGCGAAATTTTAAGACCAAGCTTTGGTTATCAAATAACCCAGCAAAAATTTGTGAATTGCCGACATCTAAACATAAAAGCATCTTGTGGGGTTCCTCTCAGCTTCGCTTATAACCTTCGCAGATGAATCTTTGGTGTTGTTGGCTTCGCACATCTCACAATAGTCATGTATTTTGTATACACTTCTATTGCTCGTACACTCGCCGCCTAACCACAGAATCATCTGTTGTGGGTATATCAAAATTGTCAATTAATCTTATGGACTGTATTTTAACCGCACCAAAGCGATATTGACCATAGTCTTGTACATAATCTACCACAAACCCTAAATTTGATAGTTGACCAACAATTTCATCGGAGGCGCTATTGCTTTGTAGGATTTCAGGGAATCTAGCAGCTAACCGTTTGTTTTCTATAGATAAGAATTGATTGCGGGAACTTAAAGCAAGGCCAGAGGCATCTCGAATAGTAGGGCAGGCGATAATCTCTATATCCAAAAATAAGGCTTTTACCATATCTTGAATTAAGAGTAATTGCTGTCTATCTTTCTCACCAAAATATGCTTTATGTGGCTTAATCAGATTAAATAATTTGAGCACGACAGTGAGTACCCCATCGAAATGCCCTGGTCTATGTTGCCCCTCTAATTGAGCGCTAAAGGTATTTTCCGTGACTCTATATCGATATTCATCAGGGTACATCATGTCTGTATTAGGGAAAAACACATAATCAACACCTAAATTTCGAGCCATATCAAGATCAGCTTCTAAAGTCTTTGGATAACGATTCAAATCATTTGCATCATTAAATTGGGTAGGGTTAACAAATATACTTAAAATGGTTGTGCTATTTTCATGGATGCTTCTTTGTAATAAAGAGGCATGACCAGCATGAAGGTTACCCATTGTGGGAACAAAGCCGATACTCTGATTTTGCAAAGTACTTCTAATTTTTTTCCATTCAGAAATGGATTCAATCATTTGCATATTTTGAGCTCCATTGATTAATAGCTATGATAGTCAGCAGGAAAAGCACCCGATTTAACTTCTGTGCTATATTGATTGAGGGCATCTTTTAATAAATCGAAGCCATTTAAATATTTGCGTAAAAATTTAGGTTGGAATTCGGGATCCATGCCGAGCAAATCTTGTAAAACTAATACTTGTCCATCTACTTTATTACCAGCGCCAATGCCAATAGTGGGGATGCTTAATTCTTGGGTAATTTGTTCTGCTAAGATTTCAGGCACGCATTCTAATACAACGGCGCAACACCCAGCATCTTCCAGTATTTTAGCTTCTGTGAGCAGTGTGTTTGCTTTTGTATCTTCATGACCTTGTACTTTGTGTCCACCTAGTTGATGAATTGATTGTGGGGTCAGACCAATATGTCCAAGCACAGAAACACCTGATTGAACGATATGTTTAATTGCATCTTCATTACCAAGCCCACCTTCAAGTTTTACTGCGTGGCTACCACTTTGCATGAGTTTTTCAACAGCCAGCATGGTTTGATTGAGAGATTTTCTGTAGGACAAGAAAGGCATATCTCCGATAATCAATTTGTTAGGTGCCCCTTTAGCAACTGCTTGTATGTGTAAGCACATTAGGTCAACCGTTGCGGGTACAGTTGTCGTATATCCATGCATAACCATGGCTAATGAGTCACCTACCAAAATCATATCAATCTGAGTCTTTGCAATGATTTTCGCACTCCAAAAATCGTAGCAGGTTACCATCGTAATTTTATCATTTTTTAATTTAGCATTTTTGAGTTCAGTGATTTTCATGGCCGAGAGCCTCCTGTTGTATATTTTGAAAAGCGGTTACAAAAGCTTGGTAAATCGCTTGAAAGGGATCATTGTTTAAAGCATTGAGATTAGACTCAATGGTCGATTTATCTTGGCGTGCCAATGGCCCTGTTAAAGCGGAATGAGGGTTGTTGAAAATATTTTGAAAAATAATATTTAAATAAGGCTTTGCATCTTTTTGTGAAATATTAAATGTCTTTTGCAATTCGCTAAAATATTTTTGCCATAAAATACAGCTAAAATTTCCACTCATTACACATAGGCTGTGATAAAAAGGCTTTAAATTTTTAGGTATTTGATAATGTTTATTGGGGATCCCAGGAAGAAGGTTATCAAAACTACTACCTTCTTGCTCTATAATGAAAGGAAACGATTGATATTGCTCTTGCGTATATAATTCAGCGCCGAATGTCATCAATGGATGCGCACTATAACATCCCTCAACAACAAGGCTCCCTGAGAAATGTATGATTTTATTATTATATCTAAGTGCATACGCGTCAATAAAATCAGGAATGGCCTTATCACTGATTAAAATACATAGTCTATCGCAAGACTGTAATGTACTTTGAAGTTTTTCTGGAGTGATTTCATTACGAGAGATCTGTGTGTGTGGAATGGCAAGTAATTTTAAGTAATGCGCAAAATGTGTAGCCATTTTGCCTGTGCCTATAATGGCATATCGTGGTACTTGTCTCATGGATCAAGTCCTATATTTGGGTTGGTTGACTAAGGTTGTCGATGCTTTCTTGTATTGATAGTCATCGCGGGAGTCAATTTACACAATGAAAGAGGGGCTTGTAAAGTTTACTGTGTCTCTCTGTTTTAAAAATCAGAAGACCTGCAGCCTGTCCGTGGTATTAAGTATGCTTTCTTCCGAATCGAATTAATTGTAACTGCACTATAAATCTAGCTTTGGTAATTAGTTAGACATGATGGTAAAATCATCGCCTTTTATGTAGCAAGTTAACAATCTAATGCCTAATATTTACCTTATAAAATTTTCCAGCCTAAGATGTGCAAATGTAGCCATTGGCTCGGCTTTAATACAAACCTTAGAAGAATATATTGCTGATAAATTTTCTGCCAATACGATAGATGAGCAAGATGAAAAAGTAACATCAAATACTGAAGCGCTAAAAAATGAACTTGAAAAATTTATCAGCCACATTCATAAATCTCGAATTGGTAATATTGTAAATAAATACATTTTTAAAATAGCGCTTCCTAAAGATTTAAAAGAAGTTATTGAGGTTGCCAAGCTGGCAGAAGAGGCAATATTTTGTGCACCATCTAAGCTAGTCACGGATGCAGAAAATATTGTTGCGGCAGAGGGATATAGCCCTAAAGTGGTTTATCAGCAAGCAGCGCGATTAGAACGAGCCATTATTAATAATGAAGTAGAAAATAGATATTTGCATCAAGTGCGTCCCAAAATAAAAGAATGGATTACACTTTTGTATGAGAAATTTGCTTATTTGATTTTTGATGCAAGCAATGTAATAACCACCAAAAAATATGCAGCAATTATTTTACAAACAGAAAATCTAGAATTACTAAAACAATATGCTGAACTTATCTCGTCGATGCACAATGTTTATGATTTGCATCAAGCAGTTAATTTTTTATTGGATCCCACGCATCGAGAAGTGTTATTAACGAATCCTCGTGCCAATCATATCATTGCTACAGAAAATGAAATAATTTTAGATAAACTGTCCAAATTAATTTTATCCGAACGCGATATTAAGAATTTGAAAAAAATAGCTACCATTATCAGTGAGGCCGCTGATATCTCTGCCTTGCATACAACTGCTAAAAATCTTAGAAATTTGGACCCAGTTGTTGAAATGAATCGAACAATTGAGGAGGATTTTGACCCAAAAACTGCCGAAACTTTGCCTCTATTATTAAAATTTCGTGAGGAGATAGGGGGGCAGTTAGATTTTCTAAGCAATCATAATTTTTTTGAAAAATTTTATAGAAAAACTGAAGCTGCAAAGCAATATCAATGTGTAATGAATTTTTACGAAAATGTTATCAAAAAACGAAAAAATCTTGAGCCAGAGTTAAGAGCCACCTTTCTTCAGATCGGAAGAGCGTCGT
>JBFWLB010000089.1:0-5440 GCA_050252335.1 Candidatus Berkiella sp. | reverse complement strand
CAACTTCAACGCTTTTAATCGCTGAGGGTGAGTTAAAGCTTTATGGTAAGGCTTATGTAAAGAATTCAGGCTCCATATTGGCAGATTATCTGGTTTTAGACAGTGAGCATCTTGTGAACAATCAGTATGGTGCGCTTATTAAAGCGGTTACTTGTATTGTTCCGCCTAAACTCAATCAATTTAATAATGCAGGCTTTTATTTGGTAGGGCGAAAAAATCACCTGAGTGTCCTTGATAAAGTTTTGAATTACGCCGCTTCTGCTGTTGAAATTACAGGCATGCTCCTTCCGATGCCTTCCCAGTCCTTAAAAAATTTGAGAACTTCTTTATTGGTTGCTAAAACGCTTTATCACAGTGTTGGCATCTTATCGAGATTGTATCAAGGGAAATATCTTGAGATAAGCAATAGCGAATACGTGCATTTTTTCTTAGACCATGTATTGCCAAGTATGGGTGGGTTGTCAGGCAATGATGAAAAAACTAAATTTGTGTGCAATGTGTTTTATCAACTGTGGGGATGGTGTTTAGGTGAAGATGAGTTAATTGACAGAAGCTTAACAATATTAGAGCTGATAATAAGCGCTGCAGCAACTTTGGGTAAAGGGAAATTAAGCGCCGAAGATATTAGTTTGCTGCAAAATGTTTCCAAGAAAATCATGCACTCTAGAAATGCATTTAAATTTGCGAAATCAGCCATTGAGGTCATATCTGCATATAACTTAGGCACAGCGGAGGATACGCGAAATGCAAATGATACGGTAGCAGCATTATCAGAGTCTGCCTTAAGAGATATGATTGATAGGCTTAGCCCCGATAAAATATTTGGGATAGAGTTTAATCCTAAGGATTTAGCGTTATTTGTATTAAATGGCGGGCATCAGCAAAGCCATACGGAGATTATAAAGCGTACGCTTTACTCTTTAATATATGCGCTGCATAAATCTGAGAAGATTTCTGATAGTTTGAAAGCAGAATATCAATTATATGCTCAAAGCTTATTTTCAGGTCAAAGCTGGTTACTTTTATATCGACGCTATCAAGAAGGGAAAATTACTTACGCTGAGCTCGCTCAGCAGCTCTTTAATAATCTTACTGTTTATGCAAGCTATAGAGCGACCATCAATCAAATTGAGGCAAATGTTGTCAAGACAGTAGAGTCAGAAGCTTCACCGACGACAGATGAAACTGAATCCCATCTCATCACTGAGCAAACAGAAACTGAGCCACTGATAGAAGAGAAGACAGAACAAGAGATACTCAGTTTGTCCGATAATGAAATCGTAGAAGAAGAAACAGAAGCATTTGAATTTATCGAAGATAGTACTTATGTGCCTACGGAAGAAGAGGTTTTAGAGAAGATTCATAAAAATGCGGAGGCTGTGAGAGTCTCTTATGAGGCAGATGTTGCAAAAATTGATGTTATTATCGATATTGATGCACATGTTGAGAAAATTCTACAGGCTCAAAAATCTGAGCAAGAATCTGCAGAATTATCTGCGAAAGTATCTGAAAACGAAACCTCTGAAGCTTTAGATTTTAGTAAGCAGCTAGACAAGTTGTTATCCAAGGGTATAAGCGCTGAGCATGTGCAGGTGATGATGGAGGTGCAAAGAGCGCTAGATGGTGATTATGCTACGCAAGGCTATTTAGGTATTTTTGCAAGCACATTACACAATCATGGTTTGTTAGATACAGTGGGAAATGCGCATTTGCGTATTGAACAGGCAAATAATTCTAATTTTATTCGTGCGACCGAGAATGTTGTAGTTTCTGGGCATGATATCAGCGTGAGAGATGAAGGCAATAAACTCATTACTGAGTTATGTGATGATGAAGTGCGTTCTTCTTTTCTGAACGAAGCCTCAGGCACACTTAAATCGGGTAATGATATTTATTTCTCAGGTGTTGGTCATGTTGATAATATGGGTAGTATTCAAGCAGATGCCCATGTGTATATCAGTAGTGCTAAATCTATTGTGAATCATGAAAACGCTAGCATCGTTGGTGTTGAGTCTGTTGATGCTCTTGCAGACATTGAGGTGCAGAACGCTGGCAATGTGAATGGTAAAAATGTTTTTTTAGAAGGCACACAAAAGGAAGCGCACAATACGGGCAATATTATTGCCCAAGAAAAAATCACCTTAAAATCACAACAAAAAGTCAATCATGCTGCTGGACATTTGTCTGCACAAAAAATTACGTTATCTGGCACAGAGATAGATAAATCTGGCAGCATGAGTGCTACCTTAGTAAAAACAACAGGCTATGAAACAGAGAGGCCAGAAAGTATTGCATGGCGCAGTGGTGAAGACAATGACAATATATATGCATTAGGTCTTAATCCTCAAACAACATTTCAATATGATGCAGATGCTTTTAATGGCGTACAAATTACAGATTTGCAATTAAATAATGAGGCACAACTTGGTCAAGAGCAATGGCCTTCTTTGTCATCAGATTTTAAAAATATTTTTCAGCTTCAGTTGCCCTATTCTGAGCGCACTATTCCACTTGAAACGCTTCCTCAATTAAATCCTGAAGCAACCTTTATCTTGAATGCACCTGGCACAAGCTTAGAAGCAGTAGGCGATGTACCTATTCATTATGCAAATACCCTGCGTTATAAGGGTGATACTTTTCGGCAGACAGGTTCACATGGTTTTAAAGAAGCATGGTTTGATACAAAAACTTTTGATATTGAAGGTGGTGCAAATAAATTACACCTTGAAAAAGGTGGTGTCATTCAATCTAAAAAATTTAACAATAAAGGAAACCTGCATGCCGATGGCATCATTCATTGGAATGTTGAAAGTTTTACGAATGATGCACAAATCAGACACTATGTTGAGGGATTTATTCATTCCAAAGAAAATTATGTGACTGATCAAGTTGAATCTACAGAGATTGTTGAAAACTCAGGTAGCATTTATGCAACAGGCCATCGTGGACATATCGTAGACTTTCAATCGACCGGCGGAAAATTTCATTCTGGCGCAGATGGCAACTATCTTTATGTAGATAATGCGCATCTTCGCCCTCTTTTTACACAGTCTGGCGTATATTCTAGAGGTGTGATTGAGGATGTGGGTTGGAGTTGGCATTCTCTGCCCAAAGCAAATAATGCGCAATTAAGCAGTGAAGGTGAAACTGTCATATATAGCACAGGTAAAATGATTGCCAGTGGTGCTGATGTGTGGGGAGATAAAGGTACACACCTTTATTTTAATGAGGGTGTTGATGATGGTAAGGTAGAATCAAGAGAATATGTAATACAGCAAGCCAAAGATCGTTCAGGTGGAAAAAATAGACACGTTACTGTTCCTTATACAAAGACTCAAGTAATCAGTCAAAACCATATTTCTGCCAATGATGGGGCTATTACAATTGCTTCTGCTGATGGAAGTGTCTTCTTAAAAAATACGATACTGAGTACGCCTTATGATGCTGCGATTATTGCAAGAGATAAAGTTTGGATAGATGGCGCAGAAGTCAGTATTTATGAACGTGCGCACTATAAAGAAAGAGGGCTGAAACGCCGCAAAACGGTGCGCTCAGAGAGTCACAGTGTTGAGGTGAATAGTAGCTATTTGTTTATTGGCGGCACCTTAGTTGTTTCTTGCTTGGATTTTCAATTAAGTGCTGTGTCAGGCGTGATTGGTAATGCGGATGTAACAGCTTTTACCACAAACTTAAGTGCTCAAGAAGAAAGTTTTAAGAATACCACAACCACAAAAACTTTTTCGATTGGATTGCCAGGAGAGAATTTAATTGAGCTGCTATCAAGTCATAATGCCAAAGCCATATTTTCCAGTTTAGTCAAAAATTGTGGTTGGGATATCGATGAATTAACAGCTTTAGCCAATGCAAAAAGTATTGCTGAAATACCTGCGCCTTTGCTCAATTGTGCAAGAGATGCTTGGAATTTAACAGCCATGGTTGCCCATGCTTGCAATGAATTTGGTGGTAGTCCTGCGAAGTTTATTGGCTCAATCACTGACCAAATGGGTTTGACAACCCAGCTGTCTAATGGAATGCGTATACCTACGCCTAATGTAAGCCTCAATTGGTCCAAGACAAAGGAGCAAACAGAACACAGCCATATGATTGCTTCTAATTTATATATAGGAGGTACTTTTAAGCTATTTGGTAGCAAATTGATTATTGCAGATGGCTCGAAGATCGACGCAAATATTTTGCTACTTTCTCTTGCCAAAGGGATTGAAATGACAAAAGGCGTAGATAAATATAGCTATCAATCTGTGACCAAAAGCGGCAGTCTCACAACAGATGTTTCAAATCCTATTGCATCCAGTGTTTCTGCCAGTAGAAACTCTGTTCGTATAGAATCTGAAACAGTAGATTTAGCTTTATTACAGGGGCGTGAAGCTGCTTATATTAGCGCGGGTGAATTTATTGTGGGTGAAGGCCGTATTATTGGTGATAAAGGCAAAGTAAGCGCGCCTCATATTGAGCTTGTCTCTGCCCAAAGCTCTTATACTGAATCTTGTAAAACATCTTCTGTTGGTATTGGTGCCAGTGCTATTGGTGCAGGTGTATTGCCTCACGCATCCATAAATGCTTCACAATCTCGTGTTGAAAATACTGTGACTGAGAAGGCCGGCATTTTTATAGAAAATGGCACCTTAGTGACAAATGAGTGTCATTTAGAAAAAGGCTCTGTTATCTCTGTCAAACGTTTAGAGCGCCTGGATGGTGAAGAGGGATTGCCTGTTATCACAGGCAGTATGTCTGTTGATCATAATACGCAAACTCAGTCTAGTGTCGGTATCACGCTTGCGCATTTTGATGCTGAGCCTGGGGCAGATATGCGATATAGCAGCGATCGATCAGAAACAATACATCAGCCTTCTGTTTATGCAGAGAATGTTTCAGCGGGTGATTTGGTAGGTATTAATACGGATAAAACGCAGGAATCTATTGAGAGTGAGAACCACCATAGGGGCTATGCTGTCGCTGGCTTTGTGCCGAACAAAGAAAAATATCAAAAACAAGCAGAAGACATACAAAAAGCATCTAGTAAGGCATTACATTTTTTGTTTAAGTATCCTGCTTCTAAATCTACACAAAGTAGCTTGGTTCCTGCACCCGTAGAAGAGCGTTTAACAAGTGATGAAAGTGCAGCACAAGCGGTAGAGCAAACTTCAGCTGCATCTGTCGAGAATGATATCCTGCTCGATCTGAATGCTTACTTTATGCAAGAAAATGCACAAGATGGTATCTATGAGAAGCCTAAAGAGTCATCTGATTCGACAGAATGTAAGGAAAAAGAAAGTGAGGCGGACGATTTGAGCGCCCAAAGCCAAATGGAACAAACAGAGACACCATCTAATGAAAAAGAGAAATTAGATTTGTCTATGTCTGGTATGGCTAAACTATACAGTTTGTCTGATGCAGAACGTTATTGGGCAGAATTATCTCC
>JBFWLB010000088.1:0-5955 GCA_050252335.1 Candidatus Berkiella sp. | reverse complement strand
AAAATGTCCGCTGTATTCATATACACCCCTGTATTATCACTCTTCAAGCTTCCTTGCTTTAAGTGATTATTATTACAGGACATTTTAACTTTGCCCAAGACCGGACATTTACCTTTGCCGCTACAATTCGTGTAAATCTTTTGAACTTATGTTAATGATTTCTACTCGATCCATATAAGCACTGTACTCAAATAATTGTATATGCACAAAAGGGTATGTTTATGCCAAAATCAACCTCTTCAGAGAAACGAGATGCTCAGCTGAAAGTATTAGATTCTATAGAAATTCGAACCTTTATAAATTTATATCAAAATCAATATAATGAATTCCAAAATCATATAGATTCTACATCTTTAGAAAAGCGTCTATTGGTTTTAGAAGCATTGGAAGCAAACCTGCCAAAGATGATTGAGCGTGATAAAACCAAACAGGCATTGTTCTATGAAGAGAGTGTAAAAAATCTAATATCCAGTATAAATCAGGATATTGAAAATTTAGACTCTAGGATAGAGGAGATAACTGATTTAGGTCATGCGTTAGAGCTTAGTAGTATACGAACGTTCCGAGATGCATTGGTAGAAAGATTAGAAGCCGCTAAAATCTCTGCAAAGCATCAAGCCTCTGAAGAACAAAAGCAAGTACTCTTAGCAATGGTCAAACACTATAATAAGGGGCATATTCATTCTGCACAACGTAAAGAGTCGGCCAAAGCATTAAAAGAATTTATCAAAGATTTATCCTTGCCAGAAGATTATGCTGTATTTATAGAAAAATTAAATGAAATGAGACAAAAAACATTTCAGGCGGATGCTGAGCGTTATAAGTCTGAGGCTCCAAAAACAGAAACAAAGGCCGAACTTTCTTTTGCGGATCGACTAAAGAATTTTGCTAAGCAGAAATATCAAGCGCGACATAAAGACTTAAAAGAAGCAATGGCGCCTCTATTAGGTGGGAGATTTCAGAAATTATTAAGTGATTTACATGAGGAATCAGTAAAAAAAATGGATGTGGCCAAAGATGTTACACCAGAATTTAAAGTTTTTTCTATTGAGGTTATTGATCTTAAAAGTATGGTGATAAATATTGATAGTAGTATGGCTGCTAATTCCAAACTCAAATCAGCCTTTGATTCAATTAAAAAAGATTGCACTGAAATGCGTTTTGCAGAGGCACAGAAAAAATTAGAAGAATTTCTAAAGGAGCATGAAAAAGAACTATCCAATTATCAAATGAATCAAATCAAACAAGCTGAGATTAAATTAAGTAATATTGTAGGGTTTGTTAAGAATCATTCTGCTGTAGAGAACATGATTAAGGGCTCTCAAGCGCAGCTAGGTAAAGGGCTTGTGCACCAAATATTGTCAGGTTATAAAAGCCCTTATACTTGGTTCCCTGGCCAAACTATCACTATTTCACAAGAGAGTATTGCAAGTTATGCTGCCACACTCATGCATGTGACTTCTCCCAAGGAGATATTTGCAGAAGTTGCAAAAGAGATAGCAATGGTTCCTCAAGAACAAAGAGAGGCTTATTATGAACGTTTTCAAAATCTCATGAAAAATATGGTGGTGGCAGATACCATGCCCCAACCTATTATCAAAGGCGCTAATAAAGAAAATTTTAGAGCAATCGCTAAAATTCAAAAGGATATAGAATCCAAAGGAAAAGCTATAGATGCAAAGCAAAAAGCATTGGCTGTTCTCGATGTGTTTAATTCAGAAAAAATTACTAAGTTATTGCAAGATTTTGAACAAGTTGCAAGCTCGTTGCAAAGTAGAAAGATACAGCTTGCACGACTTGAGACAGAGATAAAAACGCAACCAGATGCTGCCAAAAAACAATCCTTAGAGGTTTTAAAAAAAGAAGTAAAGGCACTTGAAACGATACAAGAGATTATTAAACTCAAAGCAGATAGCCATGAGCTTTCTGAGCAGTTGTCAGTTAGAAAGCAATCGGAAGCTTTATATTCAGAATTAATAGCAAACTACAATGATATTTTATTTGATCATGTGCCGTATCAAACAAAAATTCAAACACTAATTTCGGAAGTAGATGACAATATTAAAGCCAAAGAAAGTCAAATTCAATCAAAAACAGAGGCGCTTAAGAGCGCGTATGCGTTGACAGCCAAAGATGTGGAAAATATTGCTACATTAATGTCTGATCCGAAAAAAATAGATAAATATGAGTCTCTATCTGCGGCGGTTAAGGGGGAATTTGGTTTCCAAGTAGATAAATGGGTCTTGAAAGAAACAGAAGCTTTGTTAAAAGAGAAGGCGCAACTAGAATCGCAGAAAGCCGTATATGAAAAAAATCTGCAAGCCATTATGTCACAAGTTGAAGCGATGAATGCTATGCTAGCCAGTTTGCATGCAGCTGGATTGGACGTATCAAAGTTTGCAGACACTATGGAAGAAGCACTTAAGGTAAAAAAAGATCGCGCAGCGCAAGTTCAAACCTTGAAAATGCATGTTCAAGCAGCGAGTACAGATAAAAAATCCTTAGATGAAGTTTTGCAAACTTTGCCTGCGAGAGACACAGACGCATACCAGCAGGCTAAAAGAATGGTGGCAGATAGTCTAAGAGCGCAGTCTATTTCTGATTTGATGAGCATTAAAGCCTATGAATTTTTAAATCAGAACTGGTCTAAAGAAGAAACAAAGCAGAATTCTGAGCTTGTCAAGAGTGCAATTGCTAATTTCAATAATATGAGCACTATGATAGTGGCAGATATTCTTCAAGGATCTAGTGCAGAAGCCAAAGAGCAACGTGCCGTTTTTTATTCAGAAATAATGAGTGAATGTATTAAGAACAAAGATTTTAATTCTGGCATGGCCATTATGGCTGCTTTGAATAATGTTCAGATAGAACGCTTAGATTTACTGGGAAGGCCAGCTTTCCCAGGTCAAGAAGCATTGAAATTGAATATAGAGTACGCAGGAACACTATTTGCTCAGCGGCAGCAAAGTGAATATCTAAGAGAGGTTACAGATGGATTACTAGAAAGAGGTCAAACGGTTATACCTTTCACTGGGCCTTATCTTTCTGTTCTGACGGCAAAAGATGAGGAGCCAGATACCTTAAAAGATCCAAATGCCTCTGCTTCGATTATCAATGAAGCAAAACTGCAGAAAATACATGCTGCAATGAGTGCGATGTTACGTGCGCAAGAACAGATACTAAAAGATCCTAACTACCGACCAACACAGTCTGTGGAGATTGTACAAAGAGCCAAAAAAGCACCTTCTGAAGAGATTATGTGGCCTGTTGTTGATGCTGCAATGGTAAAAGTCGAGCTTGATTTAGGCAAAACAGTAGTAAATGATGATGGTGAGAAAATAGCTAAAAATATCTTTGAGCTTATTGAGGCCAAGCTGAAAGATAAAGATTTTCCTGAGTATTTTAGAATTATTTTAAAAGAGCCTGATAAAGAAGATCGAAAAATAGATCAAGTGGATGCCTACAAAGTGATATTAGGTCAGTTGCCTTTTGCTGCTATGCAAATGGATGTTGCCAGTGTGGATAGGATGTTAAGGTTAATAGAAAAGATGCACAAGCGTGCAGTGACGAATAATCAAGGAAAGAAACTTGATGACAAGCTAGAGGATCTCTTTTTATCAACTCGTCTTGAGGTGGAGAAAGTTAAATTTAGAATATTAAATCAAGAGAGAGTGATTGCCTCACAAAGCCATGCAGCAACAATGACTGAGCATATGCGCGCCCCTCATATCCCAGCTTCTGTACAAGCGCTGTCAGCAAAGGGGCATGAGAATTATAAGCTTGGCAATATAGAAGCAAAGGCTTGGGTGATGCGTACTGATCCCAATGTAAAAGACAGTCCTTGGCCGTTACCACAATCAGGTGCTGGCAGACAAGGCGATTGGATTGGGCAAACCTTTGGTGCATCAGAAAGTGTGCTTAGACAACAACTATCTCAAATCCCACCGCCACGTACTTTTTCAATGCAAGAAATCCAAGCATCCTTGTCAGCAGCGGCCGCTAAAGGAGAAAGTGATCCAACAATTGCAATGCCTAGTATTACAATTGTACAAGGGGTGGGCGTAAATGATTTGCATAGGACTGCTTTAGGGCAAAATGCTTTATTGCAAGTAGCCAGTCAATTTGATTTTCAAGAAGCACCGGGTCCCATGGATGTATCCGTTGGTGAATACTTAGGCGATAGAACACAAGGGCCACAAGCAGCAATAGAAGCGGCTGCTGCGGCTTTACATAGAAAAGCAGCTAAGCATGCCGGTACATTGGATCATGCGCTTACAACTTTACTGCCTCCCTCATTGCTTACTAAATATCCCAATTTATATAAAGATGGATATCTTAATTTAAATGCAGTAAAAGATGAGAATGATAAAAAAATTCTGCTCGACCATATTAGCAGAAATATTGAACAGCTAAGAGTTTTACCTCAGTGGGTACATTGTGAGTCTTCAGGCGCTATTCAAATGCAAGTATTCTGTGCTGCACCCTCCTTTCAAGGAATGGGTAAACCAGCAGAAGGAAGTGTGGAAGATCAAATATGCAAGAAGTTAGTGGTTGCACAATATGTCGCAACTGCGCAATTAGCTGTGATTCGTGCACGTGAAACAGGTGAAACAGTGCCTTTGCATCTCACCATGGTGGGGCAAGGTGCTTTTAATAATAATCCCAGTGTTATGAAAGAGGCGATGGAAGCCGTTGTAGATGTGATTAAAGGAGAGAAAGTAGCACTCTATGTGCATGCTTATAGTAAAGAGGCAAATGATGCCTTAACAAGACAGTTAGAAAGTGGCAAGGAAAAAGGCATGTTTTCTGTTGATACAATGTCCGCCTCTCAATTTAAAAAGCAAAAACATGCACAACTTAAAGTACCTACGACTGCGATAGCATTCAAGGTAGTAATGGATTTTGATAATGCACTGAAAAGTTATCAATTAGCAAAGGAACAGGGTATCACCAATCAAATCGCCTATTATGAACAGCAACTGAAAGGACCTTTAAAAGTAGAATTTGAACAAGCCATACAGCAGTTTAAAAAGGCCAGTAAGGCGGGAGCTTTATCAGAAGAGATTGCACAAGCGGTTAACCCAATTTTAACATCCATCAGTACACATCCTGCTTTGTCTTCATTAAAACTCAATGAGCTACAAAGTAAAGAACAATTTGTAGTTCAGGCAGGCCAAAGTTCACAAAGTATGGTTGATATGCAAACCATGATGCATGCTGCAAAAGCAAAAGTCGCAAGAGAGCCTGTTGTCACACGATTTGAGATGCCGTTACAGAGTCGCACAGTTGAAGGTATAGCACAAGCCCCTAGAACAGGCATACAACGAAGCGCGTCCATGTCTGATGTTCGCAGCATAGATTTGAGTGCTGCTCAGGCTATCAAGCAATCCTTTATTGATGAGCGAAAACAAGCATTAGCAGCACAAGCTGCAGCGCATCCAAAACTTAGTGATGAAATGCGCGTTGCTTTATATGAGATAAGAGATAATGTTGAACAGGAAATAGCACAAATAAAGGCCAAGGGGAAAATATTAGAAAATATCGATGCTTTAAATGCACAATTAGAAAGTGCTACTGATGTAGAGGCTAAAAAAGAAGTTAAAACTAAGCTTGAAGCTGCAAAATCCCAATTAAGTTTGATTCAAGCAGCAGAGTCTAGACTTGCAAAATTAGAAATTTTAGAAAAGCGTATCGAGGATGTACAAGCAGATTTTTCTCTAGAAAAGGCGAATAAAATAATTGTTGATTATAAGCGCATCTCTCAAGAAAAAGAGGCATTGGTGAAGCCTGTAGAACCCTCGGCTCAAAGACTCGCCATTGCAGAATATGTGGCACGCAATATTCCTGTTACGACTGTGGCTACAGATAATTTACCAGATAGGGGAAAAGGTGCAGAGACTGTCAAGGTGGCAAAAGTGATGGCCGGTACTTTAATTACAGAGACCAAAGATATGC
>JBFWLB010000087.1:0-6177 GCA_050252335.1 Candidatus Berkiella sp. | reverse complement strand
AGCGTCTCGAGGATGTACAAGCAGATTTTTCTCTAGAAAAGGCGAATAAAATCATTGTTGATTATAAGCGCATCTCTCAAGAAAAAGAGGCATTGGTGAAGCCTGTAGAACCCTCGGCTCAAAGACTCGCCATTGCAGAATATGTGGCACGCAATATTCCTGTTTGGACTGTGGCTACAGATAATTTACCAGATAGGGGAAAAGGTGCAGAGACTGTCAAGGTGGCAAAAGTGATGGCCGGTACTTTAATTACAGAGACCATAGATATGCCACTTGTGAAAGGGCAAATGTTCTGGTATGCCTCTAAAGATATTCAAGGGCTTACACCTGCAACAGCCTCTGGAAATCCACCTACTTTATTCGGAACGATGGCACCGGATCAATACCTATTAGCAGATGACATAGTATTGAAGTCAGATCCAGAGGCTATAGAAGCATTGGCAAGCGCATTGACTGAGCTTATCGTTGATAAACAAAAAAAATCTGTCAAAGAGTCTATGAAAGAGCCTGTGACTACCGAATCTAAGAGAGAGGTGGAGAAGAAAATTCTAGAATTGGAGAATAAGAAGATAGAATTGAAGAAGGAGATCGCAGCTGAATTAATGGCGGCAGATCCAGAACTGAAGTTTAAAGATCCAACGGATGCTAGGCTTTGGGACAAGCTTTCAATGATTGCAAGTAATCATGGTGGCAGCATTAGCGGTAGAGCAGAAGCTCAGAAAATTGCTCCAACATTACAAGCCTGTGTTGGAAAAAAACATGTTGCAGCAATTGCTGATTCAGTTGGTGTGGGGGATCCTAAACAATATGCTGTTTTAACCATTATTGGCGCAGATGGTTCAGAGGCCAAAGGATTTGGTCTTCAACAAGCAAGCATTTTGAACAATGCAAAAATGGCACAAGTTTCTACTTTCGCACATGGTGATATAGAGGTTCCAACGATTTCACTCTATCAAGGTCATGATCCGCATATTGAAAGGCAATTAGTGCTTCAATCAAATGGTTCCGTGCAAGATGCGCGAGGACAGTCTGTACAAGGTAAGCTTAACTTTGCGAATTCTGATTTAGCGCATTTATTAGATTTCTATCATGCAACTATGGGAAAAAATCCACCGATACCTGTTGCGGTTAATTGTACTGATGGTATCGATAGAACAGGCATGACCATGGTTGCACTCATGATGCTCGATATGTTTAGAAAAAATGATTTTACCGCAGTATCATCAGCTGAACAACAAAAAATATTAATCAATATGATAGATGGTTTGAAACAAGATAGAGGTCCATTTTTTCTCAAGGGTATTGAGGATACAGCGATTGCTGTTGCTTTTGGATACGCTTTAATTGCTGCACAAAAGCAATTGAATTTTGAGAAAAATCTTCAATCAGAAGCAGGGCTTGATCCTAGAATAAAAGCATTACTAACAGATAAAATTGTAGCAGAGCCAGATAAATTATTGACAGCACTGAAGCTTTTGCGTCGTGAGACGGGTTTATCTCAAAACGATTCTCATCAAATAAGTAGATGGATTGAATTGGTTGCAGATAGGACGCATGCTTATGAACAATTTTCGATTATTAATAATCCTAAAAGTGAACTTTCTAAAAAAATAGATGCTATTCCGAAGGGGCCTGTATCGAGCCATGGATCATCTGCAGTTAAGGCAGCTGGCATGTTTGAATTAGAAAAAGCACCTATTTCACATTTTATTAAATTACTTGATTCAGAATTTGATTTAAATACTATTCGATACCAAGGAAAAGGTATCCATGAATTAGCCACAGATAGATTATTGGCAGATCCTTCTGATCAAAACCTTGCTGATCTAAAATCATTTAGCCGTAAAATCGGCAAAGAAGGTGAAAAGATTATCCAAGATTATTTGCAAGAAAAGGGCTACTCTAGTGATTTAGTGCAAACAGCGAAAAATGGAAATGATATTCAGCATGCTATGCTGGCAAATCCAAAACGTTATATTGAAATTGCAGAAAAAGCGACAGAAAAGGCAAGGAAAGATGTAGCGGCAGATTTTGTTCAGCCCACAGTAAAATCAGTTCCACCTCAACAATGGGCATCTGTTAAGCCCACGGTAGCCAAAGATGTTGCAACACAAAGTCAACAGCCTATTACTTTAGCTGCTGCTCGGAAGAGAATGACAGTAGCGCATGCAGAGCAGCGTTCTATTGCGCCACCAGAAGAAAGAACGCAAGTCACGATTGTGAATGATCAGAAATTGGTAGGTAAAGTAATAAAGTTTTCTGAAATTCAAGCCAATCGTGATAAGGATCCCAGAATTGTCCAAGTGGCACAATTAAAAGATGATAGTGATACAGTGAATGGAGTTATGATTGGCTTTGCGAACCCTGTCAAACCTGAAAGACCCTTAAAAGTGTATACTTGTGAGAGAAAGGGGCAAACAACCTTCTCTGTAAATAAAAATTTACCTCCTGACTCTGTAAAGCAAGCTATATTGGCTGCTTGTTTACTAGCTGTGAGGAATGCAAGCCCGAATGCTGTCTTTACGATTCCAGAAAGTGCATCTAAAGAGAAAGCGGACATGATAAAAGAATGCTTTGCAGAGGCTATTAAGAAAGAAAAACATAGTTTCCCGGATGGTCAAGAACCTAAAATTGAGTCTAAGTCTTCTCTTGTTCAGAGCATGAAGCATAAATAGAGATAAAAAAGGAGGTGTATGATCCTCCTTTTTTAATTGAATATACAGTTTTGCATTGTTTATTTATTTTTTTATACCACGTACAAGATATGCAATCAGTGATAGAATAAATAATAAAATAAAAACATAGAATAGAATGCTGGCAATTTGACTGAATGCGCCGGCAAGTCCACCTAGGCCTAAAAATCCCAATATGACTGAGGATATAGCCAATATAACGGCATAATAGAGCAATGATTTGTCACCAAAATACAGCATGATTAGAATCCCTTAAATTTATAGTAGACATAAATGACGATTCTCATAATGTATTTGATTATGTCCTAATTCAAAAAGTTCAATATGCGTGTATTATCTGTTAAAAATGAATTATGCATGTAAACAGAAAAAATTATATTGCTTGAGACTCTTTACAGTCTATATTTTTAAACACTTAGCAATTGTCCCAATAATTTTTTCATGAAATTTTTTATATGAAAAATAAATTCAAGCTAGATTGGTTTCATTGATAAGTGTTGACGAATTTTTCTGGCTAGTTTAGTATTTTCGAAATTTGCCCATATATTTAAGGTGAAAATACACGCAATGAACAAAGGTCCTTCTCATAAGACACATCATTCAAAAAAAGATAAATCTAAAATAAAAACCAAGGCCAATATTTTTCTGGCAGATGATGATACACGTAATGCTATTATGCTTTCAATTTTATCCCAGCTTGACAATCAAGCTTTGGATGAATCAGGTTCTTTGTTTGAAGTTGCGCCCAATCCTAATCAGCCTACTTTAGTTTACAATGTTCTCGTTACAACCTCCCCTCAAACCAAGGAAATTGAATTCCATATGTATAATCCAGCTGATCCCTCTAATCAGTTAGGGGAAGGGGCTCAGGGTAAGGTAATTGTTGCGCAGAATATGGTGACGGGCAATTTGGTTGCTGTTAAAATTCAGTCTGCAAATGGTATGACTTTTGAGGAAGATTTGAAGCGTGAAAGAAGAAATTTGCAGATCACGAAAAAATTAGTGGGTATCGCATCAAATTTTAGAGTTGAGGCAGACGGTTCAGAATGGCAAGATGAGTATACCTTGATGCAATATTGTACGGGTGAAAATTTAAACCATTATCTTTACGAAATAGACAAATCAAAAGATACAGAATCTCCAGAATATTTTGTTATTAAAAAAGAGATTGATTTAAGAAAGAAGCTGAATATTATCATCTTGATATTAAAGCAAGTTATTGAATTGCATGAGAAATATGAACTTGCACATAGAGACATTAAAACAGATAATTTTGTGATATCCGATCTATCCAGTCTCCTTTTAAATTTGATCGATTTTGGATCTGCAATCCAATATGGTCAAAATATGAGAGAAAGTGATAAAACCAATGTAGGAACTTTTGGTTATATTGCACCAGAAATGTTGGAGCCTATTTCAACACGACCTTATTATAGTCTTGCTTGTGATTATTGGGCTTTGGGCGTTGTTATTGCTGAAATTTTGACATCTGCGAACTATCAGTCTGAATTAAGAAAGATGATGTTGGCAGCTAAATCTAAAGATGCTTTAGTTGACTTAAAATTAGCAGATTTGCACAGAATGATGCCAGATATTTTTGGCAGCAGTCTAAACAACACCGTTGTCTGGAAAGAACTAACTAGTTTGGTTTCCATTTTATTGCAAGAACAAGCTGAATTGAGACCTAGTTTAGATGGACTGAAAGATATACGTGCTAGACTCTATAAATTATATCTAGAGCAACCTCTAGATATAAAGGTGGAATTTGCACGTTATAAAGCAATGAAACGGCAGCATACACTTGCTACTTTACCAAGATCTATTGTTATGGAAGAAAAAGTCGTCATCCCGGAAAAGAAGTGCAAAGATAAAAAAGGAAAGCCGAAATTATCACGTAGTACAACCTTGAAAAAAATAGATCCTGTGATGCAAAGCCGCCTCATATTAAGTGAGGATGAGCTGAGTAGTCCGCAAGAGAGTATTGAAGAGAGTATGGATAAGCCGAAGGTCTTAAAATCAAGCAAGGTGAGAAAGAAGCGTAGTGTAAGTACAGGGCATAAAAAAAGCTTAGATAAGCTTGTTTCCTCTTCGGATATGCCAGAAAAAATTCCTGAAGAAACTCTTGCTGAAATGAAAGAAGTTGCTACTCTATCTGATGGAGAAGATATTGTCAGTAAGCACATTAAGTCAGAGAGACGAAGAAAAAAAAATAAAGAAAGTGGCGCTAACACAAATGCTTTAAAGGGCAGCCAACTTGAAAATGAACAAGTTTTATCAATATTGCTTGAGAAACTTGCGCTTACTGAAGGCAGCTCTTCTTCTTCAACAGATTTAATCGTGCCAGCAAGAGAGCGAGCCTTATTGAGTGTATTTTCTCAAAAAGCACGTCATGTAAGAGGTTTGTCAGGTGATGTCTCTGATTTTCAAACTGGTCTGGAAAGTTTGCAAAAAATGGCGGAATCTTTATCTTTAACTTCTTCTGATAATTCAACCATTATCGAAAAAGTATCAGATGTTAAAAAATCATGTGAAAATATGTTGAAGCATAATTAGAGTCAACCTTTATTTTCTTATGCCGGAAATGAGAGGTACTTGTGACCAGAACAAAATAGTGCTTATGGTTTTCTATATCTTGCAATAGTGAATAATTTGATGGCGAGTATTGGATTGTATGAAGGAAAAGTTACTTAAGCACTTAGGACAATTACTCGCTGAACGCTCTGTGGCTGTGACAGTAAATTCAATGTCTGGCCTACAGTCTTGTGTGGAGGTTGTGGTTGATGAGTGTGTCGATAAAGGAAAAACTGCGCTTTGGTTTTCTTTTATAGGAGCTTTAGGGGCTAACTGTATTAACCTCTTAATGAATCGTATCAGCGCACGAACAAGCCAAGCACATGATGTGGGCCAAGAAGATATGTTACAGCGCATGCAATCGAGACTTATTTTTGCTCAGCAGGCATTGAATCGTTCGGTTGTTGGTTCTAGCACAGGTTTTCTGACTCGTGTGGGCATTAATATGTTTACCAGTGGTAGCGACTTAACTGTCAATGTATCTTCTCGTGTGATTGCTGATTCTTCCTCAAAAATAGCAACGCATTATGTTCCAGAATATACCGGCATAAATAATGAGTCTTGGGTTTTTACGATTGGTAAAGCGACAACCAGTGCAGTTGTTGGCACTATGACCTATCATTTCTCAAGTCTTTATACAACGCCTACAGTTTCTAGATTTATAAGTGCCAGTGCCAGTGCTTTAAGTGAGCAGACGATGGATTATATTTATCGTAAACCAACCAATAATAGATAGATAATTTCATTCTATCAGTGAATATTTTCCGTATATCACCTTATACTTCCACTGACCTGATCCCCTGACGGCGGACACCTAATTTGATAAACTTAGTATCAGTTAGGAGTCGTGTATGTCCAAGTATAAGAACTTTGATAAGTCATTTAAGAAGCAAGCAGTTCAGCTTGCATTAAC
>JBFWLB010000086.1:0-6857 GCA_050252335.1 Candidatus Berkiella sp. | reverse complement strand
TTCATTGGCTGAATATTTTGAAAAATTATTTAGTGACAAAAATATTAAAATAACCATTGACCTAAGAAGCTGTAATTCCGCTACCATTGCAACAGGACCTCGTGGAGAAATTTGTTTTGCGCGTGATCTAAGTCAAGCACTCAGAGATCTTGGATTCAATCAAATAACAGTACATGGTTATACTGCATATATTCATTCAAAGAATATTTTCAAACAGTCGGCGGTTGCAGAGGGTGTGAAGCATGGTGCAAAGGTTGCTCACTGCACATTAGATAGTGCTCGTGCTATCTATAAAGGTGGCGCTTTAATTTCAGACTCTTCTAAAAAACTTGTTTCTGAAAGCTATACAGAAGCTGATATTAAAAATGATACTGCTTTGTCAGATTATATAACAGATCAACTAAAGCACCAGGCTAAAGTAGCATCGAATGCACTAGGTAAGCTGAAATTAGAGAGTGAAGAGAGTGAATTACCTGATGCTGATAGTCTATTGCAAGAAGAAGGGAGTAGAACTTTGCTTCTCTCACCTCTTGAAGATGCATTTGCAGAATCTAAAGAAAATATTTTGGATGCTATAAATACAGAAGCAGTGGAACTATTAGAAAAAAAATCTGTAGTAACAAAATATATATAAAATCTTTAGACACCCACAATTGGTTGATCACAATTTATAGGATACCCAAGATTAGCTTAGGGGCTTATGTGGGGGGGGGCTTGTGATTTTTGTTGACAAAATCTTGAATCATATGTTCGCTCATGAGCTTTGAGTGCCCATAAGGATTGATGGGTTCAGTGGGTGAGTTCTCCAGTACGCTACTTTCTTTGGGTAAGCCGTAGACTGCGGCGGTCGAAGAAAAGATAAAATGAGGAATTTGAGCCTTTTTACAAGCGGACAGCAGACTTAAAGTACCCATGGTGTTATTGTCATAATAGAGTTCAGGATTTTCGATAGATTCTGGCACAGAGGTTTTAGCTGCTAAATGCATCACTGCGGTGATTTTTTCTTGTATGAGTACATTGTATAGTAAATCGCTGTTGTGAATATCACCGACGATCAATTTTGCTGATTGAACTAAATCTGCATAACCTGAGCTTAAATTATCGAAGACTATTACGTTGTGGGCGTTGCTGTTAAGCAAATCTTTGACGACATGACATCCAATGTAGCCAGCGCCTCCTGTGACGAGAACATTGCAAGTCATGATTTTGCTCCTGTGTTTGGGTCAACATAATTCTTAAAGATTGATGAGCATGAGTATAAGCGCGTGCTAGCGGAAAATAAACAACACAATATAGGTATCTAACAAACTAACGAGCAAATATTATTCCCTTTGAGTAGTAATGAGACGCTAAATAAAGCAATACTTGTATATGCTCATAATCTTGCTTTAAACTAACGTGATTAGTTGCTATACCCCTAATTCTAGCCAATATCCTACATTTGTTGTGCCGAATATCTCACAAAAAGTTGTTCGTAGCTTCCCGCACATTTAATTAATTGAAACAATTTAAGATTTATAAATTGTTTTGTGTAATTTTGTTCCCTATAATCGCGTCTTTTTACAATAATCATCCAGACAGCAAATGCTCGAGTAATTATTATCTCCCAATATTGAAGGTCAAAAAACATGCTCTATGAAGTACCAGAGTTTGTAAAATCATTTGATTTTAAGAATCTATTCTTAAATAAAATAAATGTCTCAAGAATATTTCTTGTGATGTTTATCGGGTTAGGTCTGCACGCAGGCTTTTCACTTTTCCTCAGCTATGCACTCAATTCAACTTATGTCCATGGTCTTGGAATATTTTTATCACATTACTTAGGACTGTCTTCTGTTTTTCTTAAAAACCAATGGCTTGTGCATGGTCTTGCTGCTTTGTTTGTATTTAGAGTTGCTTATCATGTTTCTCTGAATAGGAATATAGAAATGCTAAAAGAGCGCACTGTGCAATGGCTGCATGAATGTTATCTACGTTTTAAAAGTCAAATGATTAAGCTTGTAGATACAAAACTTGCTAAAGATAAAAATGCTGAAGAAATTAAATCATTTTTCACCAAGCTACGAGAGGGGATAAAAAACATGCTCACGGGTGCCAGTAATATGTTTAAGCGGATTGTTGCAACGGTGATACCGCCACGCTTATTTTTTCGTATTGCAAAGGTATTGCCCATCGGCGGATGGACAGAACATGTTAAATTTCCAGAAGGTGTCTTAGACGATTTTCAATATGCGGTTTTGTGTGAAAACGCAGAAGAAGTGAAGATTATCTTAGATGCGCTACCTAAAGAAGTATTGTATCGCTTGCTTGAAAAGAAAGATCAACTAGGTGATACCCCCTTATACATAGCAGCTATTAGTAACAAGAAATCAACTTGGTATAAAACGGGTGATAAATTTAGATATATTCTGGAGGCAATTGAGCCTGAACATAGAGTGCGTTTTTTGCAAGCGTCTATTGGAAAAGGGTTGTCTAAAAATTCATTGGTAGCTAGGTTGGAGCTTGATAGCACAGAGCCACCCTATTGGCCCATCATTAAGTCTGTATTAACGCCAGATCAGTTAAAAGCTTTGGTTTACACGAAGCAACGAGGGGATAGTTTGCTTCACTCTAAAGCCTTTACAGCTGGCGCAAAAGAAATGCTGGTGGTTTTGGAGCCATTAAACGAGGCAGAGCGAAAGGCCTATTTGATGCAGATGTGCCCACATGGTCGTACGCCAATGATTGAGCTTGTTTATGGCTGGAAAATGGACTATGTGGAGCCTATTTTTGCCATGCTCCCTAAACAGGATTGGCAAGAGGTCTTTGCCATGCAACCAGAAGGGTGGAGTATGAGTATTGGTGAAAAAATAATGGCCATGTGTCATTCAGACAAAGAAGAATATGCTGAGCATATCAAATATTTAAGTGAAAATTATGCTTTGGATTTACCCGAGCGTTATAAAAAATTGAATGAGGAAGATCAAGAAGAGGCTTTGGAGAATCTACATACGGCTTTGGCATCTTATAAATGTGATTTAAAAGAAAATTTTAAAAAGAAGCATGGCGATACGCCGGAAGGTATTTTGGGAATGGAGCCTTTATTAGAGATAAGTGCTTATGTGCCTGCTTATCGTAAACTACAACTAAAATACCATCCTGATAGAGCGGGTGAGGCAGGAACAGAAATGTCAGCCAAACTCAATGCCGCGAAGAAATTTATAGATGAGGAAGCAGAAAGAGATAGATATAAATCTTATTCTGCTGCCAGTGATCCAGAAATCTGGAATATTCTAATGAGGAGACCCACATGAAAAAAGGCGCAAATAAAACATTGACGACAAAAAAACCATTAAGTCTGAAAGGTGCTGCCGTACATAAAGATGTAGCAATCTTTTCTGCTGCAAGTGGTTTACTAGCAGGTGCTGCGAGTGTTTGTCATACTTTGGGCCTTTTCTCTGGGGTTGCAAACTATCTAGGCTTATCAAGCATTGCCAGTGGGGTTTCCTCGGCTTTGATTACAACTGCTGTAAGCGCCGCGATTATACCTGCTACCGCTGTTGTGGGTATGTCTGCAGTGGGATTGATTGGATATCGCTATTGGAAAAGTCGTAATACACCTGTGCAAACAGAGCGGTCTTTAAAGGACATATTAGATGATCTTAAGAAGGGGTTTTCAGAAAACAGTGAGAGTATAGATTTAACTATAGATAAAATTGATGATGATTTTGTTGAAAAGCTATCAGCAGAGCTCTCTCAAAAATCGCGCTCTATGTCTGCTTATAATAAAGCAATTATTAAAAATATTGTTATTGATACAGATAAACTAAGTTTGGAAAACTTGCAAAAGTTATTGCGCAGTGGTTTAGGTCGTTTTGGCACAGAGCATTTAGAAATTACTGGCACTGAAATGAGTGATAAGCTTATATTGTCTCTGAAAAAGGTGATTGCTCAAGGTGATTTTAAACAGTTGAAGACGTTGACGCTCAGTAACAATCAACTTGGTTTTGCTTGTCTAAAAGGTTTGAGTTTCATCGGCGATTCTTTGCCAAATTTGGAATCTTTAGATTTGTCTGAAAATGAGTTGAATACAGTCGATGAAAGCCCAGAAAACAAAGGGTTGATGCGACCTCTCTTTGTTGACTTTTTTGAGAATTTTTACGCACATTTTCCTTGTGTAAAGCGCTTAAAAATTTCAAATATCAATTTGAATGATACTTCCATGCAAGTTTTAAAGCCATTGTTTAGGCAAGCTTCTTTGTTGGAAGTAATAGACATTCGTGATAATGATTTTTCTGCCAATACGCTTAACAGATTTTTAACTAGTGCAGAAGTAAAGCATAATATTAATGTTCGAACTATTAAAAGCGACTATCAGCGACGAAAAAACATTAAAAAAGCACTGGCTCAAAGAGAGTATTTAAGAAAGGGAGTTCAAAATGCATTAATGGCTTCTGACACTCAAGCTTTAGCACCAGTATTGTTAGAGCAATTGTCTAAAAATAAGAAAAAGACAGAATCTACCTTAAAAGATTTTTTTGGATATCGCTATGAAGATACGGGATTCAAAACAGTGGGTGCACAATGGCGCTATTTATCTGATAGGATGGATGAGCATAAATCAAAGGGTGAAGCAGCGCGGAGTGCTCGTAAACGACGGGCATTAAAAACAGAGGATGTCTTTGTTGATTTCTTAAGGAAGGGCTGTTCTGATGCTGAGTATGTGGTTCAGCATACATTGAAAAAAATAGAGAAAGCAAAAACAGGTGCTGAGCTTGAATTGACGTTTAATCAAGGTGATATGCCTTGCGTTGTGAATGGCGAGCAAGTACTTAAACCATTGCAAGAGACATTTACTTATCTTGCAGATGCAGAAATAAAACCGATGATTAAAAAAATCAGCTTGAATCATCTTCAGTTGACCTCAGAGCATTTCTTGAATTTAATGGTTGACGGCATTGGTGATTATGGAACAAGCTATTTGCAGCTAAGTCATAATCAATTAACAAATGATGTGATTGTGGGGCTTTATGACTATAGAGAATCAGACTTTGATAAGCTAAGAATTTTAGACTTGAGTCATAATGAGTTAACGGTACATTGTTTATCTGCTTTAGTAAAATATGCAGCGGCTGTTGGCTTGGAAGAATTGGATTTGTCCCATAATCCATTAGCACCTATAACAGAGCCACAGAAAAAATATTTTCAGAATTTTGTGCGCAATTACATAGCGCTGTGCCGAGCCTAAAGAGAATTAATCTAAGCAATACAGGCTTGACAGATGCAACGCTACCTTTGTTGATGCCGCTGTTGAGAAATCTGTCTTTGTTGTCTGAGATAAATATTTCACAAGAAACAAGTCGCATTCCTTTAGCCTATGATTCGCTATTGGCAGATAAGGGCGTAGAAGCAAATTTTGCTTTGTTAGAACTGGATACGGGTGATAATGAACGTGCCAAGCTTCAGAAGCATTTGAAAAAAAGAGACAGGGTACAAGCTGTATGGCGAAAGAGTCTTTCTGCGGAAGAAAAGAAGTTGCCCGTACTTTGTGTATTGTTAACAAGATTTATGCAGAATGCAGATCCTAATTTTCCTAAAGAAATAAATGAATTATTAGATAAAGAATTTGCGATGCCTATTTCTGAGTTTGCGTTGACAAATCGTCAAAAGTTGCAGTCTATGGTGAGACGTTTAAAATACTTTAGAGACAGAGCAAGAATACGTGATGATGAATTTGTATTTCCAAAAGAAGTTTCTGTCGCTGAAATTCAAGCCTTGCATGCTGATAATCTTGAAACATACTGGGGTGAACAGCTTAAAGTTAAGCAAGCATTAAATATTGCACTTCAGCAAAAATTGGTAAATGAGCATGTTTATCACAATCAAGCAGTCTGTAAATTAAAAGCATCTGAATTATTTTCCTGGGAAGTAGGCCCTCATACAATAAAGGGATATTGGGTTGAAGACGACACGATTCGTTTAATAAGTGGAAATAATAAGCAATTAATTTGGCCGCGCTATGCACAATCTTTTATGTTGGAAAACAATAAAATATTATCACGTGCAGCTTTGGGTCTTACTATTAGCTTTGATGCTTTGGGCAATGTTGGGATCAATATACACAATGAAAGAATTGTTAGCATCATAGGCAATCATGTGCAATTTGAGCCTGGGTCAAAGCCTACTGCCACAATGCTAATATCCTTCCATAGCTTTGAGTGTGTTCCTCATATAATGGCTTTGGTTCAGCAGCCATCAGTGGTTGTTGCAAGACAACCTGCTTTACTTCTGTCACAAATATCTCCAGCAGTAGGACGAGAAGAAAATACCCCGCAAAGTTCAAATGAGCCTTTAGTGGCGGCTAATGATGCGTCTTCAGAATTACAGCGTAGAAATAATCCTCTTGCAACGATGTAAAATTTATTTGTAAAAAGTGTATGAAAAAAAGCTAATTGTCTTTGGGTAATTGGCTTTTTTACTTTCCGGCAAAGGATAATAAAAGGGATGCAGTATATGCCTAAAAATAACCAATTTGTTAATGCTATTCAATTCACCAATCTATCGCTGCTCGAAGAACAACTCGAAGCAGGCCTTGATCCAAATGAATTCTATAATGGTCAAACCTTATTAGATATTGCGCTTATTCACGACCGATATGCTGCTGCTACATTGTTGAAAAAATATGGAGCAGTTGGATACTTAGGGGAAGCGCAAATACAGGAACAAAGAAGAAAGACTATTCAACAATCGGCATTAATATCCGAATATTCTATCAAATGTCATTATGACAAATTAGGTAAAGCATCTCTTGATATTCAAGAATTAGATATGAGCACCTCCACTGCTTCTCGGTGTGTGCGTTTATCCGGAAATGATTT
>JBFWLB010000085.1:0-7068 GCA_050252335.1 Candidatus Berkiella sp. | reverse complement strand
TTCTGACTGTGGTACAGTCACTGACGTTGCTGTATTAATGGACAAGATAACAGGCAAGGCTCGTGGTTTTGCATTTGTAACATTTGAAGATGCAGATAGCATGAACAAAGCAATCAGCAAAAACGGTAGCGATATGATGGGCAGAAGCTTGAAAATCAGTCAAGCAGAGCAAAAGCCTAAGAGCGAAGGCCGTTCCTTTAGCCGTGGCAGACAACAATATAGCGATTAATCTTTAGATAATCCTTAATGATTGTTTTAAAAACGCCCTACCGGGCGTTTTTTTGTGCCAGAGAATAGCCTCTTATCTATGCGTCAATTTCTGAATTTATAGATCTGTAATTCCTGTCCCTCCCTACTATTCCTTCTTCGTATCTGAATACGATATATCCAGAAAAAAACTTATATTTATGCTATCACTATACTAAGAATGCCTTTTTAACACATTCTTCTACAAAACTGACCATCAACCATATACTGTTGAAATTATCTACCTTAATAATATATTTTCTATATTAAGAGGGGAACTCTGCTGAAAATTCATTGTCCCAACATTGTAGTTTTAAAAATAGTATGAGCTTCTTCTGCTAAAATTGAATTAACAGTGTAGCTTCATGCAAGCGAGCCAACGATGATAGATACAAGCAGCTTTAGTTTAGATTTGGCATTACAGAATTTATCTTATGCCTTTACAAGCTTAAAGACGTTAATTGTTGCATTATCCTATGTACTAGGCGTAGGCATGGTTGTAAGAGGTCTAATGATGTATAGACAACTTGCAAACGTAACCATGTCATCCGCTCAACGAGGTGAATTAGCAGGCCCTATGGTCTGGATCATTGTCGGTGTTATTCTTATTTACTTCCCCCGAACCCTTGAATCCTCCTTAACCACTGTATTTGCGACCGGCGACACCGCAGCAGCAAGCGAGCTTATTGGCTATGTCACTATTTCTGGTGTAGAACGCTGGCGTGAAATAAGCGAAATCATTGTAAATTACATGAAATTAATTGGCTACATTGCCTTTTTACGTGGCTGGGTCATTTTATCTAAGATGGGGCATTCTGGCTCACAACCAGGCAGTATCGGCAAAGGTATTATTCACATTGTGGGTGGCGTACTACTAATCAATGTCATTGATACCGTGAATATGCTAGCAAGAACATTTGGTCTAACGGTTTAAATTAAAGAGAACATGCTATGGACCTACTACCAATTACATTAACAGCACAAAAAGGAGCTTGGAGGATATACCATGCTCGAAAAAAGAATAATAAATTCTTGTTAGTCAAGAAAAAAGTTTTGCAACGTGATCATTATACTTGCAGATATTGTGGTTTTTTTTCAAAAGAATTTCACGAAGTGGTAAACATAGACCAAAATTATAAGAACAATAATATCGACAACTTAGCAACGGCCTGCTGTTTTTGCGCACAATGTTTTTTCATTGATGCCGTTGGTATGGATGGAAACTCAGGTGGAAGAATTATTTATTTACCCGAAATAAGCCAATCTGATCTGCATAATTTTTGTCGCGTTCTATACTGTTCACTAGACAAAGATTCTGTATATAAAGGGAAACTGCAATCTGTTCATATGAGTCTAAAAGACAGAACGAAGGATGTGGTCAATTGTTTTGGCCCAGATGCAAGTGATCCCAAAATATTTGGACAGGGATTATTAGATGCAAATTTAACCAAAGAGCAAGCGCAACATGAGGTAATGAGACACTTAAAACTGTTGCCTTCTCGAAAAGCATTTGCACCACAACTTGATTATTGGAAAAAGACTGTTTTTGCAAAAGTACCGCTTTAGTTGTTCTAAAATGTAGTTTTATTTTTTCTTAAATAGAGGAGAGAGCTATGAAAAGTAATGTAATAACGGTGGCACCGAAGGACCAAGGGAAAACGCTGCTCACGCTATGCGTTTACTTTGGCGCTTTGATTGCCCTATTTCTCATATCAGATTTGGTCATGGCGGGTGGTGGTGGAAAATCACTCGGAGATGTAGGTACCGAAGTAACCAAAAGTATGAGTGGTGTTGCAAAATTGATTACTGCTGCAAGTTATGTAGCAGGCGTTGGTTTCGCAATGATGGGTATGTTGAAATTCAAAGCACATAAAGATAACCCAACACAAGTACCTTTAAGCCAACCTATCGTGTTGCTCTGTATTGCAGCTGGTTTGGTATTCTTACCAAACATCATCAGTTCCGGTGGTCAAACCATTTGGGGTGATGGCGGTGACACAGGTCGTGCTGACTCTAGCGGTGGTGGCTTGAGTGGTAACGAAGGCAGTGGTCCCTAGTCTAAATACCTAAGTCCGAATAGACTTAAATATTTTTAAAGCCGATGCTAGCAATAGTATCGGCTTGCTTTTTTTAGCAGCTTAATCAGAATAGCCCCTCAAATAGATAGCTGATAATATACACCCTCATATAGCTTTGCATTTTAATGTCATAATCCACCCCCAAAAGAATGCTAACAAACTAATTCTTTCTAAAGGTATATAGAATAAATGAACAATAATTCACACTCTGATGCTACATTGATGAATGTTATCACTCAAGCATGGAATCAAAGGGCTGAGCTAAACCCCACCAATCCTACTTTTGCCCCTATTAAAAAAGCCGTTATACAGTGCTTTAGCTTATTAGAGGCCGGTGCATTACGTGTGGCTCATCCAACCAGTACCGGCTCTTGGCAAGTCAATGAATGGGTGAAGCAGGCAATTTTATTGTCCTTTAAATTGTTCCCCAATAAACCAATCGATGGTGGCTTCACACAATTTTTTGATAAACTGCCACTGCAATTTCAAAACTTCACCCAATCAGATTTTGAAAATTTGGGCGCACGCATTGTTCCGCCGGCCTGTGTTCGCATCGGTGCGCACCTTGCCAAAAACACAGTAATCATGCCCAGCTACATCAATGTAGGTGCTTTTGTAGATACAGGCACGCTGATTGATACATGGGCGACTATTGGATCTTGTGCGCAGATTGGCAAAAATGTACACATCTCCGGTGGTGTAGGCATTGGTGGCGTTTTAGAGCCTTTACAAGCTTCCCCAACTATTATTGAAGACAATTGCTTTATTGGTGCACGTTCCGAAATTGTAGAAGGTGTTATTGTTGAAGAAAACTCAGTGATTTCAATGGGTGTTTATATTGGGCAAAGCACACGTATCTATGACAGAGAAACAGGCAAGATATACTATGGAAGAGTACCACGCGGTTCTGTTGTCGTATCAGGCACACTCCCCTCTTCTGATAACAAATATAGCTTATATGCCGCCATCATTGTGAAAAAGGTGGATGACAAAACCAGGCAAAAAGTAGCGATTAATGAACTATTACGTGATTGTCATTTGTAGGAGCGTTTAAGATATGGAATCAACCCTTGCATTGACTGAAGCCTTAGTTCGCTGCCCTTCTATTACACCTAAAGATCTAGGTTGTCAGGATATTATTATACAACGCCTAACTAAAATGGGGTTTCATATTGAACGCTTTGAGATAGAAGGCGTAAGCAACCTATGGGCAAGAATCGGAGATAAAGCTCCTTTGCTCGTATTAGCAGGTCATACAGATGTAGTGCCTGTGGGCAATGAAGCACAATGGAATTATCCTCCCTTTGCCGCAATGCAAGCAGATGGATTGCTCTACGGTAGAGGAGCAGCAGATATGAAAGGCGGCTTAGCAGCCATGATCACTGCGTGCGAACGATTTTTAGCAAAAAACACCCTGAAAAATAGTAGTCTCGCCTTTCTCATTACTAGCGATGAAGAAGGCCCCTCTATTCATGGTACGCGCGCTGTTTTAGAAATTTTAAAAAAACGTAATGAAATTCCTACCTGGTGCTTAGTGGGAGAGCCAAGTAGCGAAACAGTGCTAGGCGATGTAATCAAAGTAGGCCGTAGAGGTTCTTTAACAGGTTTTTTAACGATTCGTGGAAAACAAGGGCATGTTGCTTATCCACATCTTGCACGCAATCCTATTCATTTTTCTGTACAAGCTTTAAATGAACTCTTAAAGATTCAGTGGCAAAAAGCAGAACACTTATTTCCAGAAACCTGTCTGCAAATTGTGAATATTCAAGCAGGTACGGGTGCCACTAACGTGATTCCTTCTCATTTGGATGTAAATTTTAATATTCGTTTTTCTCCTCCTTTAACCAGCACAATCATACAATCTCAAATAGAAACACTATTGCATCAACAAGATTTTGAGTTTGATATCAGATGGCATTGTGTTGGCAATACATTCTATACAGAGCTAGACAGCCCATTGATAAAAGCGCTGTTGAATGCAGTAGAATCAGAACAAAAACTAAAGCCCAGATGTTGCACCAAAGGTGGTACATCAGATGGTCGTTTTTTTGCGGAATATGGTTGTCATGTTGCAGAATTAGGACTTATCAATGCAACTATCCATCAAGTCAATGAGCATGTTGAAATCAGTGATTTACTCAAACTGTCTCGCATGTATGAGTCGGTGCTTGAGCAGCTGCTGTCGTAATATAGTCCAAAAGCTTGTGTTGCACTCACAAGCTGATAAATCCCTACATTGCGTAGTTAGCAGTGATGCGTTTTGAGTTAATTAACCACTGTCTTTTTCTTCGTTCGCAAAGCGAACATTTTTCCCTCTACCAATTTTGGGAGAGGTGGCTTCGAAGAAGCCGGTGAGGGTTAAATGAGTTAATCACTTATTGATTATTCTGTCTCAAAAATAATTTTTTCTAGAACTAAATCTAAATTTCTCAAAATAACATTATTCCAAAATCAAATAACTTTATAATCTTTAAAAACCCTCACCTGCCCTACGGGCGTCCTCTCCCAAAATTGGTAGAGGAAAAAATCATTCGCTACGCTCATTTGTAGAAGAATCAGTAAAATTGGGAGCCTGATTCGCTGCGCTCATCGGTAAAAAAAGAGCAAAGACCTATCCTAATGCCAGTCAGTTAAGAAATGAATGAAGTGAATGATTATCTTCCCTTGGTATCAAGGGAAGAGGCTCACGTGAGTGAGCAGAAGGATTTTTTTAATCTTTATTTAAAAATCCCTCCGCCGCAGACGGCGACTCCCTTTGACAGCAAAGGGAGTATACGGCGCTTTGCGCCACTGAGGAATAATTTATTAAAACCTATATGCCATCAGCTCTTAACTGACTGGCATTAGAAGACTATCCTATTTTTTTGACTTGCGCGACGTTATCTCTAATATAATGCGGCAGTAATTCTTGGGGCGAAATCGCTTTTGTGCCTGCATTTATAGCCATCTCTGCTAACAGCACAATTTCTTTTGCACTTGGATAATGATGATGCAATCTTTGATTATATTTTTCCTGCCAATTATCTATCCATTGTTCAGGAATTTTTTCACAGTATGGATCAAAACCTGAGCCCACAACAATCAGTGGGTTATCTCTAAATTCACCAAGACTCATTACTTCAGGCGAAGATAGTCTATCGCAAAGCAAAGGCTGTACACCTAAATCAAGGCAGCTTCGATAAAGCCCCCAGTAAATACCTTGCATACGAGCATCCCAAGCAGCCAAAATCAGTGCTTCAGGCGTGTGTTTGCCAGCTTCAATGGCGCTATACGCCAAAGCACTTAAAGTAGAAATGGGGAAAATAGGAATATCAAGACCAAAACCCAATGCCTGTGCTAAACCAACGCCTAACCTCACACCCGTAAAGCTACCGGGCCCCACACCCGTCGCAATTGCTTGCACATCGGAACATTCAATCTCAGCCTCTTGTAACAAGGACTGTAGCATAGGCAAAATCAGTTCACTATGCATTTTAAGCGTTGAATTTGAACGTATGTACCATTTACCATGATGAAGGAGCGCTACACTAGAAACGTCCGTTGAGGTCTCAAAACCAAGGATTGTATGAATATTTGTCATTAAATACTAACTGGGTGCATGTACAAGAAAGTCAGACTTGATATTTAGTCATTTTGAGAGGAATTTGTCAATTAAATATCAAAACGATAATGCCCATTGGTAGAATCCCAAACCAAGGTACCCAAGGCTTTAAACTTAGCAATCGAAAAGCCATTACGCTGATTATGGCTGATATGCCCTATCGCTTGAATGATGTCATCTTTCTTCGTCATGTAAATTTCATCTGGCTTATATTCTGCATTATAAACTACTAAAATTGCACTATCCCAATTTCCATCTAAACTTAATGCCCCCATTCGATGCCCTGACTTTTGTGGTTTAAAGATTACGCGGCTTTTAACAACAAACTTCTGTGAAGCAAATCGGCCTGTCCCTAAAAAATCCACCCCCATTTCAGGATGTGTTAAGCTCTGCAATTCAAGAATTTTTTGAGCATCAAAACGGCCTAATTCATTACTAATAGGAAGTGTTTTGCCCGTATTTTGATAGTAGGCATGTGCTATTTTGCGAGTTTCTTCCATTAATTTATCAATAGCGTAAGGGTTGTGAGTTCCATTCATGATAGTTCATATCTCATAAAAAAATGGCGTACTTAGTCATGTACTGTGACTATAAGTGTACGCCATTATGATTGTCTATAGTTACGCAGCTTTTCTCATCTTGCGATGGGATGATTTACTCTTAAAGCGTGCCATTTTCTTTTTAATTGGGCGTTTCTTCATTACTTTTTTCACGGTTTTTTTCATTCTGGTTGTTTTTGACTTTTCTTTTCCAACCACTTTCTTTGCTACTTTTTTTGTTACTTTTTTCTTCATTTCTGGTTTCGTTTTCTTGCCAGCCGCTTTCTTAAGCGTTTTTACCAACATTTTAAATTTCTTCGTCATTTCATTTTTTGCTTTTAAATGCGCTTTAGATTTTTGAGCAAGTTTTTGCTTCATTAATTTACGCGCTTTTAGGATTGCACTTTTATGCTTTTTCTGCAAATCCATCAACTGTTTTTTTAAGCGCTTTTCACTTGCTTTAAGTAGCTTTACTGCTTTGTTCAGTGTTTGCTCACGCTTTGTCATTTTATCTACTTTCTTTGTTGATGCTTTTTTAACTGTAGCCTTAGTCTTAGTCTTAGTCTTAGTCTTAGTCTTAGTCTTAGTCTTAGTCTTTGCTTTT
>JBFWLB010000084.1:0-7243 GCA_050252335.1 Candidatus Berkiella sp. | reverse complement strand
TTAATTGAAATTCTTTTCTAAGACAGGCTCCTAGATATGCACAAATTTGCTCATGAGATAAAAAACTCAGATCAACAGAGGGTTGTTCATTTTGGAAAAAATGTGGGTAAATTGCCATACAAAGATATTTGATACTTAACTTTTTGATAAATTGTCTTAAATCAAAGACACTTCTCTCAGAACCATTGTTCACATTAGAAATATACCACGTAACAAGTGCATTTAATTCTGGATCCAATGCAACTGCAGTATGCAACCCTCTGATTACAGGCGCTAATAATGCAGCCGCAGGTTTTGCGTATCGTTGTATTATTTCTAATTGTGCTGCACGTATGCTGGCAATGGCTTCAGGTGCTAATTTTTTTGTCAATGGATTTTGTGCAAAGCTCAAAAGCTCATTATTAAAAGACATGTTTTGTATATTTTTGCCATCTAACTCTATAACACAAGGAAAAACGACAGGGGATTGCAGTGCTATGAACTGTGCTAAAGTATTAAAACAAAGCTCAACATCTAGATCAGAATAAATACCACATTTTTCTATTAAACCAGGGAGCAATCGCACACAATCAGAAGCTGCAGCAAGATTCCCACCCTCTCCGCTCAATGCTCTTTCAATTTCAACCTGTGCAATTTGATAAAGAATTTTGTCATAATCATGATTTAAAAGTACGGGTATGTCTTGGTCAAAGTCAATCGGCGTTATTGATATAGGTTGAAAAAATTCTTTCAATTCTACACATGTCTGTTCCGATAATATTTTACTACTATAAACAAAGTAAATCTCAGCATGAGGGTTTTCTACGCGAAAACGAATAAGGCGCATTTTATTTTCCACAGATAAGAACTCTTTAGGATCAGCGCTAAACCAAATTTTATAATGCCTATCCGTCTGTAATAACCAATCAGATTTTGGCTCAGATTTGCTTGTATCTGATAAAGTTGTTCCTAACACTATATACTACCTTAGTATTTGACATACACATAAAATAACGGATGATTATACTAAAGATAAGGTTCAACTCAGAAACAATTCAGTCCAATTATTGACAAACGGTATGTGTAATAAGATAGGTTGTAAACCTCATATAAAAAATATAGGCCTCTAGCATTTATGGGGCATTTTGTATCATAATCAGCTATTCATGAATAAAAAATATGATGGCTGCGATGATTTTTGAAACAATAAAAAATATATTAAAATGGGGTTATGAATTTTCAAAGTATCAATTTACTCAATTGATTTATGCTGTATCTCAATTCTTATTCCGAACACAAACTCACAATGCAACTGAACGTCCAGCTCATTTGGCGCGCCACAACGACAAACACAAACCTCAGCCTGAGGCTGAAGCAGCAACGCAGCTGCTTGGCGACTTAGCAATGATACACCATCGTAAATTAAGCTTTGCAGAGGAGCTTCAACGAACAAAAGAAAATTTGTCTCCTACACCCCAACCTACTGAAGCAGAAATAGAAGCTAAACGAAAAAAATATCTTAAGGAAAGGATACATATTCAAGCAGAAAGGTATAGATAATGAAAAAAATAGCCATAGGCGACCCAGTACCAAATTTCACTTTTAACTGCACAGATCCCAATTTGCATTCATTTGCAGATCTTCTAGGCAGCAATATTGTTTTGTATTTTTACCCTAAAGACAATACACCCGGCTGTACGTTGGAAGGCAGAGACTTCAAAATATTGCACCCATTGTTTTTAGAATGTAATACGCGTGTTTTGGGAGTTTCAAGAGATAATTTGCTTTGTCACGAAAAATTCAGTACAAAACTAGGGCTCCCTTTTGCGCTCATTACAGATCCAGATGAAAGATTGTGTCAATATTTTAATGTTGTGATTGAAAACAATATTATTTTACGCTTTCTGATGGGGATAGAGCGAACAACCTTTTTTATTGATGAGCAAGGTATTATTCGTCATATATGGAAAAAAGTACGCGCCAAAGGACATGCACAACAAGTATTGGATACAGTAAAAAAAATACTGCAAAAATAAAATAACATGCTTCTCTTTTATGCTGCATACATAAAAAAGAAGCATTGCCTATTTTAAGCCGTTGGTATTGGATTGCGCTCGGTAAAATCTAACTGATGCCAATAAGGGTAGGTGCGTGTACGCGTGCTTACTGCATCCAATTTGGCAATTTGTGCTTGTGTCAATGACCAACCAATTGCATCTAAATTTTGCAAAAGCTGCGCCTCATCTCGTGCACCAATAATGATATTGGTTACCGTGGGTCTATGTAATAACCAATTTAATGCAATTTGTGAAACTGTTTTCCCTGTTTCTTCTGCAATTTCATCAATCACATCTATCACTTGATACAAATATTCCTGTGGCACTTCAGGCCCTCCTACAGAGCCACCTGCCTGTATGCGCCCCTTCGCCATGGGTTGATTGCGGCGAATTTTACCCGTGAGTCTTCCCCATCCTAAAGGACTCCATATCATTAGACCAACGTCTTGATCCAGACCTAAAGGCATAAGCTCCCATTCATACTCTCGCCCTATCAATGAATAATAACCTTGATATACAGCATAGCGTGCAAGGCCATATTTTTCTGAAACAGCAAGCGATTTCATCAAATGCCAACCAGAAAAATTTGAGCAACCGATGTAACGGATCTTGCCACTTTGCACAAGGTGATCCAAAGCACTTAAGACTTCCTCAACGGGCGTTAAAGCATCAAAACCATGCATAAAATATACATCAATATGATCAACACCCAGCCGTTTTAAACTAGCCTCGCAGGCTTGAATCAGATGATAACGTGATGAGCCAACCGCATTGGGATCTTCGCTCATTTTAAAGGTTGCTTTGCTCGAAATCAGCACTTTTTCACGACGCCCTTTAATGGCTTGTCCAAGGATTTCTTCAGAAACACCAGCAGAATATACATCCGCTGTATCAAAAAAATTAACACCTCGTTCTAAACATATATCTACTAAGCGTGTTGCTTCTTTAACATTCGTATCACCCCAGTTTTTAAAGAATTCATTGCTTCCACCAAAAGTTGCCGTACCAAAACTAAAAACGGGCACTTTGAGTCCAGAATGACCAAATCGTCTATATTCCATTATTTATTTCCTTATAATTTATAGTAATGCTACCTCAAAAATCGTCTCAACCATTTGTAATGATTAATAAATAATGCTTTGATGCACAACTTATTCTGTGTATAATGCGCGGCTTTTATCGAGAAATATATGTATTACTATTTAGAGCTAACCCCCAAAATATTAGAACAGATAGAGCACTTAATGATTGAAAGCGATCAGCTCATTGAATCGGAAAAGCTTCTATTAGGTTTATTAGATTCAGCAGCGCATATTGCTGAATATAATAGATCACAGATTTATCTACATCGCTACATTGAATTTTATAATTTTTTAAGCGATTTAAAAGAATACCCCATTTTAAGCCCTAAGCAATACATAGAAGCATCTTATTTCTGCACCCAGTGTAGTAGTGATTTTAGAGCAGTGCTTGATTCTTTTAAAGCCTGCGAACCCAAAACGAGTCCATCTCCTAAAATGAACATCTCAATCTCTACAGCGCCTTTGGTAAAATCATATAGTCAAAGTGCTCATATAGAGCCTAAAAAGAAGGATCCTAGGCAATCTATTCACTATCTGGCAATGTATAATTCATTCAAAACCCGTGGTATCTTCGACGCGCCACAAACAGATGTTCAAACAACATTTCCATCAATTAGCAAAAGTTTAAAAACTAAGTGAAAAGCTAACGCTCAAAAATTAACCTTCAAGCCGGCTCCTAGACTCAAATCATTCAGGAGCTTGCTATTGTGGGTGTCCTGATAATTCCCCAAATTACTATTTAATCAACCAACACACTATAATGTCGTTACAATTTCTTTTAAAGAAGGCTTGTTCTTAACTGCAAAAGGTCTTGCTGGTAAAGATGCGCATTTCCCTGTAGCACAACCAAGAACTATGTTTCATGATGCAAATGCAAAGCAAGCGATTAATTACTTTTTATTTAGAAAGTGTCCGAGCGTTGATATAATCTACCTAATTGGCAATTATAAGATTATTACATCATGAATAAAGCACCCGTTCTTTTCTTAGGCCACGGAAGCCCGATGAACACAATAGAGAAGAATCGTTATACAGAGGCATGGCAAAAGCTTGGTACTTCTCTTACGCCACCTCATGCATTACTTGTTATCTCCGCACATTGGTTTATCGAGCAAACAGCAGTCACTGCAATGGCGCGACCACGCGTTATTCATGATTTCTATGGTTTTCCTGAAGAATTATTTGCTTTTGATTACCCTGCTCCAGGATTACCTGAACTCGCAGAAGAAGTCTCTGAAATTGTCAAACCCCAATCCATCGAGTTAGATCAAGGAGAATGGGGGCTGGATCATGGTACTTGGAGTGTGCTTGCTCATCTTTATCCTCAAGCTAACATTCCGGTTGTGCAACTTTCAATTAACGCACAAAAGCCCCTCGATTATCATTTAAAATTAGCTGCACTACTCGCTCCTTTGCGTGAACGTGGTGTAATAATCCTCTCCAGTGGCAACGTAGTACATAATTTGCGTAATATTAACTGGAAAATGCATGAGGAAGGCACTGACTGGGCATATCGCTTTGATGATGCTGTAGCCGAACATATGACTCATCAACCCTCTGAAATATTGCGTGTAACAGAGCACCCTGATTTTAAAATCGCAGTGCCAACACCCGATCATTTTATTCCTCTACTCTACACTGCGGGTCTTGCTGCTGCTGAAAATGTACCCGCGCGCCCATTATTACGCGGCTGCACACTGGGAAGCTTATCTATGAGTTGCTATGGAATAGGTTTAGATGAAATCTTTTCTAAAGATAATGATGGGGAGATATAAAATACTTTATGCCCTCCTTAGAATGTGAATAATCTTTGCTAATCTTGATTTTAAGATTTATTTATCTCAAGGAATCGAAACAATAAACAACCTCTTAGTCGTCTAATGCAAATCACTTAAAAAATGAACGAAGTGAATGATATTCTTCCCTTGGTATCAAGGGAAGAAGCTCACTTTAGTGAGCAGATGGATTTTTTAAATCTTTGCTTTGAAAATCCTTAGCTAAAACAAAAATGCCACTCAACAACCTGATTCTGAATGCAGCCCCTGCTCTTGTTGTGATACAAAAAATCCGCTTGTGGTTCATACTTCATCTAAAATATGTTTTTTTATTGTTCTAAGAGATAAAATTTACTGTTCTACGCTTTAAAACAAAGATAAATAAATCATTAAAAATCAAAGTTATTTTGTTTTAATTGTGCGCTAGTTCATGAGGCAAGTGTAGTTGCATTTGTTGGCAACAGAATTATTTAATGTTATTTTTCTGGCAGTTTTAATATAATCATGGATTATTCTATCATGCTTGATTTTGCCACAAAACCAAATAATTACTCGATAAATCTTATGTGGATCAACTCCGCTCTGGATGTTAGCTCCCACTATATAGTTCAAAATGCTGACAAAGATGCCGTTATCAATAAAATTTTAACCCCTGTCATCAAATGGAAAAAAGCAAATCCTGAGGCTGAAATTAATCTTTGGTATGATGGTCATTTTACCAGCGTCGAGGCGCTCCAAAATACTAAAACATTAATGGATACTTTACTAAATACATCTGAGCAAAATATTCTGTTCAAGGATATACGATTTAGAGATATTAGAGAAATTAGCGTGGTGAAGAATAATCCAGATGTATTTTCTAGCAACTTCCCTCTTTATTTTCTTATTGATCTCCTTAAATTGATTGTTTGCCTACATTGTGTTGAAAGTCTCTCAAATGAATCGGCCGTTTTTTCAGATCTTGAAATTGGAGATAAGAGAGAAAATAAAGACAGAATGAGTAAAGAGGAATTGTTTAATGAGGACGTAATGGAAAGATTAAACAATATTGGAGTCTTAAATGGCCCCTCTCATGAAAATCAATTTTTTCAAGTATTAAATAAGCCTGAAACTATCACTGCCTTAAAACACATCATCAATGCAAATTTATATCGAGCCGTTACCGCATTGAATTATAAAAGTGCAAGTGATCGGAAGTATGCTATGGAAAGCTTGTCTGTGCTAGTATTTAATTCAACAAGATATGATTTGTTTCATTATCTTTTGTATAAGATTAAAGTTAAACCTCAATTAGTGGGTGAGGATGGCGTAGACGAAATTGATTATAATCCTTTAAAACATGGTTATATCCCCTTTGCTAATTTTTATAATAGAATTAAAAATATACCTTATATTAAGATTAAGAATGACTTTGTTGCGAGGGAGGAATTAACCACATTTCCAAATATGTTAAAGATTGGTGAACCAGCATATTGTGGACGTTCGGATTTAGAGGTTCGTATAGGACATGATCACCAGTTTTGTTTTGATGATTCAAAAACCATTCCAGCTGCGGATGGTAGCACTGAATATAAGTGTACATTTTGGAATGTCTCTAAAAATGAGCAAAACTACTTCAATGAGCTTCAAAACAACTCTGACAAAGCTACTTTAATTCCTGAATTTTTAATAAAGAAGTGGGAGACACAAGAACAGAACAATGCTATTAGTAGTGTAGAAACAACCATTGATGTTCAGAATAATTCTAACAATAACGTTTTTCTTCCAGCATTAGAAGCAAAGAAGCAGCAAGATAAAAATGTTAGTAATCCCAAAAAACGTAAACTTGAAACATTCGAAAATAATACAAGTTGCGATGAACCTCAATATAAAAAGAAAAAGACTGAGGAAAAAGCTGAACATTCAAACTGCTCAATTGCGTAGTAATAACGCGCACCCCGAGAAACACCCCCACGTGCGTGGGGAAAACTATCAAATACAGAATAAACTTTATAAATCATTAGAAACACCCCCACGTGCGTGGGGAAAACCAGCCTTGTTCGCACTTTTAAAACATTTAAATAGAAACACCCCCACGTGCGTGGGGAAAACATGCCATCCATTCACCTATTTCATCTGCTGACAGAAACACCCCCACGTGCGTGGGGAAAACCTATTCCTTCTTGACAGCTAAAGATAGAAGTAAGAAACACCCCCACGTGCGTGGGGAAAACTATTTATTGATACCCGCCAAAGCAGTAGACAAAGAAACACCCCCACGTGCGTGGGGTAAACTCGGAACGCCGTCTGCAGCGCTAACCTTGGGCGGAAACACCCCCACGTGCGTGGGGAAATCACAAGTTGCCCATCA
>JBFWLB010000083.1:0-7325 GCA_050252335.1 Candidatus Berkiella sp. | reverse complement strand
AGTCTATAGAATCTACGGAATCTATGGGGTCTATCCAATCTGCAGATTCTATAGAGCCTACGGAATCTATAGAATCTACAGAAAACCCAGCATCACTTGATGACACCAAGATATATGAAACAGTTCTTAAAAATGCAGAACAAGGGAACGCTGAAGCACAATATAATCTTGGCGTTTTGTATGCAACAGGTAAAGGTGTGGATCAAAATGACAGCGAAGCAGCGAGTTGGTATTTAAAATCTGCTGAGCAAGGTGTTGCGCAAGCGCAGTATAATTTAGCCATCATGTACGATGAGGGTAAAGGTGTTACTCAAGATTCAAAAGAAGCAGCCAAATGGTATTTAAAAGCGGCTGAGCAAGATATTGCTGAAGCACAGTACAATCTTGCGATTATGTATATGAGTGGTGAAGGTGTGAGTCAAGATCACACAGAAGCAGCAAAGTGGTATCTAAAAGCAGCTGAACAAGGTGTGTCTGAAGCGCAATACAATCTAGGGCTTCTGTATGATAAGGGTAAGGGAGTAGCTCAAGATCCCAAAGAGGCAGCAAAATGGTATTTAAAAGCGGCTGAACAAGGCGTGTCCGAAGCGCAATATAATTTAGGTATTATGTATGTTCGTGGGCAGGGAGTGTCTAAAGATGAAAAAGAGGCAGTAAAATGGTATCTAAAAGCAGCTGAGCAAGGGGATGCACGTGCGCAATATAGTCTAGGAATTATGTATGCCAATGGCGAAGGTGCTGCTCAAGATAAAAAAGAAGCAGCAAAATGGTTTTTGAAATCCGCGGAACAAGGTGATCTTGGAGCACAGTATAATTTGGGTGTTATGTATACCAATGGAGAAGGCGTTGCCCAAGATAAGAAAGAAGCAGCGAAATGGTTTTTAAAAGCTGCTGAACAAGGGGATGCACAAGCACAATATAATGTAGGGTTTATGTATCATTATGGCGAAGGTGTAGCTCAGAACCTAAAAGAGGCAGCAAACTGGTACCTAAAAGCTGCCGAGCAAGGTGTGGTGCAAGCTCAGTATCATTTAGGCATTATGTATGACAACGGTGAAGGTATAGATCAGGATTATGCAGAAGCAATGAAATGGTATTTGAAGGCTGCTGAGCAAGGGGATGGTGGAGCACAATATAGCCTTGGTATTATGTACGATAATGGTAACGGTGTGCCTCAAGATTACAAAGAGGCTGCAAAATGGTATTTAAAATCTGCTGAGCAAGGTATTGCTGAGGCACAATATAATTTGGGTATCATGCATGCCAATGGGGAGGGTGTTGCTAAAAATGAGAAAGAGGCAGAAAAATGGTATTTAAAAGCAGCTGAACAAGATTTTGCAGAAGCTCAATATGTGCTGGGTATGAGATATATCAAGGCAGGTATGGGGATAGATTACGCTACAGCCCATATGTGGTTAAGTCTCAGTGCGAGTCAAGACAATGAAAATGCTAAACGAGATTTGAGCCAGCTTGAGAAGAAAATGTCACCCGATCAAATTGCTAAATCTAAGGTACTCGTTACAGAATGGGTGAAGCAACATAGGGCACAGTAGTTTAGATGGTTGGGAACAAATAAATATAAGCAAAAATTTCATAATCTGAATTAAAATATTCTTTAAAAAATTATGTTTGATTGATATATTTGAGCATAATTATAATTAAATTTAGAGGTAAAGATAAATGAGCATTAATCGTATTTTTATAGTAGGTCATATGGGGGCAGGAAAATCATTGCTTGGAAAGGCATTGGCTGACAAATTAAGCTGGACACATATTGATACAAATATAGGATTAGAACGTTATATCGGACGAACATTGAATGAAATTATTGGTATACAGGGGGCAGAAGCTTTCTATCAATGTCAAAATGAAATACTTAAAAATTATCTTGGAAAAGAAAATCTCGTAATTACGACAGAAGACAGCTTTGTTTTGGATGATAAAAATAGAAAGCTATTATCATCAGAATATGTCATTTACTTAAAAATAAGCACATCTGTACAAATTGAGCGGATGTCAGGAGGGCCTTCTCCATTATTGCCAGTAGATCTGAGTCTCTTCTTGGATAAACTACATGAACAACGCGATGCTTTATATGAAGAAGTAGCTACTATAACAATAGAAAGTAAATCTGTGGAAGATGATGTGAATACGATTGTCAAAGAAATTTCCAAATGATTTAATTGGCTGTAAAATTTTTATTACAGCGTTTTCGATTCGCGAAAGCGAATCATAATGCCTCTACCAATTTTGGGAGAGGATGGCTGAAAGCCAGGTGAGGGTTAAATATGATGAGTAACCCTTGCCCGATTTTTCGATGTAACCTTCAATTCACTTTCCTGTCAATGAAATCGCAATAGTTTTTTGATTGTAATGTATAATTATTCGTGCATACACAAGTCTCTATGGACATTATTGACAAGGTGTCTTAGGAAATGTAGATTGCCGCTATATCGTATTTTGACGAAAACATCAGATTTAATCTATCAATGTGTCAATAAATTTTTAAGCGTAAAACCGATGAAATGTTCATCTGTCACGTTGGAAATTAAATATAGAAAATAGGGCAGTAATATGGATGAGAATAAGATAAAAAATATTAAAGAACAGTTTAAAGGGATTTACAAGATAATAACTCCACCATTGAGTTATTTTCTGTTTTTATCATTGGTGATGGCGTTTATTGGTGGGATGGGTGATGGGGTTTTTCCGAAGGCATTTGATTTAGGAATAAATACTAACACATATATTAATCAATTATTAGAAAATTGGAATACTTATATCATGATTATTCTTTTTTCAATGATTGGTTGTTCAACTTTATATCCGGCACTTCTAAATATAGGACATCAGAAATTTCAGGGTAAAAAAATTAGACTAATAGATTTATTGTGTGACTTTAAAATATATAAAGAGCTGTCAATTTATGCTTTTTGGTTTGCATTTTATTTTTATGTGATTCCTATTTTTATAAAAATACTACTTGGTCATCATAACTCCTTATATGTTTTTGGTGCCCTTTTATACTCTGTTGTTTTATTTTATATAATATTCAGGCTTAATATTGTGGTGAATATAATACTCATTGATAAGCTACGCTTTAGAAAAGCTGTATCTGAATCAAACAGGCGTATGAAAGGTAAGGGCATTGAAGTATTTTGTCATTTAGTGCTTTATTATTTTATCATTTATGTATTCAATACATTTTCTGACTCTCAAGTTTTTGGATATTTTCTTTCTTGTATTTATTTTGGATCATTGACTGTTATTTTGTATGAGCAAACAAAGAATAAACCATATCCTGAGCCTAAAGAGAGAAAAGATGATGTGTGGACTAGATAAATAAATTTATAATATTTAAGTTTTTTAATGGTATTTGAAAAAATATCTTAGTCCCATCATTAAAAATTGACTCTTTTATATAAGCTTATATGTAGAGGAGTCAAATCTATTGCATATATCCATTAATATTTTTTTACTCATGAGGTAGTGATATTATATATCTCCCGCGAGTGTCTGAATGTGGGGTATCATAGTTCCAGCTACCCAAGTAAATTAAATTATTATTCCTTTGATGCCAAGAGAGGAAAATTGGTTTACTCAACAGCAATCCTATTAGATATGTACTTTAGTAGTTTTTGGGATATTTTTTGTTAAAGTGATCCAAAAAAGTTATTCTGTAATATAGAGTGAATGGTTACCTTTATTTATTTTTTATCTTATAATTGAGCTAATCCTAGATTTATGAGTTTATTAACATGAGTACAACGAATTTTATTTATTATATATATCCATTAGTACTTTTTTATACTATAGCAAAAAAAAGAAAGCCATGGTTTTATGGATTTGCAGATAATGATCAAAGATTGAATAGCGCCATTCTTAAAAAGGGTTTGATCTTTATTTTTCTACTACACAGCTTTCTAGTTTTGCATACAGCTACTTATTGGTATATTAAAGAATATTTTTCTCACTAATTAGGTAGTGGTACTATGTATGATAAATTTAGATCTTCTGCAGTGTAGAGGGTTTTTCCACCAGCATTTGGATGTGTTGTATCATAGATCCAGCCACCCAAATTTGCACCAGTATTAGCCCAATATGAGGTTGAATCTGCAATGCTAGGCCATGCCGTATAAATTGCAATACCTGTTCCAATCGCTTGCCAATATCCACCAGTGATTAAATCAGCTTGTTTATGGTCTAATATTTTCATTTTACTTCCTTATTTTAAAACTAGACTATAAAAAATTGGTAAGGCCAAATGTTACAAATATCTTTAAAAGCCCAGCGTGAAAAAGTTATTTACTCTTGATGAGAATGCTCATGTTGAATAATTATTTACAACAATCATAGCCTTTGAATTTCTCTGTATTAGTCCAGTACCAACCACTTTCCTTTTTATTGCCACCAGAGACTTTCTCTAAATCGTTGCTAGCTATTTCACGGCTAATTAATCGTGCAAAAACTCTTTTGAGAGGGGGGGGATTGTTTTTCTTCTTCATTTGAGTACTTCCTTGAAATATACAAACCCATCTTTTCTGATGTGTTAAGTTTAGAATTTCAGACAGGGTTGTATCATACAAATTATTTTTACATTTGCAAGAATTATTTTAATATGTTGCTTTGCGGTATGCCATAAAAAAATGGTGAAGAGAAATTATTGATATATAATGTCGCTTAATTACTAATATAATCCAGAAGGTGTTTATTCAGATATCATGAAAATATTTCAAAAGGTATTTTTATACATCAGTCTTGTATCTTTCATCTTATATTCACAAATTGTTAAGTCATCTTTTTCATTGGATACATTAGAAGTGACTTGCGCTGGGATTGAGGTGATGGGTATCGATCGTGATACGGCCAAAGAGATAAGAAAACTCTCTACTATGCAGGTTGGTGAAGCCTTTAGATTATCAGAGTCGAACCAATACTGTGAAGAAACTATTAAGCAAGTTAAAAGCAAACTCCCTCTTGACGATATGAAGTGTTCATATATGGCACTCTCTAATGGCGATTTTTATTTTGTGCTAGATATTATTCCTACAGACATGCCAATTAGGTATAGAGTTATTCCAGAGCCTTCGCATGCAGTAAAAAAACTACCGAAAGAATTAATTAGTCTTTACGAAAAACTTAATGAGCGTCGTATTGAATTAATGCTCAATCATGTAGAGTATGAAGAATCTTATGATAAAGGTTTCTTCGATTCTGATGATCCTGTCATGCATGGTATTGCAAAGAAGCTGAGTGTGCTTGCAAAAAAACATAATCATGAATTATTGAATATTATCCATTTCTCTAAGGATGTAGAGGAAAGAAGAACGGCTGGAATACTCCTCTCTTGGTCTCAACATCCCAGTAATCTTAGCTATATTGCAAAAGCAGATTTTCTGCAAGATCCTGATAGTGCTGTTAGAAATAATGTTGCCAGATCTTATATTCATTTTATGAGCCAAGTAAAAGATAAAGCAGCACTCAGAGATATAATGCCTGCATACTGTAAAATGGCCATGTTGCCATTACATTCGGACAGGAATAAAGCCCTATATTCTATTCGCGAAGTTATTAAGCACCATCCAGATCTTGTTTTAGCAATAGACCAAGAATGTAAGAATAATATTTCATATATTGCAGAAATGAGTATTATTGATGATGTGGGAGGCGTTGCGAAGCAGGTTTTAGAGTTAATCAAAGATGCCTAAAGTTTTAATTATTACAGATCGTCAAGATGCGCATGCTAGAGCAGTTTCTGATTGCTTACGTAAAAAGGGGGCCAATCCCATACGGTGGTTTCCTGAAGAATTTTTATTTAATCAGAGATCAACTCAACGAATTAATTCAAATTCATATCATTCAGCTTTATATGATGATCAACAATTTATTGATTTGTTGGAAATAGATACTGTTTGGTATAGACGGGCAGGACTTGCTCGTTTGTTAAAAAAAATTGATCCATTTGATTATGAATTTGTTGAGAATGAGAACAGACAATTCATGAAGTCACTTTGGTTGACTTTGGGAGAATCTGCTAAGTGGGTAAATCCATATGAATCATTTGATAAGTCTAATTCTAAAATTTTTCAATTACGTGAGGCTAATCGAATCGGCTTTTCAATACCAGATACTCTTGTTACCAACGATCGTAATTGTATAATAAATTTCTTTGAAGAAAATCAAAAAAGTGAAATAATATATAAAACATTTTTTCCTGCAAATTGGCAAGAAGATAGCGGTTCATTTAATTTATATACAACTCGTATTTCTTCTGAAATGGTTGCAGATGACGAAAGCATGGCTTTGGCGCCAGGAATTTTTCAGATTGCAATTCAAAAGCAGTATGAGGTTAGAGCTACATTCTTTGGTAAGCAGTGTGTTGCCGTTCAAATTCATAATTCTGAAGAAATTGATTGGCGTGTTTTACAAAAAGACACCAAAATTAAGCTGAATCATATTACGTTGCCTTCTGAGCTTGAAAAGAAATGCATTTATTTAATGGAGAAATTAGGAGTCGTTTTTGGCTGCTTTGATTTTATTGTTACACCTGATGGTGAATATGTATTTCTTGAAATAAATGAAATGGGGCAATTTCTGTGGATTGAGCAATTACTACCAGAGCTACATTTGCTAGATTTGTTTTGTGAGTTTCTACTTTCAGATACAAATGTAGTAAAAGAAGATGAAAATATAAAACAGAAAACTTTGATGTTAGATGAAATAATAAGTTCGTCTTCTCATGATAAGCTTATTGAAGAAGATGAGTTGATATATGAACATTTTAAAAAAGCTGTAGTTTAAAGTAAGAATAAATTATCTAGGCACCTATTGTGTTCAAATAGGTTTTTTCGAGAAGGTGTGGTAATTAGGACACGTCGAAAGTCGGTAGCTACGAGAAAATCTAGCAAACGTTCTGTAGAAGATTTTAAGAGAACTATTGCAAAACATGCGGCTGAAGAACCAAAATTTAAGCATGCTCTCTCTACTTCATAAAACTAAAACCTTGAGTAGAGTGTCTATTCTTCGTCTAGCTTGTTGTTCTGGCGTTAACATGAAATTTATTCCGTCATGCTGGAATGGGGGGAGTATTGTTGTTTCACCTAATCTTCTTAGCATCTTTATTTAGAGCCTATAATTTGTCCAGTTAATGTTCCTAAATTTCGGTAATAATTGACATTTACCTATAGTTTGGAACATACGTAAGCGGGCGATTTAGACCATGTTTGACAATTGCCACTAAGGTTTAATCTTCCTGCATAACCAACGTTCTGCGTGAAGGCTGCGTTATGTTGGTTGGAAGAGTTTTGAACTATTTCAGCCGAATA
>JBFWLB010000082.1:0-7411 GCA_050252335.1 Candidatus Berkiella sp. | reverse complement strand
AAAAATAAAAAAAATGAATCAGCAGGATGGTTCTCTAACATTCTGAAAGGCATCAAGTCATTTTTTTCTGTTTTTAATATCGCGCAATCCATCAGAGAATATCAATTCTCAAAAAAAATACATGATGTTGCTCGCGAACATAAAAAAGCTCTAGCAGAAGCAAAACAAAAACATCAATCTCAATATCAGGCAGAACAAGAACAGCTATCTACAGAAATAAAATTTCATTCTCAAGAAATAGGTATGGCAAGTCAACGCGAAATTAGTAGTGCGGGTATCCCGCTTTCATTCATGGGGCATCAGAATATCAAAGAGGCCGTTACCTTACATGGTGGAATAATGATTGCGGGTATTTCTCAAAGCAGGATTTTATCCATGGGTTCATCAGAAGGATTATGTTACGGACTTAGCAAAGAATGGTTAATAAAATTAAGTGAATTATCAAAAAATGACCAAGAAGATTATGCTTTAATCGATAGTCTCAATATGTACGCTAAAAAAATTGACGCTGATATTGATATATTTTCAAACCCAGTCAATAATCTTCAAATAGGGGAAAATACTTATCAACATCACTCAGAACAAATTACAGAAAAGGATAAAACGCCTGATGGAAAACATAGAGCGCAATATGAAATTGATAATAATTTTCCTGATAAAATTTTCATACAATTAAAAATATCACCTTTTTGTATTTTAAATTTAAAAAATAATATGGGTGGACATGCCATTGGTGTTGCAAGAACAAAGCATGGCCTTTGGTTTCACGATTCAAATTTCTGCTGTGCATATTTCCCAAACACCCCTTCAGAAGAAAAAATGCAAGAAAATTTCAAGTCATTTTTTAACGAACACTACAGAAAAAACTATAGAAACCTAAACACCGGCTCTTTTGTTTCTCTTGATGAAAAAATCTCTGTTTCAAATGAAAGTACTTTTGTTGATGCGCTCAAATGGTCTCATACTCACGCATCTACTTCTGATAAATCTGAATCTCAAAAAACAGAAGCTCAAATTGAAAATAATCTTTCTATTAAAAAGAAAAAAGATCTGCCTTAATGCCTAATAAAAGTTTTAGCATTAAGGCGCTTATAATGCATTTTCGGATAATAAAAAACAGAACAACATATATAAACCATTACTGATTTCACAGAAATGTTCAGAAATGCCCTCTCCTTAATATTGCGTCTCTTATGAATAAAATATATAAGAAAAAACTATAATTACATATCTAAAGCATCGTCTCTGAAATCTGTTGCAATAGATAAGATTTATCAGCGATATACTCAAAATCTGGCCAACCTTCTTGCGACTCCCCACATTGAGTAAATCCCCAAGAAGCATACCTATGAATCGCAGTTTTATTGGTCGCACGTGTGTGCAAAAATATTCTTTTTGTGATGGGAAGTATTTTGAAAATTGTACTCATCAATAATTGGTCCAAGCCCTTCTCATAGGCCGCTGCCTTTACACCATAGTAACAAATTTTTACACTATTAGGTGCATAATCAGCACTTACTAAAAACTGAAGAAGCCCAAGTGGCGCGCCTGTTGCTCTATTTTTAGCAATGACAAATACACAAACATCATGAGGATTAGCAAATTTTGTAAAATCTTTTGTTGAAAAGAAATCTACAAACATTGTTTTAATTTGGCTTTTAACATTTATCCAATCTATGTTCTGTGTATCTGCAAAAAGCGGTGCTAAAGATTGTAAAAAATGTTCTTGAGCAGCTTTCTCTGGAAATTTTTGCGCAAAGCTTAGTTCAACATCTGTGTAAGTTTGAGCAAGAATTTCATGACAGCTTTGGATCTCTTGGCTAAAATTTTCTGAAGAGAGATCTATTTTTTCCCATACCATATTGATAGCTTCACCAGCTGCATTTTTCATCATAAATTTACCCGCTTTCATTGAGGTAAATTCTTCATGCACGCGTGTCATCCATGTGAGTGAGTTTCTTCTTTCCATTTGTATACTCATTTTTAGCTTTTAATAAATTTGAATGGGCCCCTGCTTTTTAGAATGCTTACCAACCACCTCTTTGTAAAAATTCTGTATGAATTGCAGCAACGCCTTATATCTTAATACACTTTTTTACGATAGACGACAAGCGCCAAAAGTTAAATAGCGAACTAAAGAACATCCATAATCTACCAGCAACCAATCACTGATCTGATATTTAGAAAAACCATCAATTAAACCGTCTGTAGATTAACTCAATCCTCCCGGCGCAAATGTATTGCTTCCCAGCTTATTGATTGATAAGATGCCAATTTATTGAAAATCATTATTTTTCATTCATTTTTACAAATTTAGTTTAAAATATGAATACACAGCAATCGAAAAAAACAAATTTTAACATTCATACATACAGCCACTTCTGTAGACTCTCTTCTTGTTGCTAAGCACACACACTAGCATATTCTATATTTTCACAATTAGAAGTTCCGTTTTAGTCATTAACAAGCTATATAAGACGATTAGATCACCATGTGCATACAAACACATCCAAAACAGAAAAAGAGTTTCAACACCGCTTTAGTCTACTTATTGGTTATCTTGCTAGCAGTTGTCTGTGGCTTATCTGATTTCAAACCCATACATGATATAAGCTTTGTCATTTCTGATATATTCATCAAAATATTCAAATGCATCAGCTTACCCATTATTGCTTTGTCTATTATCGTTACATTATCACAATACAGTGCTGATAACGGTATGCGAAAGATATGGCAAAAATCTCTATTTTACACTATTAGCACAACCGTCGTTGCTGCCAGCGTTGCGTTCTTACTGTATTTATGGATTGCCCCTAAAAATATTGCCACAGCCACAGAGACTCATACAGCAACAGAAGTTGTGCAACAAGGCAGTTATTTAGAATATTTAAGCCAGCTCATTCCAAGTAATATCTTTTCACCCTTTCTAGAACATCAAGTGATGGCTGCACTCTTTTTAAGTATTGTTGTTGGCATTGCAATCCGCTATATCCCAGATAATGAATCTCGCCGAGCAATTGCGAATTTTTTCAAAGGCGCGCACGGTCTTTTTCTTGTTGTCACAGGCTGGGTTGTTAAAATCATTCCGATTGCATTGTTTGGTTTTATCAGCACAACCATTTTCCAACTCAAAAATGGCGTTGATATAAAAGGCTTAGCAGGATATTTAAGTGTTGTTGTACTTGCAAATGTCGTTCAAGGCTTTGTGATATTGCCACTATTTTTATATATGAATCGTATTAGACCCTTTGCAACCATGAAAGCGATGCTACCCGCACTCTCTGTTGCATTTTTCTCAAAGTCTTCAACAGGAACTCTGCCTGTCACGATGGAAACAGCAGAGCGTAATCTAAACATATCACCCAAAGTAAGCAGATTCGTATTACCCTTATGCACATCTATCAATATGAATGGTTGCGCAGCCTTTATTTTTACAACAGTTATCTTTTTGATGCAAAATAATGGCGCTGACATTAGCCTATTAACGATGATGCTATGGATTATTATTGCAACGATTGCTGCTATTGGAAATGCGGGAGTACCTATGGGATGCTTCTTCTTAAGCGCAAGCCTATTAACCAGCATGAATGTCCCTATCACCTTACTGGGCTTAATACTTCCCTTTTACAGCGTAATAGACATGATAGAAACAGCATTGAATGTATGGTCTGATTCCTGTGTTGCAACCGTCATTGATAAGCACGACAAAACAGATACGGTCTATCAAGAAGAAGTCGTGGCTTAAAGATACCATCAGGGGGTTAGTTGAGTATCTCTCCCCCTCTCCTCTCCTTCATATACTCAGCCTTTCCATATATAAATTAAGTGCTTTTGCACTCAATTAAGGGATAGATAAATACGGAAACTCATGTCGAAAAATATCTAAGACAGCTGAAAGAGAATCTTTGGATTTAATGATCACTAAAATACTATCATCACCCGCAATGGTTCCCAAAATACCTGAATGTTTAGGTTGTCTGGGATTATAAGTTACATATTTTTGATCAATGAAATAGGCCAAGCTATTCGCATTACCTGGATGGGTGTGAATAACAATTAACCCCAGTTCTGATACTTGGATATTTAATACCGTTGGTAAATTAGGCATATTCAGCTCTGTGACTTTATATATACCTGATACTTTTGCTATTTTTAATTTTCTCAATAATCTCGACAAGGTTGCTTGAGGCACCTGGTAGCCTCGTTCTTGCAAAATATCTTGTAATTCTGACTGCTCATGAATATCACAGCTTTGAACAATATTTAGAATATGCTCATTAATAATATGTTCATGTGCCATTTTTTTACAAATTATCCATTTTTTCAATTTATTTTGAAATTGTATTCACTATGGGTTGACAAAGCAAGCCTTGCTCCATATAATCGAAAAATGAATATTTTATGAATATGTACTCAAAATGAAAAAACATCTGCCTCTCTGGCTCTTTCTTCCAATATTCTCATTATTTGGCTGTAATTCAGAAGATAACAAAGCAAATATCTTATTGTTTGCCACGTCAGGAGAATATCCACCTTTTGAATATATGGAACAAGGCAAATTACAGGGCTTTGATATAGAAATTGCTCAAATGATAGCTCAAGTACTTGGCAAAGAAGCACAATTTGAAAATATGCAATTCAGCAGCATTTTACCTGCACTGGCACATGGACATGTGGATGCCGCTATTTCTACTATCACCATCACCGAAGATCGCCAAAAAGTCTTTGATTTCTCACAACCTTATTATTTTGAAAGCATGAGTGCAGTTTTTAGAAAAAAAACACCTATTCAAAATACCGAAATGCTTTTTCAAAAAAAGATTGCTTGCCAACTAGGCACTACCATGGAAATTTGGCTCAAAAAACAAAATCTCAAAGAAAAAATAATAACCACTGACAATAACACCCAAGCAATTGAAGCACTTAAAGCAGGTCATGTTGATGTGGTTGTCATGGATGGTGCTCAAGCAAAAATCTTCAGTGAAAAAAATCATGGCCTGTCTTATACAACCATTGCAAAGTCTGAAGACGGTTTTGGAATTGCGCTTAAGAAAAATGCCTCCTTAACAGCAGATATCAACTATGCGCTAGAAGTCTTAAGCACAAATGGAAAATTAGAAGAACTGCAAACAAAATGGTTAGGCGATACAACAAAATGACCGATGGTATTCAACATATATTATTTATTGGCGCAGGTATTTATATCACACTACAAATTTTGCTGGGTAGTGTTTTGCTAGGACTGATCATGGGTACTTTCATTGCAATACTACGATACAACGGCATATGTTTATCCATGATAAAGTATTATATCTCTATCATAAGAGGCACACCCGTTATCTTACAGTTAAGCTTCATTTACTTCTCTGTGCCCACACTGACAGGATTTAAATTAAGCATTGTATCTGCCGGTATATTAAGCTTTGGCATTAACAGCTCTGCTTATATTGCAGAAATATTACGCTCAGGTATAGAAAGTTTACCCACAGGGCAATTTGAAGCCAGCCAAACCTTACAAGTTCCAAATTTTTATATGTGGAAAGATATTATTTTACCGCAAGTACTTAGAAATATTTTTCCCGCAATGATCAATGAAAGTATTACACTTTTAAAAGAAACTGCGCTTATCTCTACCATTGGCGGCATGGATCTAATGCGTAGGGCACAATCATTAGCAGCAGAGCAATTCACCTATTTTATGCCCATGTGTATTGCTGCTTGCTATTACTACGGACTCATCCTGCTCATTGAATATTTATCTAAAAAATTTGAAGCTAGGAGCTGCTATGTTAAGCATTCATAATGCCTCTAAGCACTTTGATACACATATCGTACTAAAAGATATTAATCTCCAGATGAATACCAACAGCATTATAGGTCTTGCAGGCCCTTCAGGTGGAGGAAAATCTACATTGCTTCGCTGCATTCAGCAATTGGAAATTTTAGATTCTGGTTATATCACGTGCCCAGAAAAAACTGGCTTTATGTTTCAAGATTTCCAACTTTTTCCACATATGACGGTGCTCAATAATTTAAGCTATGCTCCCACAGTGAGAGATAAAACAATCGACCCAATACAGCATCAAAAGAAAGCACTGGACTTACTAGAAATTTTAGGCATTAAAGAAAAAGCCAATCACTTTCCCCATCAACTCTCAGGTGGACAAAAACAACGCGTTGCTTTAGCAAGAAGCTTAATGATGCAACCTAAACTCTTGTTATGTGATGAACCTACTTCTGGTTTAGATATCTCATCTATTCGTGATGTTATCGGATTGCTCAACAGTATCCATGCAATGGGGGTCAGTATGATCATTGCATCACATGATTTAGATTTTTTAACACAATTAGCCGATAGAATTATTCTTCTCAAAGAAGGTCTGATTCTTGCAGATATTGAACCCAAAATGCTCATAAATCCTATTCACCATTTACAATCCTATTATTAAGGCAATAACATGAATACAGAAATTAAAAAAATTGTACTTGCTTATTCTGGCGGCTTAGACACCTCTATTATGATCCCTTGGCTCAAAGAACATTATCAGAAGGTAGAGATCATTGCTGTTATTTGTGATCTAGGGCAAAATGAAGATCTTGCAGCGATTAAAACAAAAGCTTTAAAAAGTGGCGCTGCTAAAGCACAGCTTATCAATGTACAACATGAGTTTGTGACACAATATTTATGGAAACTGGTAAAAGCAGGGGCGCTGTATGAAGATCAATATAGTCTTGGCACCATCTCCAGACCACTCATTGCACAAAAATTAGCTGAAATTGCCATCGCAGAACAAGCCGATGCTATTGCTCATGGCGCAACAGGTAAAGGCAATGATCAAGTACGCTTTGAATACACACTCAAAGCACTTGTACCACATCTTCACATCATTGCACCGTGGAGAATCTGGGATATCAGTTCAAGACAAGATGCTATTTTGTATGCAAAAAAGTATCAAATAGATATTCCTATCACGCCTAAAGCGCCTTATTCCAGAGACGCCAATCTTTGGTATGTTTCTCATGAAGGCGGTGTATTAGAAGATCCAGCACAGCCAAAGCCAGATGATCTCTTATTAATTACCCATACACTCACGCAAACACCAGAGCATAGTGAAGCAATCAGTATTGAGTTTAAACAAGGTATACCTGTCGCCATTAATGGCACATCCATGGATCCTGTCATACTTCTAAACTTGTTGAATCAAAAAGCGGGCCAACATGGCATTGGTGTAGTTGATATTATCGAGAATAGACTGGTCGGCATGAAAATCAGAGGCATATACGAAACACCGGGTGGAACAGTGTTACATAAAGCACATCAGTTTCTTGAAAGCTTATGTTTAGATAAATACACTCTACATCTCAAACAAAGCTTAAAACAAAATTATGCCAACATTGTCTATGAAGGTAG
>JBFWLB010000081.1:0-7595 GCA_050252335.1 Candidatus Berkiella sp. | reverse complement strand
ATGCCATCATGCAAAAGTTTATAAAAAAAGCGCAGGCATCTAATCCCCCCCCTCTATCCGCTGCACATGGAAAGTCTTCAAAGAAAACTGAAAAACAGCAACCGCTTCAAATTATTAAGCAATTTGAAACGTTTTTGAATGCCTTGCCACTGACAGATGATTTTGTCAATCAGCAAAATACAACTCAAATACATGATTTTGCATTAACTTTACAAAATTTTGTAAATCTTTATTTAAAAATGTGTAGTAAATATGATGGTCTACCGCATGGTGAACGCCAAGTTGCACTCTACAGTGCTATTGCAGTGCTGGAACTCATTGCAAATAAAAATTTCGAAAAAAGAGCAGATGTTCTAGAAAATTTATATTCAGTGAATGATGACATCACTTTTTCTGAGATTTTAAAAGCAAATATGCCCAATATCTCTCATCCAGTACTAAAATACTTAAATCTGTTAGAGAAAGAAGAGCAAGATAAACTCCCTGCTAGACATAGAGTATTCGAAAACAGCGTACGATCTCACTATTTTACAGAAACAAACAGTACAACACATGTTAGATTGCGAGAGATTCAAGATATTCTCAAGAGAAAAGAATCAAATATTAAAATGAACAGATTATCGTATCTGGATTTAATTGTTAGTGAAAACCAAGCGCTAAAAAAAGCTGCAGGCCAAACAGGAAATACCCAAAAAGCCAAGCAATATACTGGGCATTATTTTCACGAAAATGCTAAGACATTAGCCTCTCAGTATCCTAATGAGTACAGAAATGCAAGCTTATGTTTAACATATAGAACTCTGACAAATAAAATACAAAACTATTTAACCCAAAGCAATTCAATCTATTCATCAACATATGATGAAACAACTCATGAAAAAAACTGGGAGTATCTAAAATATTCTCAACAACGAACTGGAGAGATATATAGCCATGAACACGGTTCATCATACTATTATTCAATGTATGGTAATAACCCGCTAGAAAAGCTACATCCTATCAATGACGAGAAACTCCAGAAAGATTTTCAGATTGAATTAAAAAGGCATACAAAAAAACCAACCCCCAATAATATTCAAATCAAGCTTCATGCTAACAGCATTGATAAAAAATTAGACTTGCGCAGAATTCTTAGCCAAATTGGCGCATGCCCAGAATCTCAAGTTGTTGCGGCAATTGAATATTTGCAATCAAATGCCACAAATATCAATTCAGAAGATATTCAAAATATTGTATTCATGCTCTTATTTGACAAAGGTTTAATGGCACGTGAAATAAAAGAAAACCCAGGTGCTATTTTATCATTGCTAAAAATAATGGAGTCGAGTTTAAAATTTTATACACATGATGGTCTCAAACAACCTTTTGTCTTTTATTTAAAATTAAATACTTTTTTAAGAAAGACACTCACATCTGCAAATAAAGATTTGGATTCTTACAAAAAAATACTGGCAGAAACAGATAGGATTGCAGAGCTATTTAATAACAACCAGATTAAACTGCAAAACATCAAGGAAAAAAGTTCTTTTGAAACTAAGATGCTTAAGGATCTACAAGCACTGAAAATCATTGAGCTCAATAATCAATTAAAATTAAAAGGCGCACTCACGCAGGCGCAACTAACAGAAGTTTACCAACTAAATTTCAGCATGCGCTACGCTCAAGATCTTGTAAACAATCCATTTTTAAATAAAGAATTTGACTATGCTTTGCATGATTTAAAGGCCTACGCGATATCCAAGCCAGAAATGACAACGCGGCAAGTTATTAAAGATGTGATTAGTACACTCGCTGTCGATTTCAGATTTGCGAGGGCAAAATTCGATTTCCCTCATATCACCAGTGGTGACACCAGCATTGATCTTATCAATGCTGAAATCATAGCTAAAGATTTAAGATCCAGACCATTACCCAAAGAAATGTATCAAAATGAAAGCTTTAAAGAGCTTTTTAGCAACGAAGATATTATTTCACAAAGGCTCAGCTATGACCAATACACATTCATGTTTGAAAACGAAAAATACAGAATAGAGGACGGCCAATATTCTTTCAATGATAAGTTTGTCATTCAGAAAAAAATGGCAAAAGAAAACGAACCAGCCCAATGGTACCAATTAAAACAAGCGCCTGAAGAATACCAAAGTATTCAAAATATTCTTCCATCTACCTTCATTAATAAGCAACATCTTATTTGGGAATCTGAGCAGGGAGACATCCTTGTTGTTGACAAAGCAACTAAGCATAAAAAGCTTATCTACTCAGCACAAGACAAAGCGGCCTATTTGTTAGATGAATATGGCCATAGAGAAAAGCGACTTCTATCCAAAGAGGCCTTAACATCTCCTAGCGATCTTACATTTTTAGCCTCTTTTGAGGATCCTGACTTCATTGAGATCTCTGAAGATCTAGCAACAAATGCAATTCATATTCATTTACCAAGATATGACTTAAGCTTCACTTCTCAGCTTATTAATGAAAATCTATATTATATAAGTGATAACGATCAAGATCTTTGCTTACTTAAGTCCAATAACATATCTCTTGAGGGCTACGATAAATCAATTATATTGGCAAATTTGCCAAATAATAACGGTGAACAAAAACCTGTTAAAACATTAATAGCAAAATTCGATGTAGATAAAGACAAAGAACAGTTAACAGTAACACCTAAACAATATGCCACCTTCTACCATGCCAGACAAGGGCACGAACTTGAACCAGCTTCAACAACGGATGCATATTCTCTTGCTCTCCTTTATCAATTATTCTTAAATAAAGAGAAAGGACATGACGTCTTAAAGAAATATGCTCATATGTTCCTTGGTTCTCCACAAGAACTAGAAGCCATCGCCACAATTGCAATGGCTGGAGACAATAAAACGACAGCTGTAAACATGCCATCAACAACAACCCAAGCAATAAAAATACTTGCTTGCAATGTAATTGTGCAATATTTACGACAAGGTCATACCATCAGCAGCATGATTGAAAGTTTAAAAAACCAAGATTCATCTGAAAATGGTACAGCATTGACAGAAGAAAAAATTGAAATGCTTAGCCAATATCTCCAAACATTCAAGATTACTGCACAAAGTAGTCTAAGAGAATATTTAATCATTAAAGATTTTATTCCCAAATCAATGCGCTTAAACCGACGCGAAGAGCTGGCTATCATTCACTTCGTAAAACAAGATAAACCTGATTTTTATCTTGACATCCAAACCAAGAAAAAAGAACTGAAAAATCTTTTAAAAGAATATTATAGCTTAGTAAAATTAAATACGAATGTTGCAGCAATTACGACACAAACAACAGAACGTATTGATATCATAAAAGCTAAGCTCTTAAAAGAATACCATTTCACACCTAAAATCGATATCTTATCTGACAAGACATATGATCTAACAAAACGTGATACGAGATTACCAGAGTCATTAGGGAGTCAAGCAGGGACAACAGCTTTAATCAAAATAGATGATTTGACATTAAACACAAGCTACGAAGCAATAAATGCCAATTATATGCGTTTATTTAAAGAAGCAACGAGCAATCCTAAAAAAGAAGCGCAATTACATAACTTCTTGAATGCAAAATTAAAAACATTAATCCCTCAAAGCAAAGCTCAACAATCTAATATTAATTTTGACGGATTAGATCAACAGCAGGCAGAAGAATTAGGCTTGCCAGATAGCCTGATAAGTCTAATGAGCACGCTGGGCGAAATTAAATTACCCGAGGTATTTACACCCGCGCCACAGATTAGTTTTTTTACGCTATTAAAAGCAATGATTTCAAACAAAAACAAGGTTAATGAAATCATTACTAAATATGAAAATGTCCACAAGATCAAAAATAATCTCAGTGGCCACATAAAAATTATTAACAGCGTTGGAAACAGCCGATATATCAATAACGCAAGAGAGGCTATTGAATTTGCCTTATCACATCAATCTATTAAATTCGATATGCCTGCGCTACAAGAAAGCACAGGCAAAAAGCAAGATATCCGCTTTATGTCGAAGATAACAGAAAAATCTTATGTACAAACAAAATACAGCGATAAAACATCACTGCAAAATCTAGATACGATTTTGGAAAGAATTAAACTAAACGCAAAGTTAAACGCCAAAACAAAAAATAGTACTGAACGCACAGAAAAAGTTTTTAGCACCAACGCTAACAAAAGTGATCTCTTCTATCAAAGCCTTATAACAGAATCCAATCAGGACTATGTGAAAGGAAAAGCGGATACTATAAATACTTCACTTCTACAAGGTCAGTGGTTTAAAGCTTTAAGTCCTATTGCAACCCGCAATCAATTAAAGCATGAAATTAATACCGTAATAACAGATCATAAAGATGCTCATAAGGCATTACACGATACTATTGTAACGCTTATGAATAAAGGGCCTAAAGATCCTAAAGCTCAATTAGAATGGCAATTAGCATTACAATCGAAAAATAGAAAAGAATTGACAATAGAAGATGCATTCAAATATTTTTCTAAAGGATGCTTAAGCGACTTACAAAGAAAGCTCCATCTCGAAAAAGATGAAGCTGAGCGCTTAATGCAATTAACTCAACAGTATCTTGTTGAAGGAACACTGCAACAACAATATCAGCGAATTTTAAAGCTTATAGAACAGCTTGAGTCCAATGAACTGAGCGCTGACAACCAAAAATCTCTGTTAAATCAATTAGGATTAGAACTAAGCCTACGTCGTTGTTATGACGTAAATAAATATCGAGATATTTTGCTATTTGAATATCTTGATAACAAGATTGTTTTTCCAAAACAAATTAGCATGCTAGAAAAGCTACTTAAGCAAAAAGGTGATGGTAACTACGAGAGTGTCGCAATTCAATTAATCATGGGTGGTGGTAAGTCAAAAGTATTACTGCCTCTATTAGCGAAGTTACGTGCCAATGGAACAAACCTAACGATCATCGAAGTTCCTGGTGCACTCTTAGAGACTAATTTCTACGATTTACAATCTGTCTCTAAGAAATTAGATCAAAAAGGAAACCTGTTAAAATTTAACCGTAATATCGATACTGACTCAAAATATTTCTATCGTATGCGACAGCATTTACGCTCTGTTATTGCAAATAAGGAATATATTGTCACTACACGAGAAAGCATTCAATCTATTGAGTTAAAATATATCGATGTGCTTACAAACCCACAAGAAGATTTGGTTGAATGGGAAAAACAAATTAAATATCTTGACGATATTGTTAACCTTATTCAAAACAAAGGTGATGCAATCATCGATGAGATTGATCTCAACTTAAGAACCAGAGATCAATTAATTTATACCGTTGGCGATGGACAGCCAACCCCCCAATATATTATTGAATCGATTATTGCTTTATACCAAGCCTTTGCACACATTGATCACAATGTAAGTGGCACTAAAGTTAACCTTCACGATGTTGTTACTCTAAAAGCTGAAAAACCAAGTGATGAAACGATAAAGTTGATGCTAGAGAAACTGCGTGCACATCTTGTAAACAGCAAGCAATCACCCATTGCATTACTCTTAAATAAACTAACGACATCAGAATTAGCGGAAGTAGATAGATTTTTAGCAAATAAATTCACTAAAGTCCCTGATTGTATTAATAAAATGCCTTTAAAATCTAAGTCGATCTTAGCTGTATATAAAGAGCATTTAAATCGCTTGTTACCAACCTCTTTATCTCGAAAACTATACGAGAATTTTGGGTTATCCCATGATCCTAAAAAGAACGATATGGATAAAGAAATTGCAATTCCATATGTAAGTAACAATACACCCAATGAATCTGCAAAGTTTCAAAATCATTTGCTGACAAAGAACTACACTATCCAAACACATTTGGTACAAAGTATCTCTGCGCATATATTTAAAACAATGCTGACTGATTTAAAATCTAGATTACTTGCAGAAATCAATCTAAATACATATTCAAAACAGCCAATCCATCGGATTGAAAATCTTTTCAAATCCATGCTTGGAAATGATATCGATCTCAAATCTTTAGATCTTAGTGATCAAGAGAAGATTAATCTTTTACATCAGAAGTTTAAAGACTCACAAAAAGTAAAAGAATTCTGTCTAACAGAATATATTTTACCACATGTGTTATCTAATCCATTGACCCTCTGTTCAAATGATCAAAACCATGTATCAGCATACCGCAGTACAGTTGGCTTCACAGGAACGGATTATAACTACCGTTGTTTCCACGATAGTATTCGTCGTGACAACACCGAAAGTCTTGGAACAGATGGGCAGACCATAGCACACTTGCTTAGAAAAGAACGACAAACCCACATATTAGATCAGAATAACTCTCAAGTTTTATTTAATTTATTGAAAAATCATTCTTCTTTAGAAGATGTTCGAGCTATTATTGATGTGGGCGCACAATTCAAAGGTATTTCAAACCGACAAGTTGCAAACAAACTTGCTGAATTTTATGCTGAAAAACCTGAATTAGATATTAAGCACATACTTTACTTCAACAAAGACAATGTATTGTGTGCTTTAAAAGTAGGACATAATCCTGAGCATGAAGAACCACTTGTTTTAGGATCAAGCGATAATATTTTAAGCAAATTGGATTGTGAGAGCAGTCAATATTTTAGCTATTATGATCAAGCACATACAACTGGAACTGACATCAAACAAGCACCTAACACCATTGGTATTGTAACGGTTAGTGAAAAAGTAATGCTAAGAGATTTATTGCAAGCTGTGATGCGATTGAGAGACTTAAAAGACTCTCATCACATCGAATTTGCTGTCATGCAATCACTTGCTAAAGAATATCCCATGATTAAAAAATGGGATGTAAAAACAATCTTAAATCTATGCTTAGAATATCAGGCAAAAACGCTTATGGAAGAACATTTGTCAGCAGCATTTAATAAAATCAACAATGTTGTGCGACATGAGGTATTAAACCAAATTAAAACCTCAAAAAATATTATGGATAAGATGATATTTTCAGATGCTTACAAAGAAATGTTGTATCAATTTGATAATGCCTCTTATTTTGATAAATACGGCATGCCTGAATCAATCATTGAAACAGAAAATCTGCTTAAAATGGCACAAGAACAAGCCATTACACTTTGGAAAAATTGCTTACAAAATGCTCAGAAAAAGATCGACACCAAGGTGCTTAGTCAAATTAGCGAGCAAATGAATCAAATCATTGCTAAATCTATAAAAATTTGTAAAAAGCATCAGCCATCTCCGCTTCAAAGCAATTGTGACAATCAAGTTATTTCTCAAATTGAAGTGCAAAACCAACTTCAAAATCAAAAAGAAAATGAAATTGAAGTCAAAGATGCAAATGTCAAAGAGCGTGTTTATAAATCTTGGGATAAGATAGATCTCGCAACTTATAATGTAGGTCAAACTATATCTCTGATAAATCTTAAGCAAATTGCCACTGCATATAAAAAACCAAATATATCTCTGAAGAGTCTAGAGCAAATTGCCACTGCACATAAAAAACCAAGAAATAGGAAATTTGATAACAATATCCAAGATACAGAGAACTTTTATAAAACTTTTAAGAGTACGCCAGCAGACAAGATC
>JBFWLB010000080.1:0-8279 GCA_050252335.1 Candidatus Berkiella sp. | reverse complement strand
CTGCTCTCACCGGATTTAAATCGACATAAACCATAGCACTTAATAAGGCCGCCTCATCAAGAAGTGCTTGAGATTTAAAACGCCCCTCCCAGAATCGCCCTGCGATATCATCTTCTTCATTTACATCTCGAGCAATACGCTCATTTAAGCAACGCATAAACCAACTGATGCTTGTTAAGCGCTCTTTCCAGAGCTGAATTTTTTGCCTTAAATGTTTATTTTCTTTGGCATCTTTGGGGAAAATAGATGCCCAGCGATGAATAATTTCTTCTTCTGACCAAGCCTCTGCCTGTTTTTCTTCTACATATAAAACAACATGATAATGATTACTCATGATGGCATAAGCACATATTTTGATGGCAAAGATATCAGCTAGATATTTTAATCTGTCTACAATCCATTCTTTACGATGGGAATAATCCCTTTGAGTGAGTTCGTCAAAACCGCACAAAAAGCTACGACGTACACAGCGGTTCATGACGTGATAATACGGCGTTGCATTCAAATCAATTTGTTCTGAGCGAGCTAAGGTCATGAGCTAAAATAATTTCCCTATTACTGAAAAGAATTCTAGCTCAAAAATTTTGGGTAAAGCAACTTAATGTGGCTGTCCTGAATTATGGTCCTGAATTATGATGACAATGACAGGTTGTGTGTGTAGTGGCTGGCAACAAATGGCTAAAGGCTACTGCACCAAAAGCAATCATTGTTAAACCAATCACTTTTCTTACAATCGCTTGCTTAAGCCATTGCTGCATGATAGAAAGTGAAGAGCCTGTTAGCAGCATTGCTGGCATCGTACCCATACCAAAAGCAAACATAGCAAGCGCACCTGAAGCCATCGCCCCAGAACTTAAAGCAACCGTTAAAGTGCTATAGATAAGTCCACAAGGTAGCCATCCCCATAACATACCAAGTGAAAATGCTTTTACTGGATGATCGATAGGTAATATTTTTTTCATGAGCGGTTGGAGTGCTTGCCACAAGTTTTTACCAACTTTTTCCAAACGCTGCAAAATACGCCCTATCCCCATCAAATAAAGACCTAGCAACACAATCATAGTCGCCGAAAGGATACGTAAAAAAAGTAAGGCTGGTGTACCAGCATGACCTACCAGTGTAGCCCCCATTCCACCCACCACTGCGCCCATAAAGGTATAAGACGAAATGCGCCCTATATTATAAATAGACTGATAAAAGACTAAACGCCCCGATGTTCTTAAGGAAGAGGGCAAAGCAAAACCAAGAGAGTTTGCAATTCCACCACACATACCAATACAATGACCTGACCCCATCAGACCCACTACAAAACAACTCATCATCAATTCAATATTATTCATCAGGAAAACTACTTAATGCTTTTTTATGTGCTTTATCATCAAATAAAATTTGGTGTGCAGGGCTTTCTAAATCTTCATATTGCTCTTTTTTTACAGCCCATTTAAAAAACCAATAGGAAATGAACAACAGCAATATGCTAATAGGTATTAAAACATAAATCATCATCATATTTCTTAGTTCCTTTTCCTTAGTGCCTTGCTTTTTTAGCCAAACGCAGAGAATTAAAAACGACCACTAATGAACTCGCCGACATACCTAAGGCCGCTTGATACGGCTCTATCCAACCCATAATAGCCATAGGTAATGCAACAACATTATAAACAACTGCCCAGGTCAAATTTTGTATCATCAATCTTCGTGCTTTGGCTGCCACCTCAAAGCCTTGTACAATATCTTTCAGTGCATTAGATAATAACACCGCATCTGCACTGGTTTTAGCCAATGCGGTTCCAGAATGTACCGCAATAGAAACATGTGCACTTTTTAGAACAGGCGCATCATTAATACCATCTCCGATCATAAGTACTTTTTTGGACTGTGCGTATAGTTTTTCCAAATAAACAACTTTCTCATCTGGTGTTACATTGTGTCTAACAAAGTCAATGCCCAACTGTTCTTTAATTTGTATCGGCTCTAAGGAAGGATCACCACTCAGAATATGTGTTGTAATACCATGCTGCTGACAATAAGCAACCAACGCCTGTGCATGCGGACGCAAAGGATCTGTCAAGGTAAAACAAGCCAAGAAACCATATTCATTGCCGATATAACAGCTCTTCTTTAGATCTTGCATATCTGTTTCTGCGTGCGCTTTGGCAAAAAGTGCACTGACAAAAGATTTTTTTCCAATACGAAACTTCTGTCCATCAATCAAAGCCTCGATACCTTGATTGATATGTATTTTTAAATCATCAACAACCATTTGACTGGCGTATGGCTGACAATACGCCGTAATAGCACGCCCAATCGGATGCTCACTATGCTTCTCCAATAAATAAGCAATCGCTTTGGGATCGTAGGAAATATCTGTATTGAGTAATTGATAATCAATCACTTCAAGTAAGCCAAGTGTCAGTGTTCCTGTTTTATCAAAAACCAGATCTGTGATCTGATTCATTCCTTCTAAGACATGATTTTTAATAATCAATAAGCCATTGCGCATAAATTCATAGGTTGCACAAGTCACGACTGTTGGAACCGCCAAAGAAAGCGCACAAGGACAGGTTATCACTAATACAGAAATTACATTTCTAAAGCTCTCTTCCCATGAAACTCGACTCCAAAACCAAGCTGTAAAGACGGCAATCAGCAAAACTGCGCCAACAAAATAACCTGCAATTTTATGTGTGGTTTCAATAATCTGTGGTTTATACAAGCTTGCTTTTTCAACCAATCGCAATATCTCGGCCAACAAGGTTTGTGTGCCAATTTCTGTCACGCGCATTTTGAATACTTGATCAATATTATGCGTGCCACAGAGCACAGTATCCCCGATGCCTTTTGCTTTTGGAAATGATTCGCCGGTCATCATGCTTTCTGATACCGTTGTATCACCTTGCACAATGACACCATCAGCAGGAATAACCTCCGCAGGCTTTACCAAAAGGATATCATCGACTTTGATATTCGCCGTCGAAATTAAAGACTCGCCCTCTTCATGACAAATAGTTGCTGTCAGCGGCATCAGTGCTTGATACATAAAAGGAGCAGATAGTTTATAGCGAGCTGTAATCTCAAGATATTTAGAAACAGACAAAAAGAAGATAAACATACAAATTGAATCATAATAAACTTCTTTTCCATCTTGCAGCGTCATCCAAATACTTGCGATAAAGCTAAGTACAAGCGCTGCAACAATAGGTATATCCATATTCAAATAACGATTCCGGATTGCGCGTGCAGCAGAAACAAAGAAAGGGCGCCCTGCAATGAAGAGCACAGGTATGGTTAAGAGTAAGGAACACCAACGAATAAATTGCTCGTGTGATTTGTCAATGCCAGACCATCCTCCTAAATAGAGTGCGATGGAAAACATCATCACTTGCATCATCATCAAGCCAGACAAACCAACGCGAATCAACGCTTGTTTTTTTTCTTGTCGACTAAGCTTATTCTGTTCAATCTGTAAATCAGGCAATGCTTGATAACCGAGTCGATAAATGATCTCAATAATTTTACTGAGTTTTATCTGGCTCTCTTGCCATATAATGATGGCACGTTGTGTTGTTAAGTTAACAGATATTTTTTTAATTCCTGCGATTTGACTTAACCGCTTTTCGATCAACCAAATACAAGCCGCACAATGAATACCTTGAATCATCAGTAAAATTTCGTGACTATTATCTTCTGGATGCAACACAGCAATCTGTTGTTGGTAGGCAGGTTGGTCGTAACGTGCTAGATCTTGCAAAAAATCTTCTGGTAGTTGTTCTGCTTTAGGATTCGGGCTATCACGATATCGATAGTAATCACTTAAATTAAAATCTAGCAGGGTTTGCGTTACAGCATGACATCCATAACAACAGAAAAATCTTTCCGCACCTTGCAAATACAACGAACACTGAAAATCATTTGGAATCAATTGATCACAATGATAACACTGTCGCGTCATTTTGTTGCATCTCTCTCTTCCTGACTGGATTCTTTTTCATACACAGAAAGCCCTACCTTGTAGTATTGATCATCTAAGGGTGTATCTGGATATTTAATAGCCAAATAGATCGTAAAAAAACAACCAATCACTGTAATACTCAGAAGCCCAATAATAAACCAAGGCCAAGCATGTAAGTACCAAGCTTTTTGATCAAGCATTTTCATATCATTTACCTTCTAAATACAGGAGATATCAGTGTCGTCTCTCTTTCCACTATTTGCTTGGCATGTGTGATATTGATTATTTTAATTGTAATTTTATTTCTTTTTTCTACGAGGTTATCTGGATCCACCTGTATGCGAATAGGATGCAATAAAACCTGGCCAGGACTCGTGCTAATCTGCGAATTACCAACCAATACCATATCATTAATGCCTGATAAGGTTATCTCATAACTTTGTTCTTGTTGAGACTTATTCATTATTTTAAGTGTGTATACATTTTCAATCAGTCCCTCTGCGGTTTCACGATAAAGCTGATTTCTATCTCTGATGATTTCAAGATCAAAAGGTACACGCACAATCAAGGCGGTAGCTAAACTCATACTCAAGAAAAATAATAATAAGCCATATATAATCAATCTTGGTCTTAAAATTTTGCTTTTCTTATGCTCAAGTTTATTTTCTGTTGTATAGCGAATGAGTCCTTTTGGATAATTCATGTTATCCATGATGCTATCACAAGCATCAATACAAGCAGCACAGCCAATGCATGCCATTTGTAACCCATCACGAATATCAATTCCTGTGGGACACACATAAACACATTGGTTACAGCTCACACAGTCACCTAAACCTTGTGTCTTATAATCAGCTTCTTTCTTACGCTGCCCTCTGGGTTCACCTCTGGCTTTGTCATAAGAAATAACTAGAGTATTAGAATCAAACATCACGCTTTGAAAGCGCGCATAAGGACACATATATAAACAAACTTGTTCGCGTATCCAACCCGCATTTACGTAGGTAGCAACACTAAAGAAACCAATCCAAAACATTTCCCATGAACTGAGTGAGAACTCAATAATCTCAAAGCTTAAGTAGCGAATAGGGGTAAAATACCCAACAAAAGTGAAGGCCGTTAAAAAGGCAAGTAAACCCCAGAGAATATGTTTGCAACTGCGACGCACAAACTTATTAAGGCTCCAAGGACTATTATCTAAGCGAATACGTTGATTGCGATTGCCTTCTGTAAGACGTTCTATCCATATAAATAGCCGTGTCCATACAGTCTGTGGACAGGTATAGCCACACCAAATACGGCCAGCCAATGCCGTAAAAAAGAATAAGGCAATCGCTGCAATAATGAGCAACACAGCCAAATAGACAAAATCTTGTGGCCAAAAAGTAAATCCAAAAATATAAAATTTACGTTCTGGCAAATCAAATAACAAAGCTTGGCGCTTATCCCACAACAACCAAGGCGCAGAATAAAACCAAGTTAAGGTTAACCAAATTGTCAACACGCGAACTGTTTGGAAAAAACCCACGGCTTCTCGTGGGTGAATTTTTTTCCGTTTTATATACAAATCAACTACATCATCCCCTGATGGTTCGATCGTCGGCTGATTTTTTTTTGACATTACATTTATCGACTCTCAGTTTTGTTAGAAATCCCATAGATATAAGCAGCAAGCAAATGCACTTTCTCTTCACCCAAGATATTTATATGAGCAGGCATTTGTCCTTGACGACCATTACGAATCGTCATTTCTATTCCTAAAGGCGTTCCACTATAGGTCCATACATTTGAAGTAAGGTTCGGCGCGCTCATTTCTTTTTTGCCTTTGGCATCTTCACCATGACAAAGCGCACAAGAGCGCTTAAAGAGCACTTCACCGTGCTTTGCTTTTTGCGCATCTGCTTTTCTACCATTGAGAGACAAAATATATTGAACAAGTTGCTCTATACTCTCATCACTCTGAATGACTTTACCCATTGCAGGCATTGCACCATTACGACCATAAAGGATCGTTGTTTTGATATCTTCAGGACGTCCACCATAAATCCAGGTTCCTTCCACCAGATTGGGAAACCCAAACATTCCACGAGCATCAGCCCCATGACACATCGAGCAGTGATTTGAAAATAGACGCTTACCTATTTCCATCGCTTTTGTATCTTTTGCTAAGTCTTCAATAGGCGTGTTTGCATAGGCAGCAAAGATAGGTCCATATTTTTCATTAAAAATCTGCTTTTCCGTTTGCCAGGCTTGGCCAGAAGACCATTTATATATGCCCTTGAAATTACCCATGCCTGGATAAAGCGCTAAATAAGCTAAGGCAAAAAGGATGGTGCACCAAAATAAACCAAACCACCACCTTGGTAAGGGGTTATTGAGTTCAACAATACCATCAAATTCATGATCCAGCTTTTCGCCTTCTTTAATATCTTTTACTTTATATGTTTTGGTCCATTGCAATAAGCAAGCACATCCAATGATTGCAACTGAAACAATGATGATGACATACCAATTCCAGAAATGGCTCATTTGAATTTCTCACTCCCCGTTGCTTGAGAATCAGGTGCTTGCTTGTCCAAAGGCAACAGCCCTGCTTGTTCATATTTTTTTTTCTGTGAAGGGCTATAGACTTTAAAAACCAGCCCTAAAAACAAAAACATTAAAACAACTGTTAAAACACCACGTAGAAAATTAATATCCATTACTGTTTCCCTGCACTCATGGCTAATCCTAACTGTTGCAGGTAGGCAACCAAGGCATCTAGTTCTGTTTTGTTAGCAACTTCATCTTGCGCTTGCTCAATGTCTTGATCAGAATAAGGCACACCTAATTTTCTCAAGACGCGCATTTTATCTTCAGTGTGAGTAGTTTTTAAAATCGTTTTTTCTAACCATGGATAGCTTGGCATATTTGAGCCAGGTACTACATCACGAGGATTCACCAAATGCACACGGTGCCACTCATCACTATAGCGCTTGCCGACACGTCCTAAATCTGGTCCTGTTCGCTTAGAGCCCCATAGGAAAGGATGCTCATAAACTTGTTCACCTGCTACAGTATAGTGACCATATCGTTGCGTTTCAGAAAATAAAGGTCTAACCATTTGAGTGTGACATACATGACAACCTTCTCGAATGTAAATATCTCTACCTTCCAATTGCAATGCTGTTAAAGGCTTTAGATTAGGCACAGCTTCTTGTGTTTGCTTTTGAAAAAACAGTGGCACAATTTCAACCAAACCACCAAAGCTAATCACCACAATAATTAAGATAATCATGAGGCCAATATTCTTTTCAACTTTATCGTGTCTCATATTATTCTCCCTACACCATCACTTGTTTAAAATGATGTGCGTGAGCAAGATCTTCAGCACAAGGTCTTCGACTTTGAATCGTTTTTACCATGTTATACGCCATCACAAGCATACCTAAAAAGAATAGAACACCACCTAAGAGCCGTATGATATAATAAGGATGCGTTGCCTCTAATGCTTCCACAAAAGTATAGGTTAAAGTGCCATCATCATTCATGGCTCGCCACATCAATCCCTGCATCACACCCGCAATCCACATCGCCGTAATATAAAATACCGTTCCAATGGTTGATAACCAAAAATGTAGATAAATTAAAGACTGACTATACATTTTGGTATTAAATAAGCGAGGCAACAGCACATAAATACTGCCGATGGTGATCATCGCAACCCATCCAAGCGCACCAGAATGCACATGTCCAATCGTCCAATCCGTATCATGAGACAAAGCATTGACTGTTTTAATCGACATAACAGGACCTTCAAAGGTTGCCATACCATAAAAAGTTAAAGCTACGATTAAGAAACGCAGTACGGGATCAGTTCTTAATTTATCCCAAGCCCCTGATAAGGTCATCACACCATTAATCATGCCGCCCCAAGAAGGTGCAAGCAAAATAATAGAAAACACCATGCCTAAAGACTGTGCCCAATCGGGTAATGCGCTGTAATGTAAATGGTGTGGGCCAGCCCACATATAAACACCAATTAAAGCCCAGAAATGGACAATAGAAAGACGATAAGAATAGACGGGTCGCTCAGCTTGAATGGGAATGAAATAGTACATCATACCCAAAAATCCCGCTGTTAAGTAAAATCCTACTGCATTATGCCCATACCACCACTGTACCATCGCATCCACGCTACCGGCATAAATGGAATAGGACTTCATCCAATAAACAGGGTACTCTAAGTTATTAACGATATGCAAAACAGCGATGGTAATGATAAAAGCACCAAAAAACCAATTTGCCACATAAATATGTGATATTTTGCGCAGTGCAATGGTCGAGA
>JBFWLB010000079.1:0-8563 GCA_050252335.1 Candidatus Berkiella sp. | reverse complement strand
ATTTTAATACTTATTTTTGGCTTTTATATGATTTACAATAAAATATTTACACAATTATCTCTTGGTTTTACGACTTTAAAAAATCGTTTAATCATGGGCTCGATGCACACCGGGATTGAAGAAGAGAAACAAGGATTCGACAAATTAAGTGTCTTTTATCAAGCACGAGCCAAAGGAGGAGTAGGGCTTATTGTAACAGGCGGTGTTGCGCCTAACAGAGCTGGATGGTTGGCGCCTTTTGCACTGTCTCTAACAAACGCAAAACAGTGTAGTAATCATGCAAAAATAACAGACGCTGTTCACCGTGAGGATGGTAAAATTGCATTACAAATTCTTCATGCAGGGCGCTATGGTTATCATCCCTTATGTGTTGCGCCTTCCAGAATCAAGTCACCGATCAGTCTATTCACGCCGTGGGCGCTTAGTAAACGTGGGATACGTTCAACCATTTCAGATTTTGTGCGTTGTGCAAAATTAGCACAAGTCGCAGGATATGATGGGGTTGAAATCATGGGATCTGAAGGCTATCTCATTAATCAGTTTTTGGTCTCTCATACCAATCATAGAACAGATGAGTGGGGAGGGAGCTTTGAAAATAGAATGCGTTTTCCGCTTGAAATTTTAAAAGCAACACGTGAATCTGTAGGTGAAAAATTTATCATTATTTTTAGATTATCTATGCTGGATTTGATTGAGAAAGGAAGTAGCTGGGAAGAGATTATTATGCTTGCTCAGGCTTTACAAGCAAATGGTGTTACTATTATCAATACAGGCATTGGTTGGCATGAAGCGCGTATTCCAACTATTGCTCAAAGCGTTCCTCGTGCTGGCTTTGCTTGGGTGACAGAGCGTTTGAAACAGAGTGTTAGCATACCTTTGGTTGCCACCAATAGAATTAATCATCCAGCGGTTGCAGAAAAAATTTTAGAGAACAACCAAGCTGATTTGATTTCAATGGCGAGACCTTTTTTAGCAGATCCAGAATTTGCGAATAAAGCACGCGCGAATAAAAGCAATGAAATAAATATCTGTATTGCTTGTAATCAATCTTGTTTGGATCATGTATTTCAAAAGAAAAGAGCAACTTGCCTTGTTAATCCAATTGCTTGTAGAGAAACTGAATTTAAATTGCAAATTGCGCAGCACAAAAAAAGAATTGCTGTTATTGGCGCGGGACCTGCAGGGTTAGCGTTTTCATCTTTTGCTGCGGAAAAGGGACATAAAGTGACCTTGTTTGAAAAAGCAAATGAGCTGGGTGGACAATTTAATCTTGCAAAAAGAATTCCTGGAAAAGCAGAATTTCAAGAAAGTCTTGATTATTTCAAACAACGACTTCAAAAAGCTGGGGTGGTTGTAAAACTAAATCAAGCTGTACAATTATCTGATTTGCAAAGTTCAGAATTTGATATCGTGGTGGTAGCAACGGGTATCGTACCACGTACTCCCCATATTGCTGGTATTGATCATCCTAAAGTTGTCTCTTATATTGAGCTGTTAACAGGACAGAAAAATGTTGGAAAAAATATAGCGATTATTGGTGCTGGTGGTATAGGTTTTGATGTAGCCTCCTATTTATTGCACGATCATGATAAACAAACGAACGAACATTTTTATCAAGAGTGGGGCATCGATAAATCTTATCAACATCGTGGTGGTTTAGCTGAGCATACAAATATAGAAAATACTCGAAAAATATATTTGTGTCAGCGTAAAAATAACAAATTAGGTCAGAATTTAGGCAAAACTACTGGTTGGATTCATCGAACCTCATTAAAACATCACAAGGTAGAAATGTTAGCCGGTGTTGAATATACAAAAATTGATGATAATGGATTGCATATTAAGCAAAATGGAATTGAAAGAGTCCTTTCTGTTGATAATATTATTACTTGTGCAGGACAAGTGGCATTACGTAATTTATATGAACCATTAAAAGAAAAATTTGAAAAAGTTTTTGTGATTGGTGGTGCAGATCAAGCATTAGAATTGGATGCTGCTAGAGCAATTAGACAGGGGGCAGAATTGGCGGAGATGTTAGATTAGTTTGGTGTTGAGGTAGCCCCACGAATGAAGGTTTGTCATTGCGATCTGATGAGCCCCCACAAATGAAGATCCGTCATTGCGAGCAAAAAGACGCAGAAAAAAGGTGAAACAAGAGATAAAAAATCACGTCTTTTGCGTGGCAATCCATCTTGAAATTTTTCTTACCGCGCTCTTCTTAAAGGTTTCTGGATTGCTTCGTCGCTATGCTTCTCGCAATGACGAACCTTCATTTGTGGGGATTCCTCAGCTTCAAAATCCTGATTCACAATGCTCATCGATAAGAAAGAGGTTTGAAACAGCATCTAATTAATTCAATTGCGTTACCACATGATCCCAAAATAGTGCGCTGATATTAAGATTAAAAGCTTTATCAATTTCACGAACGCAGGTTGGGCTTGTCACATTAATTTCGGTCAAATAATTACCAATGACGTCTATTCCAACAAAGTGCAAGCCTTTTTCTCGTAAAGTAGGTCCAATTTGCTCACATATCCATCTATCTCTGTCAGTTAATGCTACCGCTATGCCAGAGCCGCCAGCAGCCAAATTGCCTCTGGTTTCGCCTTTGCGTGGGATGCGTGCAAGTGCATAATCAATGGGGTAACCATTAATAAGTAAAATTCTTTTATCTCCCTCTGTGATTTGAGGTATAAATTGTTGTGCCATAATGGGAATGGTTTCATTTCTTGTCAGTGTTTCAATGATAACAGATAAGTTGGGATCACTTGCGTTACTGAGAAAAATCTCATGGCCTCCCATTGCGTCTAAAGGTTTTAAGATGCATTGAGATTGTGTTTTTACAAAGTCTTTTAATTGCGTTTTTTGACTACTAACAATTAGGGCTGGTGTACAATGAGGGAAGTTTAAGGTAAATATTTTTTCATTACAGTCACGTAAACTTTGTGGTCTATTTACGATGAGCACACCTTTTTTTTCGACAATTTCTAATAAATACGTTGTGTAAATATATTGCAAATTAAAAGGGGGATCTTTGCGCATTAAGATCACATCAAAGTGTGAGAGCGAAGAGGCTTTCTCTTCTTTTATGCAGCGAATCGTCTCGTTTGGTGCATTTTCTACAGTGATGTGAAAAATATCTGCAAAAACATCTTGTTGATGATAATAAAGATGCTTTTGTTCACAGTAATAGATTTCATATTTTCGATGTTGTGCTTCTAACATAAAAGCAAAAGATGTATCTTTATATAAGCTGAGCGACTCTATAGGATCAATAATGAATAAAATTTTCATAGTTGGCTTCCTATGTTTTCTGCTTCATGACAGGTTGCCAAGAGCGCTAGCCTAGCAATAACACTATATACATAAAACTTATTTTGCGAAGCATGTGTACTGATTCGGTTGTCAGGATTATTGCAGCATTCATCAAAAGCTAAAGGCTCAAAATGCATGCCTGGTGCATTTAAGTTTTCTTCAGGGCCTTTATTTATATGTACTCTATAAAAACCACCAACGACATGATTTCCTATCATGTAAACAACAGGCTCTGCAACAGAGTGTTGCGTACCAACTGTCTCGATCGTATGAACGCCCTCTTGTATAATCACATGATTAACAGCCTGTCCACCTTTGGATTTTGCCATTTTTTGTCGCTGTTTACGATTCAAATTTTTAAGCTCTTCGGAGGACTGTACCATCATAACAGCCATACCATAAGTGCCTTGATTTGCTTTAATAACAACAAAAGGATTACGCTCAATTTTATGTTCTTTGTATTTTTTCTTAATATTCTGAAAAAGTCTTTCTGTTTTTTCAATAAGACATTCCTCACCCACTTTATCTACAAAATTTATCTCTCCACAATCTTCAAACTCAGGTGTTATATACCATGGGTCAATATCGATAACCTTGGAAAATTCTTCGGTTATTTTTTGATAAAATTCAAAATGCATTGATTTTAATCGATGCTTCCAACCCAGTTGTGGCGGTGGTGTGATTAATTGTTTGGATTGCATAATAATATCAGGTATACCATCTGAAAAATCATTGTTCAGAAGCACCATGCAAGCACGAAAGTTTTCAGCAATAATTCTGTTCTCTTCGAGTATAAGTGGCCTAAGTGTCAGCTGATCTTTATCTAATACTTGTATTACAATAGGAGACTCTTCTGCAATCAGAGAACCTATTCTAATCTCAAAACCAGCTTTCATTAATAGATTTGATAATACATATAAGCTTTCAAAGTAATGAGGGTTACGTGTATGGCTTTCAGGAATAATTAATATTTTTTGGCACTTTGGGTGAAATTTTTCTATTGTGAATTGCAGCGCTTGAATAGCAAGTGGGTATGAGTCGACACTTAGATTGTTAAAGCCTGCTGGAAATAAGTTTGTATCGACGGGTGCTATTTTAAAGCCGGCATTACGAATATCTACAGATGAGGTAATGATCGTGGGTTTATCTTGGAAGGCTTGTCTAAACCATGTTTCAATTTTAATTTGTTCGTCAATAATTTTTTTTTCTAATAATGATAATGGCTCTATGCCTGCTGTACGCAAATGAGGGACGTGCTGGTGTTCCATAACATCGAGTATTTTGTAAAGTATAAAAAATAAGATTACAACAGAAACAAGAAAAATGTAACTATTTCTCATTCTTATCAAACTAACACAACAGCAAAGAAAATTTTTGAAAGGGATATAAATAAGCATAGGATAATTTTAGTCGCAATTAATATAATTTATCTGAAAAAATGGTTCTAGCAAATGCTTTAAGACAAAAGATATTGTATCTATCAGTGTTTTGCTTCCATTCTGGGGGACTGTGCATTTTGACAATTGTTATTAAAATTAAATTGTTTTTTTGTTGATTTTGAATTGAATTTTACATAAGTTGATTTTTAATAGATAAGAAAATTTGATTGCAGACCATATCAAAACCTATCTATTTGCAAAGCATCAAATGTGAAAAATAATATTTGAGGCAAAAGAATTGTTACAAGCAACACAAGGAAAAGTGTCATGATAGGATCAACAAGCTCATTACCTAAAGACGACTTAGAATTGTACAAACATTCTGTATTAAAAATATCTGCAGAAGGACATGAATATAATTATTCCTACCCTTGGCAAGGTCCACAATCCAGTGCATGGGGGGGGTCTGGGTTTGTGATAAATTTTGAAGGAAAACCTTATATTATTACTAATGCACATGTATCTGCTGATGCATCGCAATTAGAAGTTCGTATTGCAAGCGATGATACAAAATATTTAGCACAAGTAGTAAACATTGATCATGATTGTGATTTGGCTATGCTAAAAGTAGAAGATGAATCGTTTTGGGAAAAAGTAAAGCCACTAGAGCTTGGTGGAATGCCGAATTTACAAGATAAATTAAAAGTTGTTGGCTTCCCAATGGGGGGCAACGAAATGTGTATTACAAAGGGAATGGTTTCTAGAAGCGAGGTTGGTCGTTATTGCCATTCGGGGGTCGAGCTATTACACACACAAGTTACGGCAGAAATTAATCCGGGGAATAGTGGTGGACCCGCTATCTTTGAAAATAAAGTTTTGGGTGTTGCTTTCCAGGGCATTATGTTTGGTGATGGACTAGGCTACATTATTCCTGCGCCTGTATTAAGGCATTTTATTGCAGATACCGTTCAATCAGATGTTTACAAAGGCTTTCCGAATTTAGAATTTACTTATCAAAAAATGGAAAGCAAACATATTCGGGATGAGTATGGGTTAAATGAAGATGAAAGTGGCATTCGGGTCAAATCTGTAGATAGATTATCCTCTTGCCATGATTTGATAAAAACAGACGATGTTTTGTTAGCCATTGATGGTAAAAAAATTCAGAACGATGGCAATGTTGAGACATCTTTCAGCAATAGAATAAAATTTATACATTTAATCAGAGATAAATCTATTGGTGATTCAATAGAGGTTGATATCCTTAGAAAAGGGGAACGTTTGAGTGTTACCATACCACTCTTAGATAGAAGTAGTACGACAAAGTTAGCACAAAAAGAGTGGGATAAGGCACCAACTTATTACGTTCATTCAGGGATTGCCTTTGCCCCTGTGACGCATTATGCATCAAATCATTCACGTTACAGATTCAAATCTAAAAAGCAACCTGGCGATGAAAAAGTGATGATTCATAGCATTTTTGCATCTGAGCACACACGTGGCTTAGATAAACACCAAGAGAAAGAAATCATTAAATCTATTAATGGCAAGAAAGTAAGAAACTTGAGAGAAGTTATTGCTGCCTTAGAATCACATGATGGACCACGCCATAAAATTGAAACCAAACAAGGTTCTGCTTTTGTATTCAAACGAATATCGCCTGAAGAGAATGCAAAAATATTAAGCAGGCAGCGTATTGCTCAAGATCGTTCAGACGATCTCTTGGTTGAACCTAGCTATAAACCAGGTTGTCCAGAGTATAGGCAGTTCACCCCTGGATTTAACAGTCTGTCAGCAAGCAATCGAGGGAATCAATCTGAAGTAGTGTCTTCTTCACCCTCATTGTCCCATCAAGAAGAAAGTCCAAGTTTAAAGCGAGCAATAATGCATTAGATGCCTTAACTCATATGCAAAGACTATATAACCCAGCATAAGCATTGCTTTTGCTGGGATTGGCTAGAAAAATTAAATACAGTCTCCAATAACTATCAAAAAAGATATGTGGTATGATTCTTTCTTATCATTCATGAACATTTTATACGTGTTAGTCTTTTAACAAAATTGTTTTCCTCTTAAATAATGCAAGTCCTTAAACTTATTTCTAGAAGTTTCGTCAAAAATAGTAACCTTTCGTTTAGTCAAGGCGCAGATTTTTTGCCCCGCGTAATTTTTATCGATGCAAATGAGCAAGGTAAAAGGAGCTACAACGAAGGTACAACAAAAAACAGTATTTTTAAGACAACTTCTATCCTCTTAATGTTTTTCTATATGACAGCATCACATGCTTATAAAATTCAAGCAGACATATTGGTTGAAGCGAATACTGAAGTACAAAAACATTTTGAAGACTTTAAAAAAGAAATGGAGTTAAATAATCAGAAAATCAAATCCATGCGGGAGATTGAAGAAAAAGCAAAAATTGAAAAAGAACTCATGACTCAACTTTTGCACTCACAAGGATATTATGCAGGAACCATCGACACGAGAATATATAAAATATCGAAAAATCAGGTCAAAGTTAATTTTTTTATCAATCCCAAGCGATCTTTTACCGTAAGTAATATTTACCTACAAGCGGGCAAAGGAACAAAGATACCAAGCATTGATATTTTAGATATAAAAGTAAATGATCTGCTTTTGGCGCAAAAAGTTCTGGATGCAGAAAAAACATTGTCAAAAAAAATTGAGGAACTCAATTGTCTTGCCAACATTAATGTATCTCATCAAGCAGTACTTGATTTTAAAGCACATACAGCTGAATTATATTTCAAGGTTGCATACTCTCCTCAAGTGGTTTGGGGTAAAACATATATTTTAGGGTTAAAAACAATAAAAGAAAAATATGTGTATAGAGACATTACTTGGGAAGAAGGGGAATGTTTCAAGCCATCTAAAATAAAAAAATTTCGTTCGAAAATGTTACTAAAACCAGTATTTGCAGATGCTACAGTTCAGTATTCTGATACACCTATCAATACAAATCAGATTCCCATAACTGTTGAATTAACAGAAAAAGAACATCGAACTATACGTTTAGGGGCGGGGTATCACTCCGATAAAGGCCCAGGATTTTATGGTAGTTGGGAGCATCGAAATTTTTTTGGTATGGCAGAGCTGCTTAAATTTGAAAGCACAGTCAACCAACGACTACAAAACCTTAAAACAACCTATACAAATCCATTCCTAGGCAATAAAGACCAAAGTTTAATCATACAATCTGAATTAAAGCATGAAGATACAAACAAATATGAATCATCAAGCTGGTCATCTTCTGCAAATATTAGAAGAAGAATAAGTAAGTATTGGAGCTTTCAATATGGTATTGGTCATTATTTAACACAAGTGCGAGAACTGTCGAAAACAGAAAATTTTGGTTTGTTATATTTACCCATTAATTTAACTTTTGATTCAAGAAATAACATTTTAGATCCGGCTAAAGGATTATATTTTAAATTTGAATCAGCACCTTATTGGGATTTATTTGATACAAGCACAATATTTTATAAATCTAGAGCAGATTTGAATCATTATTGGGCATTAAATGAAAGTAATTATACCATTTTAGCAGCCAGAACCGCGCTAGGGAGTATTGCAGGATCTTCTCGCGCATTAATCCCGGCGGATTTACGTTTTTATGCAGGGGGGGGGCAATCTGTCAGAGGCTATGAATATCAATCCTTGGGACGATTGGTCGATAATGAGGCACAAGGTGGTCGTTCTCTTATTGAGGTTTCTACTGAAATTAGGCAAAAAATTACAGATACTTATGGCTTTGTTGTTTTCTTAGATGGTGGAAACATTTTTGATGAGAAAATACATGATTTCAGCCTGCCTATTCGCTGGGCAGCTGGGTTTGGCCTTAGTTATTT
>JBFWLB010000078.1:0-8892 GCA_050252335.1 Candidatus Berkiella sp. | reverse complement strand
AAGCCTTCGAAAATGTCGCTCAGATAGCTTGAGCGCTCTAGATGCTTCACTCTGAGAGATGGCTCCAGCTTTCCATTTTTCAATTTGCTTTAAGATATCTAGCGCTCGCGCTGGCAAAGCCAAAATGCCCGCTGTATTCATATACACCCCCTGTATTATCACTCTTCAAGCTTCCTTGCTTTAAGTGATTATTATTACAGGACATTTTAACTTTGCCCAAGACCGGACATTTACCTTTGCCGCTACACTTAAATTTTAGGCGGGAACTTATTTAACTCAAATAGAGTCTTAAAAACAACAGCAGAAAACCTTGGTAGCATTATGCATCATTTCTTTGTGAGGATAAGGCTTCAAACAGTAGCGAGCGTACTCATGCTCAGTCTTTGCGCTTTAAGCCTATGCATATATACACAGCCCAGCGAATCTCGCACACTGCCACACGTCATCGAGCATCCACAACAGCCCTCTTCAAAACCACCCATACAAAATCAACCCAAAATAAAAGAAGCTGAGCAAGATTTGCAGCGTGCACATGAAGCACACAAAAGAGCACAGCAAAAAAATGAGTATTATAAAAACACTGAATCTCAGACAATACAACATTGGCAATCTGAAAATGATTTAAGAAACACACAACAATCTATCAGAGACGCGGAAGGAAATCTCTATTCAGCACAACGACGAGCAGAAAGCGAGTTGCGTGATAGGAAGTTAAGAGAACAAAACTTAGATACCCAGAAACGCAGACAAAATAACATTTTACGCTCTTATCCTCAGCAATATCACGGTAGACGTTAAAACACTATTATTTTATCCATGTATCATACATCCTCATGTACAGTACCCATTCTGTATATTAAAATAAAGGCATAAACTGCCATAAATGATGTGTGAAAAATAGTCTATGAAACCCATTCTTAACTTAGAGCATTATATTGATTTCTCACCCAGCTGGGCCAAAGGTAGTTATATAAAAATGCTACAGATCCTCAAAAAAATCTCTATCCGCTGTGGCATAATTGCTTGGCTTGATAAACATGCTCCCTATTCTCGTCGCCATCACTATATACGCTCTTTATTCGCAACACATCAGCTCGATGATATGATTGCTTTGGATACACCTTGGTGGACTTATCATGCCATTGAATTTGTGAATGAATATTTGGCGAATATGAGCCATCCAGCAATGGTATTTGAATATGGGAGTGGTGCAAGCACACTCTGGCTTGCAAAGCGATGCCAGTCTCTCATTAGCATAGAACATGACGCACAATGGCACGAAAAAATTGCACAACACACGAACCATAAAAAAAATATCTTACTTCTACATCGTCCACCAAATGTATTGCAAGTAAACAAGGCCTCTGTTTACAGATCTGACAAACAGCCGTTTTTAGATTTTCAATCTTATGCAGAAAGTATTCAAAGTTTTGAAAGACAATTTGATGTCATCGTCATCGATGGTCGTTGTCGTCCACACTGTTTATCGTTGGCAATCGAAAAGCTCAATAAAAATGGTATTATTATTTTTGATAATTCAAATCGTAAACGCTATCAATCTTGTCTTTCTAATGCAAACATTGAAATACAACGCTTTTGGGGACGTGTACCAGGCTCACCTTTTCGAAGTGAAACGGCTATTCTTCGGAAAATAAATTAACCGCCTAAAGTTTGTGTTCGCGCACTTATTATTTTCGGCTCTATTTTGCCAATCACTTTAGGACAATCTTCCGCTGTAAATTTTTTATCTTGGATCGCTTGTTGGATCAAGGCTTCAAATATTTCTGCGATCTGCGCTCGTTTATCTACAGGAGAATTTTCTAAATTAAATTCATCACCAGGACGTGCCATGTCAACAGCAATTTGGCACAGTTTTCGAATACCTGCATCTCGATTGCTCACTGTTAGATTCTGCTGCAAAGCAAATGCCACATCATCCTCTTTGGTTTTAATACCATAACCTACTATTTTTTCTGTAGACCTATTATCTGCATTAAAGACCATTTCCACTGTTTGTTTATTGCTTATATTCCTTTCACGCACAGAATTAATATTATATCTCTGACAATTACTAGGCGCTTGTAAGTGCATTCTCAATTGTGCATATTTAACAAAGGTTTCTGTCATCTCTTGTCTGGGAGGTGCTTTTTCCTGGCTGAAACGATGCAACATATCAGAGCGTGGAATAGATGCTTGTCTTCCTGCCATACCCTCTCCGGTATTCTCTCTGGCTAAAAGTTCAGAAACGGCGCGATCCCTAGAAACAGCAGAAACATGTGATAAGCTAGCATCATCCATAACCGGATTTTGTACAGGTCTCACTTGCTCTGAAGTTAGCGCACTTGGATCTGGCTCGATAGGCCAAGTACTCGATCTAAGCGATCGTCTGTTCATGTCAGAGGTCTCAAGCTCTGGTTGAGCGATATTTTTATAGCGTGGTGTTATGGCAGAAGCCGCACGCCTGATTCGGGTGAGCTGCCCATGTGTATAAGAGATGTGCGCAGGGCTTAATAAATCATGAATTTGACAATATTTAATCCAAGCTCTTAAATCGTTTTGCTCTTTTAAACGACTTAGTTCTAGGATGATGTCTGGTTGTATGGTATTCAAGTTCAAAGTACTCTGTCCCGGCACAAAACTTTGCCAAGCCGCAAAATCTCGAGCACTCATTTTTAAACAATCACCTAGTTTTGCTCGATTTTCCTTATCACCACATTCAACCCATTGTTGTTGTGTACTATCTAATTTTAAAAAGATAAGATCGTTGGTAATCACAAGACAAATGGGGTTTTGCCTCTTTTCTTTACAGGCAGACAAATAAGCTTGCTTCGCACGACTTGATGCAGCGACTCCCGCCAGAAATTTAATTCCACCTTCATAGCGTTTACTTTCCGCGCCCGTATTAGGCGCTAGCATGGTTATTTTTTCTCGTGCATAGGGTGTTTTAGCCATATACCAAGCACGAGAATCTCCCATCAAACCAACCGAACGCTTAAATCTATGCCCTTGACCTTTCTCTGCTTGCACGTCACAAAACACTTGTGCCACATTCGGTAACGCTGCAATTTTTCTCATTGTATCGGCTTTAAAACCCTTTGGGATGCTAGCGGTAAAAGTATTGGGTAACACAATATTTAAATCGCTGGTTGCAAAAGCTGCTTCTCGCACATATTTTTTAGTTCCTAACTTAGTATGAGAGTGCAAATTATCAATACCTTTAAAGCCTTTAGAAAGCGCTACCTGCAAGACCATTTGACGCATTTGAGATACATCTCTTTCTATCCCACCATCGACAGAAACAACATCATTACCGGATAGATCAGAGCTTGAATGCACCATAATATCTTGATCCAAGCGTCGCACAACGCCCTCTGCCCCAAAACTTTTTCCTGAAGCAGAAGGTCCACCTACCCAGAGAACTAAACGCTTATCCCATTTGCCCCCATCATAATGTTTGACGGATTTCAAAAATACTGCATTCCTAAAAGCGGCGCTATTTCGTTCTTCTGCAATGGCTGCCTTATATAATCTCAGCCCCTCCTCACCCAAAAAGTCTTGCATATTCGTTGCCTGTGCATTAACCGCTGCCTGAGAACGATTGTCTGGATTATTTAATACATAATCATGCAGATATTGTAAAAAGGCCGCTCTTGCACTTGTCGTTTCTACAGAGGCTGCCTTAGCATATAATTTCTGAGTTCCCTCTTCTCCTAATAATGCATGCACTTTGGTTTTACACTCTTTTTGTGACAAGATATTTTTTGACTTATTATCTTTAATACAATACTGACCGATTTGAGATAACCATGTATCCAGTGTATTTTGTGTATCTACGGTGAAACGCTCTAAAGCACTTGGGCTGTAGTGTAAAAGCATTGCCTCCTTTTCTTTTTTTGTCGGTGGCTTTGCAATTTTTCTAAATTTTGCAGCATTCCCTCTTAAAATCTTCTTTTCTTCTTTGCTGGATATCTCATAATGGTGCGTTCTAGATTCCCACATTTTGCGGCCACCCGTTCTGTCCACATGCGCAGCCACATGATTTTGATGTCCAGATTCTTCAGCAGGCTTTACATATTCTTCTAAATATTCATAATATTTCCGATTGGATACACTTGCATCAAAAATTTGACCTGATTGATTAAATTGACTCACCATTGCAGCTCGATGCACATTGGCCTCACCTTCTCGATCATAAGCACTTTTGCATCCTCCCATACTGATGCCCAATTTACTGCACAAAATGCTTTCATAGGCTGACTTGGCCGTTTGAGCATTACGGGTTGGTACAAAGGCATCTATGATACGCGGCGGTGCACCCTCTTTAAAATGGCTAAATAATCTTCCGACTGTTTTGGCCACATATTTGCTTGCATAAATAGGAGATGTGATAAGTGAGACAACAGGCGCGAGTATGGGCACTTCTTTAACGCGAACAGCATTCTTCACTTTTCTCATTGCCCAACCAAATTGAGACTCGTGATTCAATTTTTTTAAATTTACGGCAGCCTGAAGCATTAAACTCAAATCCTTTTGGCTTTCCTGAGATAAACCTGAAGCACCTAATTTTCCATTAAACAATTTCTCACTGATTTTATCTATCGCTTGTTGTTGAGCTGCAGTAGGTGCTTTATGACTAAAGGGTTCAAATGTAAGCCAAGAACGCTTTTGATTATTGAGAAATGCCTGTACAAGTTTTAACTCTTCTCTGGTCTCAAACTCCGCTGCGGGTATTTTACTATCCAGTTTTGTAATCAGTTGAGCTACATGTGAAACCAGATGATTTGAATCTGTAATATCATTATCGGTAGGAATAATAACCGGGTGCCACATGTTAATACAATTATTGACTTGTCCAAGCCTAAAATTAACTTTTCGACCCTCTACCTCAATATCCAACCCCTGTAAATACCTTAATACTTCTGCATTAGAAGCTTTTTTTACGGCCATCATGTCTCGATCAGCGCCGTAGAAAAAAGTAGGGGCCACTAAGGTTTGATGTAGTAAATCTATATCAATCGCTTCACCCTCTGCCAGTAAAGGGCCCCAACGTTTAATATATTCTTGTGCTATTTTTTGCAATCGCTCTTCAGACAGTAATTTTTCCATCCCATCGACAGCCATGCTCACACGCGCTTTTTTATCTTTAATATTAAACGGTGAGCTGATGGCAAAGCGAACTTTCTCTTCCTGATGTAGAATCTTGCCAGATGAATCTAAGCTAATATTTTTCTCCTGCCATGCATTAGAAGGATTTGGCATATCACGCGTGGTACAAGGCGGAGACTGTCTCATTACATCCACCAAATGTTTTTCCATAAATTTCTCGAACCAAGGACCATGATTCTTTTTGCCTTGTTTGTACCAAGCGGTTTCTTTCTGCGCCTCTGGATCTTGAGGTGCTACAAAGCTTAGTTTCTCACTGATTTGTAATTCATAACCAGAATCTTTTGTCATGACGGTACAAATACTTTCTTCGCTCGGTTCAAGCATTGTATAAAGTTCTGTTCCTTTCTTGAGATCTTTGAACGCTTGCTGATAATATTCGTTCTTTAATTGATTCAATGCTTTTTCATCATCTGGCAATGCGCTTAACTTTGCCAATCGTGCTTCTGCAAGCTTGAAGCTCATCATACCCACAAAATCTAAAGTATTTCTTCTCGCTCTTTCAAAATTCTCAGATGTATGTCCGTGAAGCCATCCCATATCTTCTGAATATTTGAGCAAGCATTGTCTGATAAATCCTTCATCTATTTCACTGTTTTCAAAGCTGGCAATTTTAAGCATGGCATATGCATGTTGCAGACCTCTGGCATAGAGATCGTGGGTATGAACTTGAAAAGCTTGATCCCCATTGAAAACACGCATTTTTTTGCCATCAATTTCAATTAATGGTCCTTTGGTGGCAAGCAACTCATTTTCAATTTCTTTAATCTGATTCAACAAATTATCTGGTGTCTTAAAAATCTTTGTCTGACTATAATAAAAGACTGGTCTTTCTTGAGTAGCGGCCATCAGGATCGAATGTATTTTTTGTTTCTCTCTTGCCACCTTCATTTCTGTTTCTTCTGCCACTTGAACAATTCTTGTTGCACATACAGCCGCTGACGCTGGATAGCGCTCTGTAAAAGAAACAGAGAAGTGAGGATGTGGTTTTTCGTCGGTTTTAAAAGAATTTTGAACCAAAAGACTCGATTGCTTTAAATGCACAAGCAGTTCATTCGCTTCGGTTTCTTCTCCTAAATATTTATTGATGATGTCTAATATTTTGGGCCCTAATAATGCCGTTGTAATATTTTGAGAACCCATTTTATTCTCATCTTCAGCATCAATAATTTGCTGTCCAATATGCATGAGCTGATAGAAAAGCTGTGCCTCTTCATGAGCGTCACAGGCAATCAACTGTGCAATGAGTTCTTGTACTGAGATTCGCTCATCCTTATCTGCATCATCCGCATGTGCTAACATTCTTTTCTTGAATTCACGCATGACATCTTGTCCAGCAGGATTCACTGCTTGAAGCGTGAAAGGGCTCCTAGAAAATTGCACGAGCGCCGCTTTTATTAAACCTGTTATATCATTAATACTGAGATTATTTAAATCTTTTAAGGTTTTTAATGGACAATGATTTGGATCTTCTAGGTATGCTTTTAAATTTTCTTCGATGTGTTGAGCAGAGCCAGAAATTCTAAAAATTCCTTCTGACTTGACATGTTCTGGTAATAGATCAATAAATTGAGCAAGCATTGTATTTAATTTTTGCAATGCTGTTGCGTCTATCAGCGTCGCTGTCTTAGCCGCAACATGAATAGAATCTGGGCTGGGTTTGGGCGATGTTTTCATTAACAACACTCTTACAATCGTATAGCTACCGTATGAGACCGTACAATCATGCAAAGGGTTCCTTATAAATGACAGAGCTATACAGCACACACGCCCATTTCATAAAGAAAATGCAACACCAAAGCTAAGAATAAATACAGATATCTACACTTGTTTATGTAAATACACACAGAATCAGTGCAATTGCACTAAAATAGCGGGGGATTGAAGGGATTGGAGAGATATAGATGCGCTGAGATATTTTTCAGCGCATCTATTTTTAGAATACGTAGAATGAATCGTTATTCTTTAGAGGAGCGTTTACGCTCATGCTCCTTAAGGAATTTTTTGCGTAATCGAATGGATTTGGGTGTTACTTCTAATAACTCATCATCATTCAAGAACTCTAAACCTTGTTCTAAAGAGAACTTAACAGGCGGCGTTAAAACGATATTTTCATCCGTACCTGAAGCACGCATATTGGTTAATTGTTTACCTTTTGTAACATTCACAATTAAATCATTAGAGCGCGTATGCAAACCAACAATCATACCTTCATAGACTTCAGTTTGAGGGCCAATAAATAAACGTCCTCTGGGTTGCAAGTTGAAAAGCGCATAACCAGCCGCTTTACCAGGTCCCATTGAAATCAATACACCATTATTACGCTCTGCCTCAACGCCTTCTTTATAAGGACCATAATGATCAAAGACGTGTGTGGCAAGGCCTGTGCCAGAGGTAATGGTTAAGAAATTGGTATGAAAGCCAATGAGTGCACGAGACGGTACGATATAATCTAAGCGTACACGCCCTTTGCCATCAGACACCATATTTTGTAAATCCCCTTTACGCTCACCTAACACTTCCATAACGCGACCTTGGTGTGTCTCTTCTATATCAATCGTCAAAAATTCATAAGGCTCTTCTTTACCATTCTCACCTTCATGAATAATCACCTCTGGTCTGGAAACCGCAAATTCATATCCTTCGCGTCGCATGTTTTCCATCAAAATAGTGAGATGCAATTCACCACGCCCTGATACTTTAAATTTATCAGGATCTTCTGTTTCTTCTACTCTGAGTGCCACATTATGTACACATTCACGCGCCAATCTATCTCGGATTTGTCGACTGGTTAGAAACTCACCTTCTTTACCACAAAAAGGTGACTTATTGACTAGAAACATAATGCTCATGGTAGGCTGATCAACTACAAGCGGTGGTAATGCTTCTACATTGGAAGGATCACAAACCGTGTCCGAAATACTTAAAGGATTAATACCGGTGATAGCAACAATATCACCTGCACGAGCTTCTTCAATTTCAACACGCTTTAATCCCAAGTATCCCAATATTTGCAATACTTTGCCTTGTCTACGCTTGCCTTCACTATCAACAATCACAACCGGTGTATTGGGCTTAATGCTGCCTCGTTGCACACGTCCTATGCCAATGGTGCCAACATAACTTGTATAATCGAGAGAAGAAATTTGCATTTGGAATGTTCCATTTGGCTCACATTTTGGCGCAGGAACTTTTTCTAATATCGTCTCAAATAATGGAGTTAAATCTTTTCCTGGCTTGCTCAAATCAAGCGTTGCCGTACCTTCAAGTCCAGAACAATACACCACAGGAAAATCAAGCTGCTCATCTGTCGCACCCAGCTTATCAAATAAATCAAAGACTTGATCAATAACCCAACTGGGGCGTGCACCCGGTCTATCAATTTTATTGATCAGAACAATCGGATTTAAGCCTTGCGCAAATGCTTTTTGCGTCACAAATCGTGTTTGTGGCATAGGCCCATCAACAGCATCCACCAATAAGAGAACCGAATCTACCATGGAAAGAACGCGCTCTACTTCTCCCCCAAAGTCTGCGTGCCCAGGTGTATCCACAATATTAATATGATAGCCATTCCAAACAATTGCGGTGTTTTTAGAAAGGATTGTGATGCCCCGCTCTTTTTCCAAGTCATTAGAGTCCATCACACATTGCACATCAGCACCTTTCATGCGCCCCAAAGATCCCGATTGCTGCAAGAGTTTATCAATCATCGTTGTTTTACCATGA
>JBFWLB010000077.1:0-9223 GCA_050252335.1 Candidatus Berkiella sp. | reverse complement strand
TGCGTGCTAAGTCTAAATTAGTAAAAGCAGTTGAAATGGCGCCTAATGTTGCAGAAGTTAATCAAGCTTATGGCTATTACCTTGAGAAAGTAGGTGAATTTGTTGAGGCTGAAAAATTTTATGATAAAGCCGTGCGATTAGACTATAAAAATGGCAAAAGCCATAATAATTATGGCGCATTTTTATGTCGGCAAGGGCGTTATCAAGAAGCGGAAAAAGAATTTTTGATAGCGTTAGAAGATTTAACTTATTCCAAGACCGCTGAAGTTTTAGAAAATGCAGGTCTTTGTATTATGCAAGTTCCAAATCTTGCAAAAGCAGAAAACTATTTTGAGCGAGCATTAAAGCACGATCCCAATCGATACCAATCCTTATTAGAGCTGGCAGTCATAAAATTTAAAAACAATGATTATCAACGAGCACAAAGCTATTATTCAACCTATACGAAGTTAGCATCTCCAACCAAGCGTTCGCTACTATTAGGTTTGAAATTGGCAGAACTATCTGGAGAAAAGGATAAGGAAGCAAGCATACAATTAATGCTAAATGCGCAATATCCTAATACCCTTAGAAACTTATAGCATTGATTAATATAGGAGCCGTGAACCATGAGCGATCAAATGGGAACACTGTCGAACGAACAAATCCATGTTTTTTTAGAAAATGATGAGATTACTACTCGGTTCTCGGGGTCTGGTGCTTTATTAAAAAGCCAAAGAATGCTGCAAAATCAAAGAATAGAAGATATAGCTGCTTACTTAGGTGTGAGTCAAACAATGGTAGAAATCATTGAATCAGATGATTTAGGCTCTCCACTTTTGCGAAGTAAACAAGATCTCATTGCCTGTTATATAAAATATGCCGCTTATTTAGATATTGCTCGAGAAGAGGTTTTAAGATTATACGAACAGCGTGTCAATGAAATCTCTCTCTGTGAGGAGGAATCATATTCACCTGTATTATCTTCTTACAAGCCTAAATTCCGTTGGTTTGCAGCCTTGGCACTCTTATTATGTGTTTCAGAATTTACATATTGGATTTATCAAAAAAATTTGGATTCAGAAACATTTAATTTAGCAGCTCAGAATACTAAAACGATGGAAGATACGCTTCAAGATATGGTGATGAGTGAATTACAAGCAGAAGAATTGAGTCACCATCAAGCAGGAAGGAATAAATCTTAAATGTTTATTCTCTTGTAGTTTTACAATGAGCATAAATTACTTTCCATAGATCTTGAAGCAGCACGGCACTGTAAAAAAACATCATTACGAAAAAGCCAACTAATACAATACTGATAAAAATGGCAGATGAAGATATTGTTTTTAAAGCCATATAGCATTACTTTCCTAATCTCTTTACCTGTAACTATAGCACCATGGCAGATTTTTTTTCCGTTCTTTATTGAACTTAAACTATGAATCTGTATCGAAAGCTCATGTCGATTGTAGGCTTTGCTGTCTCAGAAATGTATGTGTAAAGCCTATTAAGAATTTTTGCATTAGGTCGAAATAGAGCATATTGCTCGTTATCTAATCTTAGGAGGAGTGCATTTGCACTAAGTCATATGATGAATAAACTAAAGCTTTCAGCTGTGGCCTTATCTACAATTGTTCTACTTAGTGGTTGCGAATCAGCCGGTCCAAAAGAAACGGGTGGAACAGTGGTAGGCGCGCTTGCCGGTGGTATCATTGGTGCTCAGTTTGGCCATGGTGCAGGCAGTGTTGTTGGTGGGGCAATTGGCGCGCTCTTAGGTGGATTAATTGGTAATCAAATTGGCGTGAGCATGGACGATAATGATAGAGAAAAAGCCAATTATGCTTTTACAAAAGCAACGCGTGTTCCTGTTGGGGAAACCGTATATTGGAACAATGCAAAATCAGGTAATTGGGGTACTTACAGACCCGTGCGTGATGGCGAATCAGAAATAGGTTATTACTGTCGTGAATTTGTTACAACGGTTCATGTGCATGGTCGTACGGAGAAATTGTATGGGACGGCTTGTCGTAAACCCGACGGTTCTTGGCACGCCATCTAGTCTTTGCTTTCTTCGTTCGCAAAGCGAACATTTTCTCACTTTGTAAAGGGAGATGCTTGGCAACAGCATAGCTGTGCCAAGCAGAGGGATTTAGCTGTTTAACCTTAAATTTCAGCATAAATCCCCCTTGCGCACTTGTCAGTGCGCGTCCCCCTTCAAAAAGTGGGAGCCTGATTCGCAATGCTCATCAATAAGTATGTCACCCCTTGCAATATAAGATGTATACATCTCATAGTTTGACAGCAAAGGATGCAAAGATGCTTTTTACGCCACTGAGAAATAACTCATTAATAAAGTAATACCGATCAGCCCTTAAGGCCGTCTTTTCATTAAGTACTGGATATAATATGATAAGCGTTCCAGTTAACTTAAATGCTAGGAAGTTAATACGATGTCGCAAAATCAAATCATGGCCTATCTTGCTTCCCCCTATACACATGAAGAAAAAAATATCCGAGATACTCGTTATTTAGTGACTGCACGGATGGCTGCGCAGCTCATTCGTGATGGTATTCATGTGTTTTCTGCAACAAATCATAATGCCATGCTAGAAAATTTTGCTGATTTAACAGATCGCCTGGAGGACTGGCAGAGCTTTAATCATTGTATGATAAAACATTGTGATAAAGTCATTGTTTTAAAGATGCCTGGTTGGGAAAAATCTAAAGGTGTACAAGATCAAATTAAATATGCGCAATTGCACTCAATACCTGTTGAGATGATGGAAGTGCCTCAAACGATGATGGATTACTATCGTAAGAAAGTTGAGAGTGAGCCATTATTTCTGGAAATCTTAGATACAAAAATGAGTTAGTTTTAAAAGTTAATTGTTGGTGTCTTTGAATTTAGCCCCGTTTCTTTCTGGTTACGCATATCAGAAAGCATATTAGCACTTTTTTTTGCTCTATCTTTGAACATTTTCCATGGGTTGGCTTTATTGCTAGCCCTTAATCTGGGAAAATATGGCCTCCACATTTGAGCTTTAAATGATTGTTTAGCCATTAGAGCCAAAGCTTTTATAATTTGTAGAAATGATAGGATGGTTTGTCATGGGCCTAGATATTCAGGTCGTTAAAGGTATGAAGGACATACTACCCGCAGATATTGGGTATTGGCATTATTTGGAAGACAAGTTTAGAAGTTTGTTAGGTAGCTATGGCTACAATGAAATTCGTTCTCCGTTACTAGAGAAGTCAGACTTATTTAAGCGTGCGATAGGTCAAGTGACCGATATTGTTGAAAAGGAAATGTACACCTTCGAAGATAAGGGTGGAGGCTTATTGAGTCTTAGACCAGAAGGCACAGCACAATGCGTAAGAGCTGTATTAGAAAATGGTTTAATCCATAATCAAAGTCAGAAGCTATGGTACTTGGGGCCGATGTTTCGTAGAGAGAATCCACAGAAGGGGCGTTTGCGCCAATTTCATCAGCTAGGCGTAGAAGCTTTCGGCTTTGCAGGGCCTGATATTGATATTGAATTGCTGCTCATGACAGCGCGACTATGGAAAATACTCAATATTTCTGATGTAGTAACTTTAGAAATTAATTCCTTAGGCACCTATGAAGAAAGACTCGTTTATAGAAAAAAATTAGTAGAGTATTTTTCTGATCACAAAGATGCTTTGGACGAAGACTCGCAAAGACGTTTGGCCACAAATCCAATGCGTATTTTGGATAGTAAAGAAAATAGTATACAAGCCTTGATAAAAGAGGCTCCCAGCATTTTAGAATTTTTAGGCGAGCAGTCTACCGCTCATTTTGAAGCAATCGGCCATCATCTTACTCAGCATTCTATACCTTTTGTGATTAACCCCTGTTTGGTTCGAGGACTTGACTACTATACGCATGCTGTTTATGAGTGGAAGTCTGAACTATTGGGCGCACAAAGTACGGTTTGTGCCGGTGGTCGATATGATGATTTAGTAAGCCTCATTGGTGGCAAAAAAACATCTACACCCAGCACAGGTTTTGCCTTAGGTATTGAAAGGCTATTATTGCTATTACAAGAAAAAGCAGTTTTGCCAGCAACTAAGAATATTGATGTTTTTATTGTGCATGATTCTTTAGAGACATTGGCAATTGCAGAAAAAATTAGAGATGAAATTCCAGATATCAAATTAATTTGTCATTGTGGTGATGGTAGCTTTAAGTCGCAATTTAAAAAAGCGGATAAAAGTGGCGCAGAATGGGCGATTATCTATGGTGAGGATGAGCGGAACAATAAGCGTTTTACGCTCAAATCATTGCGTGCTCACACAGAGCAACAAAGTCTTGGGTTTGATGATTTAATTATATTTTTAAAAAATGCGGTTCATTGATTTGAATTAATTCTGTAAGGAGATCGTTGTGGTAGGTTACGAAACTGAAGAGCAACAGTGGGAAGCAATTAAGAAATGGTTTAGCAAATATGGCAATACCTTGTCATGGATTGTCATTATTGTAATGAGCATTTTCTTAGGAGGACGTTATTGGCTTCATCATAAAGAAGTATCAATTGGGCAAGCCTCAGAGCATTATTTTGCGATGCTAAAGAGTGAAGAGCAAAATGATGAGGCAAGTGTGCAAAGCAAAGCAAATCGTTTGATCAACGACTATGCAAAAACACCTTATGCACAGATAGCGTCTTTTATGCTTGCTAAAAAAGCAGTTGAAGCAAAAGACTATATTCAAGCAGAAAAGCATTTGAAATGGGTCATGGAAAAAAGTATCGATAATGATTTTAAAAAAATAGCCAGAGTACGTCTCATTAAAGTATTTTTGGCAGCTGGCGAGTTAGATAAAGCCTATGCCTTGTATGATAAGAAAAATGCAAATGGTTGGCTCACCTTAATGGAAGAATTGAAAGGTGATATGGATAAGCAAGAAAATAAGCTGACAGACGCAATAGACTCTTATAAGGCAGCGATTTTAGCGGCACCAGATGAAGCACTTCATGGTCCATTGCTTACATTAAAACTCAATAATCTTGGTTTAAGTAATAAAGATATTGATGCATTAAAAGAAAGCGAAGCTACAAAGCAAAAAGGGTAGGCAACAAATAATGTTTAATTTGAAGTATAAAAAAGTAGGGGCTGCAATTTTAACTGCAAGTCTTTTGGGGTTGACTGCTTGTGGACAAAGTCCTGTTCGTAATCCTTTTGAGAAAAGAGCAGAGCCTGAATTAAGTGCGCTGCCAGAAATGAAATCAAAGAATAATGGTCAACATGCAGCAAAAATTACTTGGACCAAAAAAGGCAAAGAGAATTATAGTTTATACAATAAAATTCGACCCATTATTTTTGAAAATACCATTTACTCTGCATCAGACAATGGTTTTGTCTCTGCCTTAAATTTTAGTAATGGCAAAGAAGTATGGTCGCATAAAATTGGTTTGAATATTACAGCAGGTCCTGTTGTTATTGATAATCAGTTGATAGTTACCGCAAAGCAATTTGTTGTGTCTTTGGATAGAACAACAGGTGTAGAATTGTGGCGTCAATCCGTTTCCAGCGAAGTAGTTTCCATGCCAGGAGGCCAAGGCCAAATGGTGGTTGTAAACGCCTTAGATGGTAGTGTAAGCGCCTTAAACTCTAGAAATGGTGAAATACTATGGCGTGTCAATCACTCAGTGCCGGCATTGACCCTGCGAACTAAAAGTGCGCCTGTTGTAAGTCAAGATAAAGTATTGGTTGGCCTCTCTTCGGGTAGATTGGTTGCTTTGAATCTGTATAGTGGCATGATTGAATGGGAATATACGCTTGTAACTTCTCGTGGCCGTTCTGAATTACAACGTATGGTTGATATCAGTGCTGATCCTGTCGTTATTGGTAATACAGTCTATGTCATTGCTTATCAGGGTAAATTAGCAGCGCTTGATTTAGAATCAGGGCAGCTCAATTGGGAGCGCAATATCTCTGCGCATGAAAATATGGTTTATGATCAAACAGCGCTTTACATTACCGATGATGAGCATAATTTATGGTCGATTGATAGACAGACTGGCGTTACCTTGTGGCGGCAAAATCAACTTGCAACACGATATATTACCAATCCAAGTCTTTATCAGGGGCATATCGTTGTTGCTGATAGAGGGGGATATGTGCATTGGTTAGACACACAAACAGGTCATTTGCAAGGTAGAGCAGAAGTGGGTGAGAAATTTTATCAAGCACCTGTTGCTGCAAATGATTTCTTATTGGTTTCACAACAAAATGGTAAACTTTCTCGCGTAGATTTGCCACTTGATATGAATAATAGACATAAAGGTTAAGATATACACCATGATTCCTGTAGTTGCGATCGTAGGTAGACCCAATGTAGGTAAATCTACACTTTTTAATCAATTTACATGCTCGAGAGATGCATTAGTAGGCAACCTCAAAGGTATAACGCGCGATCGTCAATATGGACATGGCAGACGACATGACGTACCTCATATTTTTGTTGATACAGGTGGTCTTTTTCTAAAAGATACTTATCGCAGTTTGGTTGAAAGCCAAGTAAAAGCCGCATTGAATGATGCTTCGCATATTTTCTTTGTTGTGGATGCTAAAGCAGGCTTAATGCCAGAAGATTTAGAAATTGCTAGCCAATTACGCATGTTAAATAAACCATTGTATTTATTGGTAAATAAAATTGATGTCGGTGATGCAGATTGCTTGTCTGCAGAATTTTATCAAGTAGGTATCAATGAAATTCATTGCGTTTCTGCCGAACATAATCGTGGCCTAAATCAGCTGATGGCGCATGTGCTGGATAGTTTGTTGCCTCCTGAAGAGCCTGTGAATGAAGATTGCGGTTATTATGAAGAGGATGAAGACGACGAGGCGCTTAATTTAGAATCTTTAGAAGCAGAGTTAGATGATCTAGAAGATACTTTTGATGAAGAGCAGCCTATCAGAGTTGCCATTATTGGTAGACCGAATGTTGGAAAATCCACTCTGACAAATCGCATGTTGGGCGAAGATCGTATGGTTGTTTATGATGAAGCAGGCACAACCATTGACAGCATTGAATCTGAGCTTGAGCATTTTGGCAAAAAATTTATTTTAATTGATACCGCCGGTGTTCGTAAAAAAGCAAACATCAAAGAAAAAATAGAGAAATTCTCTATCGTCAAAACTTTGCAAGCAGTACAGTCATGCCACGTTGCTTTGATTATTATTGATGCACAAGAAGGTTTGGGTGAGCAAGATTTAAAATTGATTCACTATACGATAGAGGCGGGTAAATCAATTATCTTATGTTTGAATAAGTGGGATAATTTAGAAACAGAACAAAAACAAAAAGTTAAACAACAAATTAGCCAGCGTTTACGTTTTGCGGATTTTATTAAAGTTCAAACGATATCTGCGCTTCATGGTACCAATGTGGGACTGTTGTATAAGCTGATTGCGCGCGCCTATAAAGAAGCCAGCAAAAAATATTCTACAGCACAGTTAACAGAAATTTTGTATCAGGCACAAATGCAAGCTTTGCCGCCTTTGGTGCATGGTAGACGCATTAAATTACGTTATGCACATAGTGGGGGGCATTTCCCGCCCACCGTTGTCATTCATGGCAGTCAAGCAGAAAGTGTGCCACCGCACTACCAACGTTACTTGATGCATTATTATATGAAAGCGTTAAAGCTACATTCAACGCCTGTAAAACTTGTTTTTAAAACAACTGCAAATCCTTACAAGCATAAAGTGAATGAGCTTACGCCAAAGCAGTTGAGTAAGCGAAGACGCATGATTAAACATAGAATAGATAAAGCTAAACGAAAACGTGTCAAAGCTTACTAAAAGCTAAGCTTAAAGATGCTATTTTTTGTTGTATAAAGTTCTTGTGTGCAGACTCAAAGAGTCTGCGCCTTGGCTCAAAGAAAAATTACTATTTTTGAGACAGCTTCTAGTATATTTTTAAAATACTAAAGTTTAGGATTTAAGACAGAAAATATTGTTCTGTCTGTTAATGTCGTGCTAGCCTGCAACAAGCTTGGTGATCTGAATGATTTAGGGAAGTTTCTTCATGCTAATGAGTGTACCCAATTCAATTACATTGTTAAGAATATGTTTAATACCTTGCTTTGTATTGAGTTTTTATTTGCCCATTCCTCATGCTGGAATGATTACAGCTGGGATATTCTGTTTAGCAGGTTTAACTGATTGGTTAGACGGTTATCTTGCAAGAAAACTAAATCAGACATCACGGTTTGGTGCTTTCTTAGATCCTGTTGCCGATAAATTAATCGTCGCTGTAGCGCTTGTATTAATCGTAGGCGAGTTTGGTAGCATCTGGGTGACTATCCCTGCGGCAATCATTGTAAGCCGTGAAATCGCGATTTCTGCGCTTCGTGAATGGATGGCAGAAATTGGTAAGCAAGCAAATGTAGCAGTCAGCTACTTGGGTAAAGTAAAAACGCTTATTCAAATTTTAGCTATAGTTATCTTTTTAGCTAATCCTGCAGATTGGTCTTTACCCATTATAAAGCTGGGTATAGTGCTTATGTATGTCGCTGTGGCACTGACATTATGGTCAATGTATAACTATTTACGCGCTGCAATTATTGAGGTTGGATTTAAAGATTAATCAATTCAATTGAATTGAATAGAAAATTTAAAATTTAAAGTATTATTTTAGTAAATTGGGTGTCTTAATTTTAAAATATTAAGCACGATAAGGGGTTGACAGAACACAGGAATTCTATAAAATGCCCCAACATAACGCGGGAATAGCTCAGTGGTAGAGCACAACCTTGCCAAGGTTGGGGTCGCGAGTTCGAATCTCGTTTCCCGCTCCAAGTTTCAGCATGCATTTTTGTCCCATTTGATTTTCAATAATCAGATGCTTTGGCTGGGTGGCAGAGTGGTTATGCAGCGGCCTGCAAAGCCGCGTACGCCGGTTCGATTCCGGCCTCAGCCTCCAAACTTTCAAAATGCCCGGGTGGCGAAATAGGTAGACGCAAGGGACTTAAAATCCCTCGGAGGTTAAACTCCGTGCCAGTTCGAGTCTGGCCCCGGGCACCATTATCTAACACGTAATTGTATTTCAAAAATTTTTGGGTCTCCACCAACAACGGGGGCACTTGAGTTCATGAACAGAGTACTCTAACGCGTAATCTATAGTTTTCAAAATTCTTAAATCCATAAGCCCTGCGCTGTATTAATTTCATCTTTCGATGGAAGCCTTCGGTGATGCCATTATTTTTGGTAAAGCGCCACA
>JBFWLB010000076.1:0-9260 GCA_050252335.1 Candidatus Berkiella sp. | reverse complement strand
CCGCAGATTGCCATACAGTATCGACTTGAATAACCTCAGCCAAGCGCTTGTTATCTGTTAGCCCTTTTTCAGCTATCCAGGCATTGATATGCTTATTTTCTTTACCTAATCTCACTGCTTGGATTGCTTGCAGTGTCGTTAATTCGTCTTTAAGCTTCTGTCTTTGTTTTTCTGTGAGTTTTATCTCATTTTTCAGATCAACAACATCATTTTTCAACCTTGATTGATGATTTTTTTGCTCTTCTAACTGCCTTTCAAGTTGAGTTTGTTTGAGTTGAATATTAGTCAGTTCTGATTCAAGTGGTGGTAATGACAAATCACTTTCTGCGTCTTTAAGAATTTCCAGCTCGCTTTTTAATTTCTCATATCGAGAATCGCTTTGCTGCACTTGTTTTTCAAGATGACCAATATTCGTTTTCTCTGTTTCCGCAGCCTGAGTCGCCTGATGCAATGATTGTTGAATTTGTTGATTTTCTTCACGCCAAGACTCAAGGTATGATTCTTGCTCTTCTGTTTGCTCGCTAAGCAGTTCTATTTGTGCTTCTAAAACAGATTCTTCTGGCTCAAACTGTGCAATATCACTCTGCAATTGAATGATTTTTTCTTTGTCCTGCGTAATGCGTACTTGCGCCTGCTGTAATGAATAGGTTTCTTCTTTTCGGTTTTCTTCAAGTGTTTTCACTTGTTCATTGATATTTTCGAGCGCTTGCTCTATTTTTGAAATATCTGAACCAATACTGTAAAACTGACGCTGTGTTTCATTTAAATGATCATTACGTTCTGTTTGTCCATCGCGCGCCTCTTCTAATTCTGCGCGAAAATGCGTAAGTGCAGCCTGATGCTTTTCATAATCTGTGGCCAAATTACGAATGTTATTTTCTTTAACTTGAATTTCAGCATCTAAGCGCTTCCAAGACATCGCTGCAAGCTCAAAATCAACCGATTTTTCTTCTTGTTTAAGCTCTTGGTATTTTTTAGCGGCAATTGCTTGCTTTTCCAAGTTTTCTAATTGTTTTTCTAATTCTAAGCGCACATCATTCAAACGATTTAAATTATCTTGTGTGTGTTTGATGCGATTTTCTGTTTCCTTTCTTCTTTCTTTATATTTAGAAATACCGGCAGCTTCTTCAATGAAATGGCGCATATCATCAGGTTTGGCATCAATAACACGACTGATCATGCCTTGTTCAATGATTGCATAGCTTCTAGGGCCTAAACCTGTACCTAAGAAAATGTCTGTAATATCTTTTCTTCTTGCACGCTGACCATTGATGAAATAACTGGATTGCCCATCACGAGTAACAAGACGTCTTAATGCAATCTCAGAAAAGGCAGCGTATTCACCGCCCAAGGTACCATCACTATTATCAAATACCAGTTCAACGGATGCTTGGCCAATAGGTTTACGTGAAGATGAGCCATTAAAAATCACATCTGTTAGGGAGCCGCCTCGCAAATTCTTTGCAGAAGACTCACCCATTACCCAACGAATGGCATCAATAATATTGGATTTTCCACAACCATTGGGACCTACAATCGCTGTAAGATTACTCACCAAATCTAGAGTGGTTGGATCAACGAAGGATTTGAAACCTGCTAACTTAATCTTGCTTAGCCGCATTTTCATAGCTCCTGGAACGTGTACTGATTAAAAGATAATCCTCGCGCGCGCATGCCTGCTCTTATATGGTTCTTTTTTAGCGCAAAGTGGTGGAATATCACCTAAAATTCAACGACTGAGTATATGAGCCTTTGTTAAATCACCCCATTAATGACAGTTGGCCAGTGATGATTCAATCGCTACACTATTTATATGGGGAATGATTATAGCATGGAAAATTATGAATCAGCTTATGAAGCAAATTTTATTGGTTGAAAACAGCAAAACTGCACGTGTATCATTAGAAACAAAGTTAACAAACACAGGATATACTGTACTTTCTGTTGGCTCTGGTAAAGAAGCTGTTAGTCTTGCTCAAGCCAAAGTCTTTGATCTTATTATCATGGATTTATTTTTGCCTGATCTAAACGGCTATGAAGCGGCTAAACTTATCAAATCAAACGGCTCAGTTAACAAACTTATTGTGGCTTATTCTAGCAGTGATAACCCATTCGATCGAGCTAAATGTCAGGCTGCAGGCATTGAGTTGTATATCCTAAAATCTGTTGATCATAAAGAATTGATAGAGCAAATTTCTCTATTATTAAATTAGTTACATTACCCGTATAAATTAGATAGATTTTTCAGAAGCTCAAAATCCTGGATCCTGCGGACAAGCCCTGAATCTTAGTCACATTTTTGATTACGCTACAGAGTTATATTTTTAACAGAACTCTCGATGAGCGTAGCGAATAAAAAATCCCACTTTTTGAAGGGGGATGCGCACTGACAAGTGCGCAAGGGGGATTTATGCTGGGAGGCTAAGTTCAAAAAGCTAAATCCCTCTGCTCGGCGCAGCTACGCTGCACGAGCGTCTCCCTTTACGAAAGTGAGAACATGTTCGCTTTGCGAACGAAGAAAAAGACAGTTGCCAAGCTATTCAGCTTATATATATTCTAAAGAATGAGCCTCACTTATTTCCTCTTGAGGCTGCGCTGCTATCCATTTTGCAAAATCACCCGATGCACTATGCATGTGTTTTTGAAAAATACGCTTGTCTCCCACAATCCACAGTTTTTTCTGAACCAAAGTTAACAACTTGTAAAAATACCCTCTTCCCTCATCAAAAACAAAGGGTCTTGAATCCTCCATTTGATAAACAGGGGAAAAAATTACATAATCACTCATAAAAGAAGGCATATTTGAAAAGTGGCAAACCTTTACAGGGAATGACGACAATACCAAAGACAATAATTGATATTGCTTATAAAAAGGTGTTATCACAACACAATGCTTGCTTATCTCAGGATAACGCTTGAGCAAAGCCTCAATCGCATAAGCCTCTTCTGGGTTACTGCGTTGATTCTGAGCTATGGATTTTTTATTCTGTTTGGAAATATCTATAAAAGAAACAGGAAAATCTTTATCAACTGTTTGAGACGCATTTACAAGCATCAGTGTATTTTTGAAATATTTTTCATTCCAATAATCAAAGATTACTTTATTTTTCTCTGAAATTTCCCCTAATTGCAAGTAAGCTTTTCTGTTACTCACTGTACCGCTATGATATTTACTATTGTTTACAGCAACGTTAAATGCTGAACCATGACTTATATTTAAGCCTAATACTTGCATTTTTTCTAACAAAGCATCACTGGCTTGATACGTATGTTCTAAGACAAACTCATCTTCTTGTGCTGAAATCACACCAGAACTTAATTGCGCCAAAGGATCTCCAAAAAAGACTGCTCGCTGCGCGCGACTCAATACTGGCAATACACTAACAGCTGATAATTGCTCCGCATCTTGTATCAGCAAATACTCTATGACATCTGTATTAGGGTTAAATTCAGATGTACTTTGCAATGCCTGACCTTGCCAATACAAAACTGTCAGCTGCCACATTGTTGTTCTTAAATTTTGCAGCGCAAAATTCAATGTCTCTATAGATAAAGAGTGGCATTCATCTGCCAATCCTAAATCCTTTATCCATTTATGCCACAGTTGCTCTGCCTTTTGATATTGATTTAGAAATTCTACTGCTTGAATTCTTCGTTGATCATTTTTAGCCTGAATTACTTTTAGCTGTCTAATTTTTTCAACAAGTTGTTGCTCATAAGGGCTATGAATAGGCTCATTTGATAAGGCTTTCTGCAAGTATTCACTGGCTTTTTTTCTTCGATGCTGCTTCACAAAGCTTAACCATCCCAAACATTTCTGCACGAAGGTTTGGCTCTTAAGTTTTTCATACCATTGATTTTGTATTTCAATGTATAGAGTTCTCTTTTCATCTATATTTTCATCTTCGTTCATGAGTTGCTCTAAGAAAGCATTTACTTCACCATACTCTCTCTCATTTTTCTCATGCAAAATATAGTAATTTCTCGATAGGCTAATTGTTTTTAAAATAATCTCATAGGTCTTGGTAATTTTTGAATGAATGTATTCTTGCGCAATATCAATTGTTTTAATATCAGAGATATTAAAATATTGAATGCATTTTTCTAAAAATGCTTCGGTCGTATTCACATCATCCATTGCAAGCAAGTGTGTCATAGGCTCTACTATTTTATCATTGCTTAGCAAGGCAATCGTTGGTCTTTGAGATTTACTTAAGGCATGTAAAGAAAAAATATTAGCAACATAGTCATGTATAAATGCATCTAGCGATGCACCTTTGGGTACAACAACGGCTTGCATCATCCCTTTTTTTAAGCTCAATAATCCAAGCAAGGAATAGTAATAACCTGCGCTGTGTATTTTTGTATTCGGAATCTGTGCTTGATGAAAATGCGCAATATTTAAATAATTTTCTTGACCTATAGGCTCTTTAGAAAAATCATTGTCAAGTTGGCAATACTGCTTCAGCAATATATTCTCTTCTTTAAGCCTTGTGATGTTTTCAAAACTTTCTTCTAAATCAGTATGTGCAATCATAAGCCAAGAATTTTGAGATGAGAGATCCACGTTTTCCAACAAAGTTTTTTTCTCTGTATTTAGTAACGTCTTCAGCAATTTCATGCATGCTTTTAAAAAAGCTTCTACTGTTTTAAAGCAATAAGTACCTTCTTTATTCACACATTCATATTTTAAAAAATCATCATATAACGCTTGGGGTGCTAAATATATTTTTGAGCTTGGTAAAAATAAGCTACTGGGAATCCATGGCAAAGAAGGACTGCGTCTCAATACTATTTTCTTATTTAATACACGGATAGGCAGCCATATTGGGAGCCAAAGCTCTTCTTTATCCTGCCAAAAGGGTGCAACCCAATAATCCCCATTAGAAAAATCTACACAAGCACGCTTTTTGAATACGTCCTGAGAAAGGATATGATGCTTTGGTAAAGCATTCTGATTAAGTGGTAATTGCGTAAAAGATTCTCGCCACGCAAACATCTGCCAATATGCTAATAAATCAAGACTATCTTTTTCATCTGTTAATATTTCATAGTCTTCTTCATGGCTGCCTGCTTGCATTTTGAATCCCTTATATGAGATGGAATATATAGTAACAGTACATGTGTTGTTAACTAGGCATCGAGCCTTGCGCAACCGGAGTTTACACAGGCGTCACATGAGGATTACGAGAGAGCGAAGACAACGCCCCCGACAACATCATGTGCGAAGACTAGGCGTAAAAAAACCCACTATCGAAATACTCGAGAGTGGGTCTCATCAATATTGTTTTTTATCTATAGGGTGTAAGTTTAGGTTTGTTAGACCTTCTTGCACGCAGATCATCTCTTTCTTCAAGCTCAGGATAGGGTTCATCCACGTGATTATTGCGGCCATTATTTAAGGGATGCATCCCAAGCACATCTTTAAAGCCCTGATTCTGAGGACCATGTGGCATACCCTCTTTAAAAGGATGCACACCATCTGCATAGGCATGAGGACGGCCATTGGGATTTGAGGTTGCTTGATATCCCGCTGAAATATGCTCGCCAGTTATCTCTACAGTGAACATTTTACGCACATCAGCAGAAGGTACTCGCCCAGTTACAACGGCATAAGCTCTATCATATTGCTCTGAAAATGTTTTCCAATCTTTTGGTATATTGACAGCCATCGCTAGCCCTTAAGTATTCTTTGACTCAGTCTATCATAAACATTTTACATTTGAAGTAATAGGGGGAGGATCCCCTCTAAAACCAGATGAACGTTTTAGAAAGATTTCCAAATGGTAGAAGTCTCATCCTCTACAGGATTATCACGTTTATCAAAAATCTTCTTGTGCTTTTCAACTTCTTTTACTCTAGCAGAAGGTAGCTTAGTGCGTTTCTCATCAAAAGCTCTGAAAAATGCATCAAAATCACTGACATAATCTTTTTTTAATTTGCATCCAAACATTTTTATCTTCGCCTTATTAGTAGTATGGATTCTCACCAGAACTATGATCCGTTACATCCACAACACGCGCAATCTCAGGGAATTTTTCTTTTAAGGTGCGTTCAATGCCATCTTTGAGCGTAACATCTACCATGCCGCAACCATGGCAACCACCGCCAAATCTTAAGACCACATCATTATCTTCTGTGACTTCTACAAGCGTGACCATTCCACCATGCCCGGCTAAGTTAGGGTTCACTTCTGTTTGCAGCACATATTGGAGTTGATCGGCTAAGCTAGATTCTGCATCTGGTCTAGGCCCTTTGAGGTTGGGAGCAGTAATGGATAGCTGCCCTCCCATTTTGTCATTCAAGTAATCAATTTTAGCGTCTTCAAGATAGCTCGCGCTCGCCCTATCGATGTACAACTTAAATACTTCTAAGTCCATAACTAAGTCATTGGCTCGCTGTTCCCCAGGAGGGCAAAAGCAAATACCAATATCTGCAGTAGGCAAGCCTGGCTGATCTAAGAAAACTCTTAGATTCATTCCCTCTACTTCCTCTTTTTCGATTAAATAACGAAAATGTTCTCTTGCAGAGGGAGTGACATCAATTTCTGGTAATAAATCAACAACTTCAGACATAATTTTTCCAACCATAAGACTTTCTAACTAAGCATATAATACTATTTTACCTGTTTATAGAACAGAAATCCTTAACTACTGCCATTCAAAGTAGGAATTATGTTTGCTATAATTCCTAGGTCACTGCTAAATTTTAGTTAGCTAGTTTGAGGAAATGAGGGATATAATCACTATTTAACACATCTCGACGAATCAACAGTAAATCGTGACTATTTCATTGTGATGTGTGTATACAAGGGTAACCACGGAGATTTTAATGACTGATCGGAACGTACTCGACTTCCGTGCCCAAGCAGAACAAATGATGCGTATCATTGAATCCCGCCTGGAAGCAAACCAAACGCAAGCTGCTACAGAGTTTCTCATACTCAAATTTAAAGCACTTTATGAACAAGGTGTGGCAAGCGGACGCCTCTACGAAAAAGAAGGTTTGTATCCCTATACCGCTTTCCAGGAAGATCTCTAGAAAATTGTATTTCAAACACGACTTAATCATCAATTCATTGAATTATAAGCTCTTAATTATTTGTTAGCTTATTTGTTGTCTACTCTTGCTTATGTCATACTTAAATTAAGGAAAGATTGAGTACGAGTGTGCTATGTCTACTGAAATTACACCTAGTTGGGCTAATAAAAGGTTAAGTGGCGAAGAACGCGCCCTGGTTCGCCAATGCAATACTGCCTCAGAACTTAACAAAGATATTAGAAGAACTGCAGAATGCCCCGATGTCATTCAAGTCCCATCCCCCAAAAAAGTACAGCAATTAAATCAGGGCTTATCAGCTAAAAATAAACAAAAACCTTCTAAACGATAGTCTTTGCCCATGAATCTTCTGTTCTGGGGTGTTGTCGATGACAACCCCCAGTTAAGAAATTCGTGCTCATTTAAGAATGTTTAAAATGCTTATGATGCGATGCAGATATGTTATCCACTTCTAACAAAAATGCTTTTCTTTCTTCGGGATTTAAAGCTTTGCCTGCTACCTGCACATTTTCAAGTTGAGCTTCTTTAATTCCAGAGGCAAATAATTTTTGACAAGCCTTCAAAGCCTCTTCTTTTGATTCTACAATGACATCAAATACTAATTCATCTTCTTCAGATGTTAAAATATCCAACTCTTTTATCGCTTTGACCATTTCATCAATGGCTCTATTTTCTCCTTCTAATTTAATGCCATCCATAATATGCTCTAATATAAATGAAGTACCATCTTCTTTCTTCTCGCTAAACTCGCAGCGATTTTCACTCAGCTCAGCACAAGCCCATTTTTTCTCTGGATATACCGCCTTGAGCTTCTGCATATAAGCAGATACAAAAGCTTTATTGATAGATGTTGAAGGCTGCGTCCCTTCTACAGATTGGACATGTGCATTTAAGGTTGTAAGTAGCGGTTCTGAAAGCGCTCTTTTTCTTGTTTTTTTAGCAGAAGAATTTTTCTCATCATATTGATAATGCACAGGCTCAGCTTTAAGCCATTCACCAGAATGAGTCATGGGTTGTGATGGATTTTTTAATACAGTAGGAGGCGAAGTTACTGCTTCTGTGCTTAAAACGTGTACCCTATCGACTTCTAGTTGCTTTGCTTTGTGTGTTACTTTGGCAACAAATTGAACGACACTTTCTGCTTGAGATTTGTCTTTTGGATTTGATCTTAAATCTGCAGCCTGAGTTTCGGTAAAAGCTCTTAATGCTTCTGATTCAACTTGATTTTCTTTTAACCCAGGATCTAAGCCTAAAATACCAGCTGTATAACCGTTATAAAGGGTGCTATCACCACAGGTATTGCCCACTTGTCTTTTACAGTCTTTGCTGTCAATTAAAATGCTTGGGCCTCCATCCCTATTTTCTGCGACGAACCCGTTTAAGGTTTTTAGATAATCAAGATAATAACGCCCTTGATCATTTTTTGGGTTATGTGAATCATAATGATGAATAGTAACCTCTGTTGCACCTTTAATTTTTTGGTTATGTATAATATCTATATCAAGACCTTTGCTCTTCAAATATGCATTGATAAAATTTTGTAAATCAATGGTTCTTAAAGCTGCGATTTCTGTTTGGGAATATTTTTGATGCAAAGCATCTTTCAGCTGCTGATAGAAAATAGGATCGAGCGCAAACTCAGACACAGAGCAAGTCCAATGGACATTAGAATGATTAATGAAAGAGATCACTCTTATTTTTTCTGGCATTTCGCTATCACGCACTAAGGATTGTGCAAAAGCACGCCAATACCCTTCTGAAATATTTTGACCACCAGCTTGTCTTTGGCAGACAACGTCAGGACGGATACCCGATATAGTGCCATCCGGATTGTTTATGTATTCGTAATGTGAATCATCTATTTTATCGACAGAAACAAGTGTTTCATTTACTTGCCCTAGATACCATTTTAACAGTGGCAAAAGATGTAGATCATTCGATAGAAAATTCATAGTATTGGGCATCTACTCTCTCCTGTGTTAAAGATCAGTCAATCACTTAATGTAGGCTAAGTATGAAGGTGCTATATGACTTAGGCATGATTAAATAGATAAAGTTCAATAAATTACTGACCTTTGTAGCGGCAAAGGTAAATGTCCGGTCTTGGGCAAAGTTAAAATGTCCTGTAATAATAATCACTTAAAGCAAGGAAGCTTGAAGAGTGATAATACAGGGGGTGTATATGAATACAGCGGACATTT
>JBFWLB010000075.1:0-9429 GCA_050252335.1 Candidatus Berkiella sp. | reverse complement strand
CTATATTGACTACCCATGAGCATGGCTGGCCAAAACAGTGCATGGAAGTAAACAATGTCTTTACCAATAAAGTGATATAGTTCTTTGTTACTGTCTTTATGCCAATAATCTTCAAATCGAATAGAGGTATTTTGTTGACAATAATTTTCAAAACTTGCCATATACCCAATTGGCGCATCTAACCACACATAGAAAAATTTATTTTCAGTGTTTGGAATGTTAAAGCCAAAATAAGGGCCATCTCTGGAGATATCCCATCCTCTTAAACCGGCATCGAACCATTCATTTAGTTTTCGTGTAATTTGTGGTTGTAAATGACCATTATGTGTCCATGCTTTAAGCTTATCTGTATAAGAATCGAGCTTGAAGAAATAGTGTTCTGATTCTTTTAATTGAGGTGCTGTATTAGAAAGCACAGAGACAGGATCAATGAGTTCCGTAGGATCATAATGCTCGCCACATACTTCACAACTGTCGCCATATTGATCGACCGCTTTGCATTTAGGGCAGGTGCCTTTGACGTAGCGATCGGGCAAAAACATATTTTTGCTTGCATCGAATAGTTGATTAATGGTTTTGCTTTCAATATCGCCGTTTGCTTTGAGTGCTTCATATATTTGAGCAGAGCGTTTTTTGTTTTCAGGCGAATGTGTTGTATAAAAATTGTCGAATGCGACACCAAATTTTAGGAAATCTTCTTTCTGAGATTCATGCACTTCATTCACAAGTGTTTCGGGAGAAATGCCGCGTTTTTCAGCCTGTAGCATAATGGGGGTACCATGCGCATCGCTGCCACAAATATGATAGCAAGTAGTGCCACGGAGGCGGTGATAGCGAACCCAAATATCGCTTTGAAGATACTCGACTAAATGTCCTAAATGTAGATCCCCGTTTGCATAGGGGAGTGCGCTGGTGACTAATATTTCGCGTTTTTGCGACAATTCTTTCGACATAATTATGATTTCCTCTTGCAAACGGCTCAACTTTCGGCACACTATACCGATTTCAGCAAATAACTTCCATTAAGCGTGATGGGTAAGTAAGTGATTCTCTCATGAATGATACATATGCATTAACTGAACAAGCAGTGCGGTCAGAGCTGGCAGCATGCATCGATCCTGTTTTGAACCTAAATTTTTCAGATCCTAAGTTACTTAGGGCACTTCAGTTGACAGGAAATGAGCTAGAGATAAAACTTGGTATACCTTACTTGTCTCAGGATAATTATTATCAATTAAAACAGTCTATTATAGAGCGTTTGAGCAGGCACTGGCCAGACTTGTTTATTCGCTTGGACGTAAATCCATTAATAAGACGTCATAAAGTACAGTCTGGTTTACAGCCAAGGCCTAATATCAAAAATATTATTGCTGTTGCTTCTGGAAAGGGGGGCGTGGGCAAATCGACGGTTGCTCTCAATCTTGCTTTGTCGCTCAGTACATTGGGGGCAAAAGTTGCGCTATTGGATGCAGATATCTATGGCCCAAGTCAGCCAAGAATGCTAGGTAAATTACATACAAAAGCAGGAGCCGATGATAAAAAATTTGTACCTGTAGAAAGCTTTGGTTTACAAACCATTTCAATGGGCTACTTGGTCGATGAACAGACCCCCATGATTTGGCGAGGTCCTATGGTTAGCCAAGCCTTACAGCAATTACTCAATGATACGAATTGGCAAGCCTGTGACTATTTGATTCTTGATTTGCCTCCAGGCACCGGAGATATACAACTTACTATGGCGCAAAAGGTTCCTTTGAGTGCCGCGGTCATTGTTACAACACCCCAAGATATTGCTTTGGCAGATGTTTATAAAGCCTATAGAATGTTTGAAAAGCTATCTATCCCTGTATTGGGTGTTGTAGAAAATATGAGCACACATGTGTGTGAAAATTGTGGTCACATGGAAGCTATCTTTGGTCAAGGCGGTGGGCAGCAACTTGCAAGTGAATTTGATTTACCATTACTTGCACAATTACCGCTTTCAAGAGCCATTCGTGAAAAGAGCGATAAGGGTGAAAAACTTATCGATGCTAAAATGCTGAGTAAAGAAGCAAAACTATTTTTAAACTGCGCGGAGCAGGTGAGTATGCAACTTGCAACACGTGCCCTGGATTATTCTACCCCGACTCAAAAAATTGTAGTTGAGTCATAAGAGGACATTAAAGATGGCAATTAAATCAGATAAATGGATTCGTGAAATGGCTTTAAAACACGGTATGATTGAGCCGTTTATAGAAGGCCAAGTGCGCTATCATCATGGGCAAAAAGTTGTATCTTATGGTACATCGAGTTATGGTTATGATGTACGTTGTGCTAATGAATTTAAGGTGTTTACAAATATTCATTCAACGGTTGTTGATCCAAAAGGTTTTGATAAAAATAGTTTTGTGGATGTGGTGAGTGATGTATGTGTGATTCCACCAAATTCTTTTGCGCTTGCACGAACCATTGAGTTCTTCCGTATTCCACGCAGTGTATTGACCATTTGCTTAGGTAAATCAACTTATGCGCGTTGCGGTATCATTGTGAATGTCACACCACTTGAGCCAGAATGGGAAGGGCATGTAACACTTGAATTTTCAAATACAACGCCATTACCAGCGAAGATTTATGCAAATGAAGGTGTCGCACAAATGCTCTTTTTAGAGTCTGATGAGATTTGTGAAACTTCTTATGCCGATAGAGAAGGGAAGTATCAGGGGCAGAAGGGTGTGACTCTTCCCATTGCCTAAACTCTTTGCAGTTATGCATTATGCGTTGTTGCCTGCGCCCTCTCGCAATCCTCATGTACTAATTGTACATTCCGGTTGCTCGAGACTTGGCGCCTAGCCTAATACATAACTGCTTCACAAAAACGATGTGGTCTTAACATTATTCAAGATCCACAAACAGCAGAAGCACCAGAAATGCTACAGGCTGCTGTTAATCTGTTAAAGATAGATCAGTGTGGATGTTCTTATGCCTTTTTTAAGGGCATTAGCTTAGATGTAAATAACTACATTATTCTATTTTTCAGAAATTTTCTGTAGTTTATTAAGCCCTTTTTCAAATTGATCCCCAACCATTTTTTCACAATTTATAAAAATGCTCATAACTTTTGCGATAAAGCTATTTTTTCCGCTCATTGACCATGTTACTTTTGTTTCATCTTTTACAGAGGCAAGAGAAAATTCAACAGTGTTTGTTGCTGGAAAAGGTTTTAGCATGTCCAATTGCATGATAATTTGAGTGTTAGGGGTGGATTTTATAATTTCAATTTTACCACTACCCACATCATTGTTACCCTCCCATTCTGAAATGGCGCCTACACCTTTATGAGCACCTTTCAGTGTTTTTTTCATATTAGGATCGAGATCTTCCCAGGGAGACCATTGTGGCCAATTATTAAAGTCATTAATCAATGGGAAAATCTTTTCTGAAGGTGCTTTTATGGTATGCGAGCGTTCAACTTTAAAATCGTCTGGTTTGGTGGTTGCATAAATTGCAACGGCTGCGATTGCTGTAATAAGTGTTGTTACGGTTGTTTTGATAATTGCCATCTATGCAAGTCCTTTAGCTATCATGGGTTTGATTAATTAGGTTTTTCTTTTAACTAAGCTATGCCTTAAATTATCAATTTACTATATCAAAAATTTATCCGCGATTTATACAGGACAGCCAGAATAAGTTGTGTGACAAATGCTAGTATAAACTGTCATCTTAATGAGCAAAGATATTGGGTTATCGGGTAGTAAGTTTTAAGCCAATAATGGCAACAAGCAGTAAAGCCAAAAAGAAAATTCTAGTAAGTGACGCAGCTTCGTTAAATAAAATAATACCCAATACAGCGGCACCCAGTGCGCCAATTCCAACCCATACTCCATATGCGGTGCCAATCGGGAGTGCCTGGCTTGCGCGTGCAAGTAAATAAATACTGCCTATGAGTGTCAAGATAGTAAAAATACTAGGGGCTAATTTTGTGAAACCGTCGGTATATTTGAGACCGATGGCCCAACAAATTTCAAGAAGACCAGCAATGACAAGCGTAATCCAAGACCATGTGACAGACATAAAATACTCCTTATTGTGTAAAGTTTATAAAGAGCCGTCTTTTCTTGCCTGGTACGGTTCACCTCGTCAGGGGAGAGAGAGGCAAATTTGCCCCGAGAAAGAATCCTATCATGAAAATAGAAGTAAGTTGAGTATTGTGATGTCATGGCACTATCTTACATTCCTGTAAACCATAAAAAGCCAACATGGCTATTGCTGTTTATGAAAAAATATAATATCGTAAATCGATATATGATATAAACATTTGGTATTTCACATGGGAATGAAACAACCAGTGCATCCTGGACAAGTACTTGTTAGTAATTTTCTTGAAGCAAATGGGATTACGCAAACAGCATTTGCTTTGCATTTGGGGTGGACTTATGCTCGACTCAATGAAATCATTAATGCAAAGCGGGGGGTAACCGCTGATTCAGCCTTGTCTTTTAGTGAAGCTATCCCAGGAACAACACCAGAATATTGGCTTGATTTGCAAAGAGATTGGGATTTATGGCATGCAAAGTTGACACATGTGATTGTAAAACCATTAGCAGATTTTGAGAAATGATGCCTAACTTTAACGAATATGGAATCATTGCTTCTATCTTAGTATGGCTAAGCAGTGGTTTTTTACCGTTTTTATTTCAAAATCTTAAAAATACAAAAATATTTTTTGTTCCTACTTTTATATCCAGTCTATTGATTGTTTATTTTGCGAGTTTCTTGTTAAGTCAAGAAACGTGTGAAACTCTTATTCTGCCGCTTGGACTTCTGGATTTTCCATTTTTGATTCGCATTGATAGCCTTTCAAGTTTTTTCTTAATTATTTTGGGACTTTCATCGGCTGGAATTTCCTTACATGCCTCATCTTATTTTAGAGATATCAAGGGGCGATCTTTTCAAACAACCTTTGTTTTCTATCATTTATTTTTGGTTGGTATGGCATGGGTTTTTATAGCCAATGATGGTTATAGTTTTCTGATTGCATGGGAATTAATGGCTTTAAGCTCTTATTTTCTTGTCACCGTGAATCATCATTCCTTAGAGTCTAGGAAAGCAGGATTTATCTATCTTCTGATTTCTCATATGGGGGCTTTAGCGCTCTTGTTGGCATTGGGTGTCATGCAGCATGGAATGGGGAGTTTTTCTTTTGATTTACTGCGGCAAGTAGCACTCGCGCCTCATTGGAAAATGCTCGCTTTGCTGCTTGCCTTTTTAGGTTTTGCTTTTAAAGCTGGATTGGTGCCATTTCATGTATGGCTCCCAGAAGCGCATCCCGCTGCGCCATCACCCATTTCAGCCATAATGAGTGGCGTCATGGTGAAAACAGCCATTTATGGTTTTATTAGATTTGCTTTTGATATTTTGGGTGGAAATTTTCCCTCTTGGGTTGGGCTAATATTGCTCATTATTGGTTTATTCTCAGCTTTTTATGCTGTTATTTATGCAATTGCACAAACAGATATGAAACGACTTTTAGCCTTTTCAACCATAGAAAATATGGGGCTTATTTTTGCGATAACAGGTTTAAGTCTTAGCTTTTCATCCATGAATAATAGTGATCTGAGTGCTTTAGCACTTGTCGCTGTTTTATATCATTGTCTCAGCCATGCCTTTTTTAAAAGTTTGCTTTTTTTATCAACGGGAAATGTTTTGCATGCGACTGGAGAGAGAAATCTTGGTAAGTTAGGTGGATTGATACGGTTTATGCCTTGGGTAGCAATAGTCAGCTTAATTGGCGTGATTGGAATGGCAGGTTTGCCACCGCTCAATGGCTTTGTGTCAGAATGGCTGATGCTTCAATCTTTTTTGTCCTTTGCAGAGCTTTCTGAAAATTATTTAAGGCTCATTATGCCACTTTGTGCAGCACTCTTTATATTAGTCGCTGGATTAGCGGGGTATATGTCTGTCAAATTTTTTGGTGTGATCTTTTTGGGTCAACCTCGAGAGAAAAAACTTAATAGTGCTACAGATGCATTATTAACAGAGAAAATTGCACTTTCCTATTTTGCATTTTCATGCTTTGTGTTGGGTATTTTTCCAAGCTTTTTCATCTCAGCCTTAAAGCCGATTGCTTATTTTATTTTAAAACAGAAAGATTCTTTAGAAATATTTCCCAATGAAGCGCTTACCCTTGTTCCCATATCAATTGAGAAAGCCAGCTATAATCCGCTGTTGTATTTAATTTTCATTCTTGGTGTAACGTTGGTGCTATTTACAATGGTGCGCTTTATTTATCATCGTAACACGCGCCGTATTGAGCCTTGGCGTTGCGGTTTGACAACATTAACGCCTCGTATGCAAGATACTGCTGAAGGCTTTGGACAACCCTTAAAAAATGTATTTGGTCAATTCATGAAAATATCTCAAAATCATTTTAATGCTTTTGATGATAAGCCAAAATATATTTCCGTTATTCATGATTTATTGTGGGAGCAACTCTATATCCCTATTATAAAAATAGTAGAAAAAAGTTCTCGGCTTATCGCAAAGATTCAGCAAGGTAAAATAAATATTTACTTAACATACAATGTGGTCGCATTAATTATTTTATTGGTAATCGTAAGATGGAAATCGTATTAGTCGTTTTTCAAGCACTATTTGTTTTAATGATATCTCCACTTGTTATGGGATGGTTAAACAATTGCCGTTTGTGGTTGCAAAATAAAAGTGCGCCAGGTATTTTTCAACCGTACAGAAATTTACGAAAACTATTTCAAAAAGAAACTTTGATTGCCCATCATGCATCTATTATTTATCGAGTAACACCCTATATTCAAATAGGGTGTATGGTCTTTGCCGCGATGCTTATTCCCATTTTTTCTGTAAATTTATTTGCTTCGAACGCAGCAGATCTCATTGCTTTAGCAGGATTGTTTGGATTTGCAAGATTTTTTCTTGCGCTTGCAGGAATGGATATTGGCACGTCTTTTGGAAATTTAGGCTCAAGGCGAGAAATGTTTGTCTCATTTCTAGCAGAGCCTTGTTTGCTCATGATATTTTTTGGTGTATCGCTTCTTGCTAATTCTACCTCTTTGAGTACTGTATCAACCTATCTTATTACGCATCCCTTGCAGATTTATCCAAGTCTTGTCTTTATGTTTTTTGCTTTTTTGATTGTGATGCTTGCAGAAAATTCACGTTTGCCTGTTGATAATCCATCAACACACTTAGAGCTTACCATGATTCATGAGGCGATGATTTTAGAGTATTCTGGACGTCATTTAGCGCTTATTCAATGGTCTTGTGATCTTAAATTTGTGATTTATAGTCTGATTGGCATATCAATATTTATGCCTTGGGGTATACCCATTGCTATTACACCCTTAAGTTTTTTCATCGGTCTTATATCTTGTGTCATAAAGTTATTTTTGGGGGCTACTTTTATTGTCTGTCTTGAAAGTACAATGGCTAAATTAAGAATTTTTAGAGTAACAGAATTTCTATCTATAGGTTTTCTGCTTGCTGTTTTAGGTATTCTCCTTCATTTGTTATTAACACTGAGGGTTTCGTAATGGCTTTGACAGAACAACTCATTAATCTTTCATCCAGTTTTATTCTTTTAATTACCTTTGCTTTTCTTTTTCAGAGAAAAATTTGCAATCAAATATACTTGTTGAGCTGGCAAGGGTTTTTTTCAGCGTGTTGTATGTTTTTTATTGCACTTTCAACCAAAGAAAGCGCAATGATTTATTCATGTGTGATTACCGTTATTCTAAAAGTATTTCTTCTGCCTTATATTATCTATAGAGTGATTAACAAACTTGGTCTCATTAATGAAATTGAAATAAATTACAATATCCCAACCATCTTGCTGGTGGGGATTGGCTTAGTTATCATTAGTTTCACGCTCTCTTTTCCCATCGGCGAAAATGCAGAAAGATTGACGCGTTCAACCCTTGGCATTGCTTTGTCTTGTGTGCTTATTTCCTTAATGATGATTATCATCAGAAAAAAAGCTATTACTCAAGCGATTGCCTTTATATCTTTAGAAACGAGTTTGCTCTTTACTTCTACTTGTACAAGCAAAGGAATGCCTTTTGCGATTGAGCTGGGAATTGCATTTGATGTGTTGATTGGAACTATTATTTTTGGTGTATTTTTTCTCCATATTCGACAATCATTTGATAGCCTTGATATCCATCATTTGGAAAATCTTAAAGAAAAATAAAATGCTTATATTAATAATTTTAATGATTCCTTTTTTAAGTGGCATTCTTTTGGGAATGATAGGCCACAAGCGTTATGCTGAGTTGTTTAATATAGCATCGTCATTTTTCACAACATTATTTTCGATGTTGCTCTTATACAAGATAAATAAAAATGGCTCGATGATGGCTTTGGGACAATGGTTCTATGTTGACTCATTTAATATTTCTATCGTTTTTTTGACTGCATTTATAGGATTTACCACTGCATTATTTAGTCGCAGCTATATGAGGAATGAAGTGGCGCATAGAAACTTATCTTCGAAGAGATTGCAGCTCTATCATAGTATGTATCAAATCTTTATCGGTACAATGCTGTTATCATTAATGACAAATAATTTAGGTATATTATGGGTGGCAATGGAAGGGGCTACCTTGTCAACAGTGCTCTTAATCAGCCTTTATAGAACACGTGAATCTATTGAGGCTGCATGGAAATATTTTATTCTCTGTAGTGTTGGTATTTCCCAAGCTTTGCTTGGCACAATACTTATCTACTTTGCGGCTGAAAAAGTATTGGGTAGTGGCAGTGATGCTTTGTTTTGGACCTCTTTAAATGCCATTAAAAGTCAAATTGATCCCAATATCAGTTCAATTGCTTTTGTATTTATATTGATAGGTTATGGCACTAAATGTGGATTAGTGCCTCTTCATAATTGGCTGCCAGATGCGCATGCAGAGGGGCCAACGCCGATATCTGCTATATTATCAGGGCTTTTATTAAATGTTGCGCTTTATGCGATTATGAGATGTAAAATTTTAATTGAGCCGTCTATTGGTAATACCTTTCCAAGTTATGCACTTATGGCATTTGGTTTATTAAGCATTATTGTTGCAGCATTTATACTTCTGCGACAAACGGACATCAAAAGATTGTATAGTTATTCTTCAATAGAGCACATGGGTTTGATTACTTTTGCTTATGGAATGGGTACACCTATTGCTAATTTTGCTGCTTTATTGCATATGACGATGCATTCATTAACCAAATCAGCCATTTTTATGGCAGTTGGTCACGCCGCACAAAAAGCAGGCAGTCAAAAAATTAAACATATTCAGGGGCTTATTGAGCAAAGCCCTTTGATAGGATGGAGTTTAATGCTGGGGAGTCTTGCTATCTTAGGAATGCCTCCCTTTGGTGTCTTTACAAGTAAATTTTTAATTATCACAACCACGATGAATGAACAACCGT
>JBFWLB010000074.1:0-10330 GCA_050252335.1 Candidatus Berkiella sp. | reverse complement strand
CATTGTTAAAACACCAGAAGAGTCAGAATTTACTTCCATTTATGAACGTATTCAGCATATTGCCAAGCAATTAAAAATCACCAAGCCAAAATCTATCAAGCAACAAAAGCGCGAAAAGGCAGATGTATATAATAGTCTTTCGCAACCCAAATCCTTAGTGCCTTTTGCAAATGTTTCAGCACATCACTCTCATGCCATTGATTTTAAACTTGTTGATTATTTAGAGCTTGTTGATTACACAGGACGAGTGATTCGTGATGATAAAGAGGCTGGTTCTATTCCTGAGCATTTAGCACCTATCTTGACCCGATTAGAATTCAAGCTCGCAAACTGGGTATCATTGGTCAAAAATTTAGCTAAAAGCTTCTCTCATGCAATCGGTAGTGAAATCTTACTGCTTAATTTTGGAAAAGAAGGAAGGAAAGGTTTAAAAGGCATCACTCAAGCTAAAAAATTATATTCAAGTACACACGTCGCTTAATTCAATCTCCCATCTTGTTAAGTATTTCATAGATTATTCATAATCAGCATTATCAATGATTGCTGTTACTGCTCTGCTTAATTCATTATTTCGATTATTGCATTTTTGTTACTTGAACCCGCAATTTTTAATTATGGCTGTCCTATTTAATTAGCCGCATATACACCTTTTTTATTTAGGCACATCATCACGAACTAAATCACAAGCTCATGGTCTATCTAGTAAAGTAAAAAAATACTGGGTGGGAGAATAAGATGGCTAATAATGGTGCCAGCACACAATCAACTCTAAGGCTAGATGCAAAAAATCCACAAATCAACGCACTCAAAGAGAATCTAAAAGAGAGCTTAAATCTCTTAAAAAGCGGCACAACCGATCCAATATTTTCAGAATTAGGCTTTCATTCTCCCAATGATATTGCTTTTGTGCTCGAAGACATAGAATTACAACTATACAAATTCTACAACCGCATGCCTGGAGAACTGGTTAAACTTTCATCCATGATAACCCCACCGTTAGGTATTACTATTTATGCAACTCGTGATGCCACAGGCGCCTTTCAAATTATTTTGTATAAAGCCGGTGCAACAGCTGATCAAGACATCAGTTACCAGATCACAAAACCACCCTATCTCGTTTGGCAACAAAATATGGCCCTTGCAACACGAATGAATTTTTTATCTAAACAAGCAACACACCCCGCTCATCTTGCAACCTACATCAAAGAAAATCTAACGAATTATTTTGACAGTGTTGCTGAAAATATCGATACAATAAAAAATCTCAAAAGAAATACAAGCTTAGCTATTCCAGCAGATGCAACAAAGAATCGAAATCATGACATAGAAGTTCTGTGCACCGCCTCAGGAGAATATAAGGTGCTGGTTCGTACAAATCATCCTAATGAACCTTATATTGAATTAGACAATACTGAAAAATATGTTTGGCATAAAAAAAATGATTTGTTCCTGGATAATCAAGCCATTGAGTTTTTAGAAAACATTACTAAAACCAAAGCTAAACTAGAAACATCTTTACTCCCACCTGCTCTTAATCAGCTCATCAGCAAAGAAGCGATGATTGATATTTATCAGTACATGCTAAATCACCCATACGCTGTTGCACAATTAACACGAGGAGAAGGATTTAGAATTTCAAAGGAATTTTCGACACTTACACGTACCCTCAATATAGTGCGTGATCCCAATGGTGATTACATGTTGATGCTAGAAACCAAACGCAAACTTGCCGATGGCAGTAAAGATGGAGCCCGGATGATTGGCAAAGGCACCTTTGGCACTGTGAAACCTGCATGGCGCATTGACTGTTTCACACCAGAAGAATGGGTCAATAAGGTTTCTAAGGGTGAATCAGCCCAAGAAGCAGATTATGAAGCTTTATTCTCTCAAAAATTAATTAACTCGCATGAATTAGGTCAAGATAAGGCAGATACCCTGAATGTCACTTTACTAGGAGAGTTATTTACTAGCAAAGATGTTGTCAAACGTAGTCAATATTCAAAACGCGCTATCGGTGATTTAAAACAAGTAGTCGACAACCCCAATATTATCTTAAGCCCAGCAGATAAGACACGGATTACACAAAATATCTTAGAGGGTATCGCGCTGATGCATGCCCAAGGAAAAGTGCATCAAGATATCAAACTATCCAATGTTTTTATCTATCGCGATGAACGTGGCTATTATGCAAAAATTGCTGACTTTGGCATCTCCTACGATCCACAATCGCCTTTGCATAAGCCCTCTCTTGCTTCTGGTGGCTATGAATCTCCTGAGATAGTTTTGGCAAATGAAGCGCCTGACGCAGCATATCATGGCTATTATCACGAATCAGCCTTTATCGCACAGCACTCTTATGGTTATAAAATCAACCGCAATAATATGAGCCGAGTACCCACTTCTGCTGAAGCTTTAAACTTTAGAGAACCACACCCTGCCAACGATATGTGGGCGCTAGGCATTCTGCTCTTTGAATTAAATCATGGTCATTTGCCAAGGCTTGGCTATTCTCAAGATGAGTTAAAAATACAAAATGATCCTTTATTACACGGATTATTAGCTATTAAACGTGAAGATAGAATCTCTTGTGCAGATGCCATTAAGCTTTCTACAATAAATTTACCTGAACAATCCGCTCCCTTACTCTTTGGCACAATGAACAGTCACATGTCTGTGCCCTCCACCGCCAGTACCTCTATGACAACAGAGGCTATTGATTATAGCGAATGCAAAAACTTGCTAATATACAATTTTCTCGAGTTAGCAAAGCTATCAGAACCCACTGGTAGACAAGAGAGAGATAAATTCATCAAAACTTTGGAGAAATTAAGAACAGCTGATCCCATATTATTCAACTTTGTGCTAGAAGGCCAAAGTCTTGGTGATTTGAAAAGAATCATTGAGTCTCTCAATAGATATACAACCTTATCATTAAGCGCTAGCACTATTGAGGTCAAAGTCTATCCACATTTAATACGGTGTATTGATAATGCCATCGAAAGCCGACACAGTGTGTTATTAAATGAGAGCGAGCACCAACAACACTGCCAATCCGCAAAAACAAAAGGAATAGAGCATATCGATCTCAAACTAGACAAAGATAAAAAAGGAAAACTTGAACTCTAAAACTCACTACTCAAGAATATTTTATGCCAAAGCGCCATCACTTGTTGTTGATTGGCGCTGATCTCTTCTTGATTTGGTTTTTTGTCAGATTGAAGCAATCTATCGTTTTGTAAAAATTGATAGTATGCATAAGCAGAGATAAGTATTTCTAGATCTTTTTCTGGCAAAAATGGTGTTCCTCTCAATGCCATCAATACATTCAAGGTACCATATTGTTCCGCCAAATAAGAATATTGATGTGCGTAATACAGTACTGCATATTGAACGATGAATTCTATGTCTATCATGCCACCTGGAACAGTTTTAATATTCCAGCTTGCTTTATCTTGATTATCCAACATCTTTTGACGCATCTCACCAATCGATTTTTTGAGCATATCTTGATTACGGAACAATGCAAGCGTATTTTTCCGTATAGCTTCAAATTTCTCTTTTAACGCTGGAGCACCCAAAATAAAACTGGCATTAACCAATGCTTGATGTTCCCACACCCAGGCTTGATTTTCTAGATATTGTTGAAAGCCAGACAAAGAGCCTACAAGCATACCAGCACTGCCACCCGGTCTCAAACGAACATCAATATCAAACAATTTCCCTGATAATGTTTGAGTGCTTAACATATGAATCATTCGCTGTGCAAGCCGAACAAAGACTTCAACACCTTGAATTTCTTTCTCTAGCAATAAAGAACTATCATCATACAGAAAGACCAAATCCAGATCTGACAAATAGCTAAGCTCTTTGGCGCCTAATTTCCCATAGGCTATCAGCGCAAAAGGAAACTCATCTAGCATTTCATTGATGGGGCTTTTTATATTGTAATTTTGGAGAATAAACTGCAAACACAAGAAATAAGCTTTTTCTAAAATCACTTCTACCAAATGATTTAATGCCAACGAGACATCGACTTCTTTTTGGGCAAGCCTCTCATGCAAAGCAATACTTAAAAAACCACCCAGCTTAAACTGCCGTAGTTTTTCCATCTGTTGCTCTAAATCATCTTGCTTCACCCCTTTCATTTTTTGGGTTAAGTCTTGCTGCCAAAATAGCTTAGAATGAATTTGTGCAATACTTACAGGTGTTAAAATCTCATCTAATAAAACAGGATACTGACAAAGCTGAGAATTAATCCATTCACTCTTCTCAAATACTGTAAGCAAATAAGTAAGCGCGCCTTCTTTTTCAATCAAAAAAGCAAGATAAGCTGAACGCCGAGCAATCGCTCTTAAAAATTTTAAGGTCCTGGCTAATAAAATATCTGGCGCTTCAGACTGAACAATAATATCTAAAACAACCGGCATAACCTGTTCAAGACGACTTCTCGCTTTTGCTTTTAAACCACGCACCAAAGCACTTTCTTTAAATTGACGTATCTGTTCAATAAAAATATCAGAGCATTGAGCAATACCTAAGCTTATGGATGGATTCATCCATATATTTTTACCCAAATTAAATTGATCGCTGGGTATATTACTATAAATAGACGGCACCGCAGATAAAGTCTCAAAATAAAAAGTGACCTCTTTAAGATGTTGCATTAATAGCGTCGAAAGCGCTTCCCAAGAATTTAAGCCCATGAGCAGAGCCACTTTGTTTTTTTCTATCTCATCTGCAGGTAATTGATGTGTTTGCTCATCTCTTAACATCTGCAAAAAATGCTCTAGTGTTCTTAAAAAACAGTAGGCAGATTTTAATGCAGTATATTTATTTTCGCTAATAATCTGATAATATTTCAGCTCTTTGAGAACCTTCAATAAATTACGTTTTTGAAGAGCAACATTTTTGCCACCTCTGATGAGCTGGAATGCTTGCGCAATAAATTCTATTTGACGGATACCACCTTTCCCTAATTTTATATCATTATGTCTATTATTTTTCCTAACATCTAATTCAACCTTAGATTTCATCTCTCTTAGAGACTCAAAAGCGCTGTAATCTAAATATCGCCGATAGACAAAGGGTTGTATGATCGATTTCAATCGCTTACGAGCAAGATTATCACCGGTGATCAATCTTGCTTTAATCAAAGCATAACGCTCCCAATCTCTACCTTGATATTGGTAATATTGTTCTAATTGATCAAACGTTAAAACCAAAGCACCACTTTGTCCATAAGGGCGCAAACGCATATCGACTCTATAAACAAAGCCATCTTCTGTTCTATCAGATAAAATGGAAATCAGTAATTGTGCAACACGTATAAAGTACTGCTCTATATTAATTGGACTCTTGCTATCTACTACAACACCTTTGTCTGTATATGCAAACATCAAATCGATATCAGAAGAAAAATTAAGCTCTTGCCCACCTAGTTTACCAAGCGCGATCACAACAAAGGGGATCTCCTGGCCATCAACTGTCTCTGGCCTTCCGATATCCACCATCATTTTTTTCAAAATAAAATGACATGTTTTTTTCACCAGCATATCTGCCAATAAGGATAGCTCTCGCAAATGTGTTTCCAAGCTTACTTTATGCAGTAAAAATCGCCAAATAATTAAACTGGTTTGCTGTGCACGCAATTGTCGCAAGACATGTTTAAAAACATCCAGCGCCTCAATCCCGCTTAAAGATGCTTTTAATATTTCTTTTACATTAGCCAAACTAAATTCTGGCAAGCCTTTGTGATATGCCGTTAATGGCAATTGTGGATATTTACAAAAAACTTCAGAAACAAAATCACTTGCAGCAAAGATCTTGGCTACATCTGCTTGAAACTCTGGGGTGATTGATTCTATGGGGATATTCGCATTTAAGCATGCTTGAAAATATCTTTCCCAGTATCTCTTTGCATTACTTTTCAAGACACTGGGAATCTGATTCATCCATACAAGGTCATTCATTCACTCTACTTTCTCAACAATTAAAATAACACCATCGACGGCGACGACTTTTACTTTTGTCCCTTGTGGCAAATCAGCGCCTTTAACTTTCCACCAGGTATCTCCCACTCTTATTTTTCCTCGTCCATTCACAATAGGTTCATCTAAATTAAATACTCTATCAATATATTGTTCGTTCCTTAAATTCAACTTAGGCTGATCTGTAGCCTGTTTATGCTTTCTTAAGAAGAAAAACCAAACTAAGATACTAGACATAACACCTAAACCAAAGATCATGAGTTGGTATTCCCATCCCATCTTAGGCATTATCAGCAATAATACACCCACAAAGGCAGCAGCAATACCGCCCCATAAGAAAAGAAAATTAGCTCCAGTTGCAACATCAACAATAATCAACAAAACAGCAAAAGCAAACCAATGCCAAAACTCAAGTTGAGAAAAAAATGCATCCATTCATTTATTCCTTCTTAGTAAAAGCCTGTTTTGCGATTTCACCAATCCCTGCAATTGAGCCAATCACACTACTTGCTTCAAGTGGCATTAAAATTAACTTTTGATTAGGGCTGGTTGCGATTTCTTGCAAAGCCTCTACATACTTTTGAGCAACGAAATAATTAATCGCCTGCACATCCCCTTTTGCAATAGCATGAGATACCATTTCAGTTGCTTTGGCTTCTGCTTCTGCCGATCTTTCTCTGGCTTCTGCATCACGAAAAGCAGCTTCTTTACGCCCTTCAGAATCGAGAACCACAGAGCGTTTTTCACCTTCTGCTTTTAAAATAGCGGCTTGCCTATAACCTTCAGCCTCTAGAATTTTGGCACGTTTTTCTCGCTCTGCTTTCATCTGTGCAGCCATTGCATCAATTAAATCTTTAGGGGGAGAAATATCTTTAATTTCAATACGTGTTACTTTAATACCCCAAGGCGTTGTTGCATCATCAACAACACTCAACAACTTAGTGTTGATCATGTCACGATTGGATAATGCTTCATCGAGATCCATTGAACCTAATACCGTTCTAATGTTTGTCATGATTAAATTTCGAATGGCTCTTTGCAAGTCGCTGACTTCATATGCAGCTTTTGCAGCATCGACCAATTGAAAAAAACAAATGCCATCGACTTTCACCATTGCATTATCACGTGTAATGATCTCTTGAGAGGGAATATCTAATACTTGCTCCATCATATTGAGCTTTGCCCCTACTTGATCAATAAAGGGAATAATAAGAGATAATCCAGGACGAAGAGTTTGAACATAGCGCCCAAAGCGCTCAATGGTCCACTGGTAACCTTGTGGTACCTGCTTGACAGCCATAAGTAATACCACAATCGCCAAAATGACTACTAAAAAGACAAGTGTTCCAAAATTCATCATGATTTTTTTTCCCTGGCTTATAATTCATATTTGCAAGCTAAACAACAAATAATAGATAAGTCTATACTTAAATTCTAACATAAACTTTTAAACACGCCGAAAAGAGGTATATATAGTCACAGCATATGAGTTTTTCAGCTAAAGCGATGTGCAAGGACTATAAAATAAGGAAGCAAATATGGATCTAAAATCACTGTTAATCCAAATGCAACAAATGGAAGGTTCCGATTTGTATTTAACGACAGGTGCTCCTCCCTCTGTTAAGGCTCATGGCAAACTACAACCCATTTCTGAAGTTGCCTTTGAGGTCGGAGAAGTCAAAAAAATAGCTTATCAAATCATGGATGCCGAACAACGACAACATTTTGAAATGAAACCAGAAATGAATCTTGCACTCTCGCTTAAAGGTATCGGTCGATTTCGAGTTAACATTTTTATACAACGCAGTGAAGTGGGAATGGTAATTCGTAGAATCCATACCGAGATCCCTTCTTTGGAAACACTGAACCTCCCTCCTATATTAAAAGAAATTATTACAGAAAAACGTGGCCTAGTGTTGTTTGTCGGTGCAACAGGCTCAGGTAAATCAACCTCCATGGCAGCCCTTATCAATCATCGCAATGAACAACAAGCAGGTCATATTATTACCATTGAAGATCCTATTGAATTTGTACACTCTCATAAGAAATCTATCGTTAATCAACGTGAAGTAGGTGTGGACACAGACAGCTATGAGGATGCACTCAAAAACACATTGCGACAAGCACCCGATTTGATCTTAATCGGTGAAATTCGCTCTCGAGAAACCATGGAGCACGCTATTGCCTTTTCGGAGACAGGTCATCTTTGTGTCTCGACCTTACATGCCAATAGTGCAAACCAAGCCTTAGACAGAATTATTAATTTCTTCCCAGAAGAACGCAAAAATCAGTTGCTCTTAGATCTCTCTTTTAATCTCAAGGCGATTATTTCACAACGACTCATTCCCACGAAAGATGGCAAACGCACCATTGCGATTGAAATTTTGCTTGGAACTCCGTTGATACTTTCTTTGATTAATCGCGGTGAAATATCACAACTCAAAGAAGTCATGGAAAAATCAAAAAATCTTGGCATGCAAACCTTTGACCAAGCACTTGAAGCCCTTTATTTCGAAGGAAAAATTAGCTTAGAAGAAGCTATTCGCAATGCAGATTCGAAAAACAATCTACGTTTAAAAATACAACTTGCAGAAAAAGGCCTAGAAAACAATCAGATTACAGTACCAAGTGCATCTACTAACAAGACCTTTTCTCAAGACAATGACGACAAAGACCAAAATGGTTTAAGTATTGTAGAAGATTAAATAAGCTCAGCCTGAGCAACAAAGTTTCGACCATAGAAAATTTCTAACATTTCTCGTCGTAACTTTTCTTTTATCATTTTTGCATCTTGGCTTGTTAATTCATCTTCACCAGTGCCAAAAAGATAATTGTTTAACTCAAATTCTTTTAACAACATTTTGGTGTGAAAAATATTTTCTTGATATACATTTACATCAATCATTTCAAAAGCTTTCAATGTGTCTTTAGAAAGATAGTTTTGTATTGACTGAATGCTATGATCAATAAAATGCTTTTTACCACTCACATCTCGTGTAAAGCCTCGCACACGATAATCAATAGTGACAATGTCCGACTCGAAGGTATGCAGTAAAAAATTCAATGCTTTAAGTGGAGAAATCACACCACAGGTAGACACATCGATATCTGCTCTGAAAGTTGAAATACCATTATGAGGGTGACTTTCAGGATAAGTATGTACTGTAATATGACTTTTATCTAAATGCCCAACGACGCTTTCAGGCAATGGTCCAGGCGCCTCTGTTTGCGTCCCACCCGTAGGCCCTTCTACAGGCTCTTCTGCAATTAGCATTGTAACGCTTGCACCTTGAGGATCATAATCTTGATACGCAATATTCAATATATTGGCACCAATAATTTTTGATACGTCTGTTAATATTTGCGTTAAACGTGTTGCATTGTACGCTTCATCAATATACGCAATGTATTCTTTACGGTGTGCTTCAGTAATTGTGTAGCAAATATCATAGATATTAAAGCTTAAATTCTTCGTTAGGTTATTAAACCCATGAAGCTTCAGTTTCTTCAATCTCCTGCCCTACCTATAATCTGGCCTAAAAAAATAAGGCAAAACCCAAATGGCTTGGGTTCAACAGACGAGATTATATACATAGATAATCTACTAAATAAACAATTTTTTTAATAATTATTTAGATGACTTATTCATAACCATAACCAATGATGCTACACCTAAAAAATATAAGGCCTAGGCCATTTGCAAATTTAGGACATGCAAATTTAGGACAGCCATAATTAAAAATTGCAGGTTCAAGTAAAATGCAATAATCGAAATAATGAATTAAGCAGAGCAGTAACAGCAATCATTGATAATGCTGATTATGAATAATCTATGAAATACTTAATAAGATGAGATATTGAATTAAGCGACGTGTGTATTTGAATATAATTTTTTGGCTTGAGTGATGCCTTTTAAACCTTTCCTTCCTTCTTTTCCAAAATTAAGCAGTAAGATTTCACTACCGATTGCATGAGAGAAGCTTTTAGCTAAATTTTTGACCAATGATACCCAGTTTGTGGGCTTGAATTCTAATCGGGTCAAGATAGGTGCTAAATGCTCAGGAATAGAGCCTGCCTCTTTATCATCGCGAATCATTCTACCGGTATAGTCCACAAGCTCTAAATAATCGACCAATTTAAAATCAATGGCATGAGAGTGATGTTTTGAGATATTTGCAAAAGGCACCAAAGATTTGGGTTGCGAAAGACTATTATATACATCTGCCTTTTCGCGCTTTTGTTGCTTGATATATTTTGGCTTATTGATTTTTAATTGCTTGGCAATATGCTGAATACGCTCATAAATAGAGGTAAATTCTGACTCTTCTGGTGTTTCTGTAATC
>JBFWLB010000073.1:0-10418 GCA_050252335.1 Candidatus Berkiella sp. | reverse complement strand
TCTACTTCAGTCAGCACAGAAAATGGATTGCGAAAGGGCGCACTGCTGCGAGAATGTTTTATAAAATCGCATAATTTTAAGAAAATCTAGAGACTTTATTCCTTCAATTATATTTTCATGCCTGAATATCCTCTTTCTTTCTAAGCATTTAAACAAAAAAGCTATTTTTGTGAGTTTTGAGAACTTAAGTGGATGTCTTAGAGAATTTTAGAGAATTGAGAATATATATTGGATGTCTTAAATTTCTATCAAATCATGCGTGTCATGAATATTATAGGATTGGGTGGCTGATAAAGAAATTGTGGTATTTACTTCTTAATCCCTTCATTGACTTTCAAACCCTTTCGATGAATCATACTTCACCTAGGAACAAATGGAGTTAGCAATGGATTCAAATACCTATTCTTATGATGTTACCCAGTATGAAAGCTTCCCGTATAAGCAAACGCATCCTAATCATTTGTATACACTGGGTTCTTTATTTGGTTTGAAACCTAAACCCTATGCTACCGCCAGAATTCTTGAATTAGGCTGTGCCAGTGGTGGTAATCTTATTCCAATGGCGTGTGGTGCGCCTGAGAGTGAATGTATTGGCATAGATTTATCCATCAAACAAATTGAAGAAGGTCGACAGGTTGTTAAATCCTTAAGATTAAAAAATATTGAGCTAAGACATCAATCAATTTTGGATTTTCATGCGAGCGAAGGGCAATTTGATTACATTATTTGTCATGGTATTTACTCATGGGTGGATGAGCCTATTCGTAATAAAATCATGCAAATTTTTCGAGAAAACTTAACAGAACAAGGTATTGTATTTGTAAGTTATAATACCTTGCCTGGTTGGAATATGGTGAAAAGTATTCGAGATATGATGAAATATCATATTCAAAACTTTAATACGCCTCAAGAAAAAGCAACTCAAGCACGTTCTATGCTGAAATTTATTTTAGCGGGCATTAAAGATCAGAAAACGCCGTATTCAAATTTTCTAGAGTCAGAAATTAATTTATTGTCTAAGCAAAGTGATAATTATTTGCTGCATGATCATTTAGAAGATATAAATCATGCTCTTTATTTTTATGAATTTTTTGAACATGCAAAACAAAACCGTTTAAATTATTTGGCAGATACTGAAATCTCTCATATGTTTCCTGCAAATTTGCCTGCAGGTATTTCTCAGGAGATCAGTAAAATTACAGATATTGTGCGTTTAGGTCAATATATGGATTTTGTTCGTAATCAGCGATTTAGACAAACTTTATTGTGTCATGAGTCTATTGTGATAAATCGCAATCTTCAAACTGACCAAATCATGGATTTTCATCTAAAATTTGAAGGGGTGGTCGAAGGTGATGAAAATGCACTCTCAGTCGATGAAGCACCACTTTCTTTTAGAAATAACCTTATTACGCTGACTGTTAAAAATTATTTTTCGAAAATGGCAATGTGGTTGTTATCTCAGCAGAAAAAACCTATCTTCTATCAAGATTTTGTTACCCTTTTAGCCAAAGAAACCAGAATTCAAGATAGAAATAAAATTCAACACATGCTGAATCAGGAGTTGAATTTGATGCGCCTTGCTTTGGGCGGTATTATTACATTGTCGTGTGGGGCTTTACATTATGCATTAAAACCACCTACAACCTTGCGTTCAACACCTTTAGTACAGCATCAGTTGTTGCGCTCTAGCTTGGTTACTAATCAGCGACATGAAGTTGTTAGACTGAATGAGGTAGAAAAGGTGCTTTTAAAATTATGTGATGGTACACAGGGGCTGCAACAAATTGGGCATGCATTTGCTGAGAAATTGATTGCTGAAAAGGTACCATTGTTAAAAGAAGATGGTTCAGTCATACAAGAAAAGGAAGAAATATATAGACGCAGTGAATATATATCTAAAGAACTGCTAAATTTATTTGCGCAGAATGCCTTATTATTAGATGCTTAATTGAAGACTTTTAAATAAAATAGTCTAAGTTTGATTATGAAGAACGGCATACTGTTAAACTGAGCATGACAGCTTGTATCCCTATTGTGCGACAAACAGGGAGCCGGGAAATCACAAGAAGATTTTTAATAATAGTTTGTTTCTTGACTTTTTTGTTTTACTGCAAACAGCTGAAGTGGTATTGTTAAGACGCAGTTCATGCTAACAAGGATGCTCTTTTATCTATGCTACAGATAGCTTCTATCAGTCACAATTTTGGGGCTGTTGTATTTTTAACGACAACAATATTGCTCTGTTTTCATCGAAGCACGCGTGAAAAAATCCCGCTATTAATTATCAGCACCTTTATTACGAGTTTGTGGTGCATCTTCGCGTCTCTGTATATTGCTGAATTTCTGCCTCACTACGGTATTGTTGCCTTTACAGAGGCTTTACAAGATGTGAGTTGGTGCTTTTGTCTGGTTCAGTTGATTGGGCTGACACAAAATGCTGAAGGAAAGCGTTGGTTTAATCATTCGCTTTTTAAGATATTTATGGGCGTATGGATTACTACATTAGCTATTAATGCCGTTTTAATACAGATTGAAGTTAATCCTGTATGGATGAATCGTTTTGCAAACTTAAGTTTTATCGGCAATATCTCAATGTCGGTTATTGCTTTGGCTTTGATTGAGCAGCTCTATTTGGGAACGATGCCTGAACGTCGAGGTGGTATCCAGTTTATTGCCTGCGGCTTAGGCTTGATGTTTTGTTATGATTTCTATCTGTTTGCTAATGCATTATTACTTGGAAAAATTGATCCCATTATGTGGGAAATGAGAGGCGCTGTTTGTGCACTCATTGCTCCTTTTATCACCCTTGGTGTTTTCCGTAATCAAAATTGGCATTATCCATTGGCACCATCCCGTAAGCTAATTTTTAGTAGTACAGCTTTTGTGAGTTGTGGTGTGTATTTATTGATCATGGCCTCAGTTGGTTATGGTATTCGGCAATTTGGGGGCAACTGGGGTAAGGCATTACAAGTTTTGTTTCTCTCGAGCAGCTTGCTTGTGTTGGCCTTACTCTTAACTTCTGGTCGTGTGCGTGCCTTCATTTCACAATTATTTGCAAAAAATTTATTTAGATTACGTTATGATTATCGTCAGCAGTGGCTAAATATTTCTAATATATTATCTGAAAATGAGAACCAAAATAGAAATCAGCTTGTGATAAAGATGATGGCGGATTTAGTAGAGAGCCCTAAAGGATGGCTATTTGAAAAAGGGAAAAATAATCAGTTTTCTTTAATTGAAGGTTGGAATATTGCGCTTCCTGCCCAAGGTTTAGAGATACAGGATCCTGCCTTTGCTGCTATCTTAGATCAACTGAATAAACCCATCGATCTCAGTAATGAGCCTCTTATGTTGCCAGAAGTCATACGTGAGCAGTCATGGATATGGTTAGTGATTCCTTTAAAATATTTGAATCACTGCGCTTATTTGATCACCTTAGGATTTCCAAGAACATCTTTTACTATTAATTGGGAAGTACAAGACGTTTTGATGATGGTGGGAAGACAATTAGCCGTTACTTTGGTTCAGGCACAGGCTGCTAAAGACTTAATGGTTGCGAAGCAATTTGAAGCTTTTAATCAAGTTTCTACTTTTATTGCTCATGATCTTAAAAATATTGCAGCTCAGTTGGCCTTGATGAGCAAAAACAAAGAAAAACATGGCGATAATCCTAAATTTGTTGCAAGTGTATACCAAACCATCGATCATCTGAATCTAAAATTTGATAAACTTCTCAAGCAAATTAATGTGCCTACACAGGAAATTTCTGAAAAAATTGCATTGAGAAAAGCATTAGCAGAAGTGCTTGAAATGCGTAGCAAGGATTTACCCATCCCTTCTTTGTCTTGGAACTGTGATTTTGATGAGATTGAAATTGTAGGAGACTATAGTCAATTTGTTAATATTCTTACTCATTTGGTAGAAAATGCTCAACAAGCAACGCCTTATGAAGGTACAGTGAATGTAGAGATTTCTATTCAAGACAGAAAAGTAATGATTAAAGTGATAGATACGGGTAAGGGCATGTCACAGGATTTTATGAGAAGCCATTTATTTAAGCCTTTTGTATCAACCAAAGGTAAAAAAGGCATGGGAATAGGTGTGTTTCAAGCAAAAACTTATGTTGAGAATCAAAAAGGGCGTATACAAGCGACTTCGCAAGAAGGGCTTGGCACACAATTTTGTATAGAATTTCCGATACTGCATGTTGTTCAACAAAGTAACATCATCTATCGTGAGTCAGATATTATTGGACAGCTTAAAAAAGTAAGTGATATAGCAAATTAAGGAAAAAGCCTGTGAATGATAAACCTTGCTTATTAGTAGTCGATGACGATGCAGGTATTCGAGAACAACTGGTCTGGGCTTTTGATGAATGTGAAGTGGTGCAAGCTGAAAACAGACAAGATGCAATTAAGCAATTAAGGCGTTTTGAACCGGCTGTGGTGACGCTGGATTTAGGTTTACCTCCTCAAGCAGATAGTCATGAAGAAGGGATGCAAACCTTAACAGAGATATTGCAATTAGCTCCCTTAACCAAAGTTATTATGGTGACAGGGCAAAGTGATAAGAAAATTGCAATAGAGGCCATTGAGCGTGGCGCTTATGATTTTTATGTAAAGCCAATTGAAGCGGAAAACTTACATCTTATTGTAAAGCGTGCTTTTTATCTTCAAGCTCTAGAAGTAGAAAGGAAGAAAATATTTGAGCATTCAGTGACAACCCAGATCCCTGGAATGCTGACATCCAGTAAGCCAATGGCCTCTGTTTGTAAAATGATCGAAAAAATTGCGCCTAATAATGTTACGACATTGTTAGCAGGAGAGAGTGGTACTGGTAAAGAAGTGCTTGCCAAAGGGATCCATCATTTAAGTCCACGAATGAAAGGCCCATTTATTGCTATTAATTGTGCAGCCATTCCTGAAAATCTATTAGAGAGCGAATTATTTGGTTATGAAAAGGGTGCTTTTACAGGGGCGCATAAACAAACCAAGGGTAAAATTGAATTGGCAAATGAAGGAACTCTTTTCTTAGATGAAATAGGCGATCTGCCGATTCAATTGCAGCCAAAGTTATTGAGATTTTTGCAAGAAAGACAAATTGAACGATTGGGTGGAAGAGAATCTATTGCTGTAGATGTTCGTGTTGTTTGCGCTACTCATCAAGACTTAAAAGAACTGATTGCAGCGAATCAATTTAGAGAGGATTTATATTATCGCTTAGCGGAAGTAACAATCACGATACCTCCCTTGCGAGAACGGGAAGAAGATATCTTGTTGCTTGCCAAAATGTTTATGAGTAAATATAGCGAAAGCTTTAAGAAACCGACCAAACGTTTTTCTCAGCAAGCGCTTAAACTTTTATTGCAATATGCTTGGCCTGGTAATGTGAGAGAATTAGAAAATCGCGTTAAACGCGCAGTGATTATGGCAGAAGGCAATGAAATCAAAGAAGAAGATCTTGATTTTGTTGTCACAGATGCACCTGATATGGCGTTTAATTTAAAAGCGATAAAGCATGAGGCAGAAAAACAAGCGATACAACGCGCTTTAAGCTTTAGCCAAGGCAATGTATCCAAAGCAGCTGTTATTCTGGGTGTTACAAGACCCACACTTTATAACTTGATGGAAAAATTGGATATTAAAGAAAAAGAATATGTAGCCATGGAAGGAAGTTCACAATGTGAATAGGCTTAGGCTTATTACTGAATTGTCACGCTCTATATGCGAATACTCAAGCCAAGAACAAAACGTAGTATAGAATCGAACAAATCTTTTGATAATGATTTGCGCAAGACAGGTAAGAATTTGGCCTCCATAGTTGTTAGCTATAGAGGCTGATTTTATTCTATTTAGGTTAGGGAAGTTTATAGATTCACAAGTCTAAATTTTTTTAAGAATGCATCTTTTTGATCATGGATTTGATCAGATAAAAGCATCGTTATATGTCCTACTTTACGTCCTGGTTTTGCAGTTTTTTGATAATCATGTAAATGAATAAAATCATAATCCATCATGCCTTTTTTATCAGGAATATTACCTAATAAATTAAACATCTGGAAATGATCGGTGCTCTCAGTGTTGCCTAATCCCATGCCGGTGATAGCACGGAGGTGATTTTCAAATTGGCTGGTTTGTGCTCCTTCAATTGTCCAATGGCCACTATTATGTACACGAGGTGCAATCTCATTTGCAAAGAGTTGAGTACCTTTTTGAAAGAATTCAAAGGAGATACAACCTACATAATCAAGATGTTGTATGACTTTGTCGACATAGATTTTTGCGACACTAAACATAGGATCATCTATTTTATTTTGTGTGTGATGCAGTATGCCTTTTTCATGATAATTTTGACAGATATCATAGTATCTACAATCCCCATTCATTCCTTTGACGGCGATGATGGATATTTCTCTCTCAAAGGCAATGAATTGCTCTGCAATGGCATCGTTTAGAAAATCATTTGAAAGAGCAGCGATATCTTGCATAGAATTGATCTTGCATTGCCCTTTACCATCATAGCCTTGGCGTCTTTTTTTGAGAATGATAGGGCTACCATGCAATTTAAGGAAGTTCTCGAGCGCAGTTTTCGAATCAATGGCTTGATAAGCAACTGTGGGGATGCTCAAATGATCGAACATTGTTTTTTCCAAGAGCCTATCTTGCGTGGTCTTGAGTGCTTTAGTATTTGGGTGTAAAGGCTTACATTTTGCAATCAGCGTTGCTGTTTCTACGGGAATATTTTCATTTTCATAGGTGATGGCATCACAGCTTTCAATAAAGGAAGCCAGTGCTTCAATATCGCTATAGGGCTTTTGAATGACCTGACCTAATTGAGATACACCATTTTCAAGGCTTGGTTCATAGAAGCAAAAATCAAAGCCAAGCGGTATTCCCGCTAATGCCAACATGCGACTTAATTGACCACCACCTAAAATACCAACTTTCATTCATTACTCCGGATATAATTGATTCAAAACGCTTTGTGTTTGCTGGCTTCTAAAATCAGTTAATTGTCTGTCGATCTCAGGATATTTATTGGCAAGAATGGCTGCTGCCAAAAGAGCCGCATTTTTTGCACCTGCTTTACCCACGGCCAGTGTGCCTACGGGTATACCACCTGGCATTTGCACTATAGACAGCAGGGAGTCCATGCTATTTAAATTTGAGCTGGGGACAGGGACGCCAAGCACGGGCAAAGTTGTGAGAGAAGAAATCATACCTGGGAGATGGGCTGCGCCACCTGCGCCTGCAATAATGACTTCAAAGCCTTTGGTTTTAGCTGAGTTTGAAAACTCATATAAAAGATGGGGCGTTCTGTGCGCCGAAATCACTTGAGTATGGTAAGGAATATGAAGATTGTTTAAGATTTCTGTGGCATTTTTCATTACTTCCCAGTCTGATAATGAGCCATAAACGACTGCGACAAGCTTTTTCATTGAGTGTTTCCTTAAAAATGTGCCATCTATGAATGCAGGGCGGTATTTTAACAACTTGCTTAAGGTTTGCCTATTAAGGATTAATGTTGTTAAAATGACTAACCCTTAGTGATTTGTGTATATCCCTCAAAAATGAAACTGATTCTAAAGCCGGATGAAATTGTTGTAGCAGCGAATGTGCTTAAATCAGGCCAGGTTATTGCTATACCCACGGAAACGGTTTATGGCTTAGCTGCTGATATTACACAAGAGAAAGCGCTAAAACAGATCTTTGCATTAAAGCATCGTCCTACCGAGCATCCATTGATTATTCATATTGCTCAGAATATGAAGTTATCTGATTATGCTGTGAATATTCCGGACTATGTGCAAGCGCTCATACAGGCTTTTTGGCCTGGGCCACTCACCCTCATTTTAGAGAAATCGAACAAGGTCTCTTATTCGGTTACGGGTGGACAAGACACCGTGGGTATTCGTATGCCCAATCATCCTATTGCTTTGGCATTGATTGAGCAGGTGGGCGCACCTTTAGCTGCACCTTCTGCGAACCAGTTTGGTAAAGTGAGTCCTACTTCTTCGCAGCATGTATTAGATGAGTTTGGAACACAGGTATGTGTTTTAGAAGGGGGAGAATGCACGGTTGGCATTGAATCAACCATTTTAGATGTAACAGAGCCTACACAGTGCAGAATATTGCGTCCTGGTATGATCACAGTTGAGGATCTTCAAAAAACAGTGGGGGATAAGGTTCTTGTGACTGTTGGGAGTAAGCAAAGCCCTCAAGTTTCTGGCTCTTTAAAGTATCATTATGAGCCTTCTAAACCTACTTACTTATATCATAATGATGAAGAGCTTGCTTTTTTACAAACATTGTATGGTTCTGAGCTATGTGTTTTAGCTCAAAACACGAAGATCAATGAGAGTCTAGAATGCTTAGAATGGATTCAAATGCCGGCAATGGTTGAGCAATATGCACAAAAATTGTATGAATCATTAAGAAGAGCAGATCAATCCGCTTGCCAAGCCATTGCCATTCAAGCACCGCCGCGTGCGACATTATGGAATGGGATCTGGGATAGATTGCTAAAATCTACCGCAAAATCACAGCACCATTTAAGTGCAATGGCGCATACAGTTTCGGAAGGTATTCTAAGTTAGCGCCTAAGAAGCTTACTCTAAAATTATTCTCTGACCTACCGATTATTTAATTAACTTGCAAATTATGCAATGCCGCTCAATTTCCTTCCTCCAGAATTAAAGAATTAACATGGCTGTCCTGATAATTTGAACCCGCATAATATTAATGTGGGTGTCCTAGTAATCTGGCATAGGTGGATGTCCCATAAACAAATATGGGTGTCCTGATAGAAGATAAAGCTAGAATGCTATCTGTTTCTTTCATTTATAGATAAGAATTATTAGAATCAGTAATGGAAAATTTAGAATATCATTGATTATAGGTGGTCTTAAATTTGTTGCCTCAGCAAGAAACTGGACTAATAGTGTAAAGCGCTATGAGAATGTATATGAGCGATGTGTATAAGAAAAATGATTTAAGCGTTGCAATAGTTGGACCAATTGCACCACCCAATAGGGGGATGGCAATGCAAGGGAAACTATTGAGTGAACGCTTGAAAAGCGAAGGCGTTATTGTTGGCTATGTGCCGAGCAATTTCTCTTTGCGTCCCTATTGGGTCAATAATATTCGAATTGTGAGAGCGATCATTCGGTTTTTTATTTATGTGTCGAAACTAAGGAGCGCTACTAATAACTATAAAGTCTTTCATATTTTAGCAAATTCAGGACTGTCTTGGTATTTATATGCAACACCTGCAATTGCTGTTGCAAAATTAAAAAAATGCCACGTTATTCTTAACTATAGGGGAGGAAATGCACAATCTTTCTTTCATAAACATAAGAATTGGGTTTTACCTTTTCTAAAATGCGCCGATCAAATCATTGTTCCCTCTGCTTTTTTGAAAGAAATTTTTAAAACCTATGATCTAGACGCCAAAATAATTCCCAATATTGTTCCTGAAAATAAAGAGTATGCATTGTGCCCCATAAAATTGAATGACAATCTGAATTTGATTGTTACAAGAAATTTAGAAGCTATTTATGGCATTGAAACAATTATTCGTGCGTTCTATCGGGTTCACCAGAGTTATCCTAAAGTGACTCTTAAAATTGCAGGTAGTGGCAGGGAAAGAGAAATGTTAGAAAAATTAGTGCAGCAATTATCATTGACCGCTTCGGTACAATTTTTAGGTCGTTTATCTAGACATCAAATGACAGAGTTATATTTGTCAGCAGATATTCTATTGAATGCAAGTACGATTGATAATATGCCTAATACAATACTGGAGGCTCAGTCATTTGGTGTTCCAGTTATTTCTACAGATGTGGGGGACATACCCTCTATTGTCAAAAATGATGTGAATGCAATACTCATTAAACCAAGAAATTCTGAAAGTATGGCGGAAGCAATCATTCATTTAATCAAAAATCCAGAATTAAGAGAAAAATTATCCATCAATGGATTAGAAAATGTGCAAAATTATACTTGGGAAAAAATTGGTCCTCAATGGATAGATTCTTATTATGGTAAAGAGCGTGGATAAATATTTTGGAAAAAATCTCTTTGCAGCATTTCCTTTTCCGTGATTTTCTTTTTCGTGCGCCTGTATGAGTGGCTTTAGGTAATATCCAATTGAATTTAAAACTTCAATGTATGACTTCTAGTATGAAGATTATAGCTATTTTGATGGGTAGTTTTTATGGTTTAATATATATTGAATTGAGTTTGGTACTATCCAAATTTCTTGCGCAGCGATATATTCCATGGCTTAATATTAGTTGTTAAACTAAAAATTATGAATTAGTCTGAGCAGATGTCTGTGATAGCGTTTTGCTTTGGTTAGCTATAGTGCTGTATTTTACACATCCACTTTCTCAACAGTTGATTCACTTTTATAAT
>JBFWLB010000072.1:0-10836 GCA_050252335.1 Candidatus Berkiella sp. | reverse complement strand
CATACCCAAAAATCCCGCTGTTAAGTAAAATCCTACTGCATTATGCCCATACCACCACTGTACCATCGCATCCACGCTACCGGCATAAATGGAATAGGACTTCATCCAATAAACAGGGTACTCTAAATTATTAACGATATGCAAAACAGCGATGGTAATGATAAAAGCACCAAAAAACCAATTTGCCACATAAATATGTGATATTTTGCGCTGTGCAATGGTCGAGAAAAACACGATTGCATAACAAACCCAAACAATCGTTATCAAGATATCAATGGGCCATTCCAGTTCTGCATATTCTTTTGTAGACGTAAAACCCATGGGTAAACTAATGACGGCTAAAAGAATCACCAGTTGCCACCCCCAAAAAGTAAAAGATGCTAAGCCAGGAAAGGCCAAGGGTGCTTTGCAAGTTCTCTGAACAACATAATAAGAGCTGGCAAATAAGGCACAGCCTCCAAAAGCAAAGATAACGGCATTTGTATGCAATGGTCTTAAACGCCCATAGCTAAACCAGGGGGTATCAAAATTAAGGTGTGGCCATGCGAGTTGGGCAGCTATAATCAATCCAACCAACATTCCAACAATTCCCCAAACTACCGCCATAATTGTGAATTGCTTCACCACTTTATAGTTATAAAGAACATTCTCTGATTCATTCATTCTATTTGAAGCGCCTTTTGTCCGATTATTTGTCCGAATTATAGAGTTGATGGATATTCTCAGCAATGTTACTTAGTCACTAATAAGAAGATCTATCACTGATTTTAAGAAACATGACACAGCAATGCTTTAATAGGCATTTCAAAATCCATGTGAGGATTGCAAGATGGCGAAGGCAACAGCGCGCGCCGAACATTCATCTGCGAAGCTATTAGATAAGCTCGCACAGAAAAAATATCGATTCTCTGCGAGGACACTATACTTAACAGCAAGTGATTTTAACCCTAAAGAGCAATGCATACCCGCTCCTCATAAGCAACCAAAGTGTATAGAAAATACATGAGAATTGCGAAGATAGCGAAGCAGCTAGCACTTAAAATTCAAATGCGAAGCGTATGTTTCAAAAAGGAAAACAAGATAGGGAAATAGTATACTAAAATAATTTCTTGTCAAATCAACTATTTAAATGAAAAATAGAATCATTCTTATTAACTTCCTTGTTTTTTTACAGTATAAATAGCAAAAGACTCAGTAAAAAATGATTAGTCGACTAACAATTTTTATATACGTTGCAAGATATTTTTCTAGAATGCATAATTGTGTTAGTTAATTAGAGATATGGATGGTGGACACTACGATGATGGCTTTAATCAAAAAACAAATTAAAACATTTGCTGTTTTCTTTACACTTGTTGCTGTTTCGCCATTTATTTTGGCAAAACTAGGCTTTTGGGAAAATAGCTTTGCAGCAGCGAGTGCAGGCCCCCAATTTAAAGCGGCTTATGCACCAATACAATACCAAGGTGCACCGCTGTCTTATGCCGAAGCCATCTCACGTGCTTCACCGGGCGTCGTCAGTATTCACTCAACTAAACAAATACCGCAAGAAATGCATCCCATTTTTAAAGATCCCTTCTTTAGACAGTTTTTTGGTGATATGCGTGGCGGTGGCCAAATGCCCCAGGAGCTACAATCTGGTATAGGTTCAGGTGTCATTGTTACAGCAGACGGCTATATCTTAACGAATAATCACGTTATTGCTGGCGCAGATGAAATCAAAATCAGCTTGGCCGATGGACGAACCGGCATTGCCAAAGTAGTGGGCGCTGATTTAGACACCGATCTAGCCATCTTAAAAGTTGATCTTGAGAATTTACCCGTTGTTGCCTTAGGTCGTTCAGAAAATGTGCGCGTCGGTGATGTCGTTTTTGCAATTGGCAATCCTTTCAATGTGGGCGTCACTGTTACACAAGGGATTGTCAGTGCAACACATCGCACCGAACTAGGCATTAATACCTTTGAAAACTTCATTCAAACCGATGCAGCTATCAATCCAGGAAATTCAGGTGGCGCACTCATTGATGCGCATGGAAATTTAATCGGTATCAATAATGCAATTTATACACGTACGGGTGGTTATCAAGGTATTGGTTTCGCTATTCCTGTTGAAATGGCTCAAGACATCATGGGTCAACTCATTGATAAAGGTCATGTTACGCGTGGCTGGTTAGGCATTACCGTGCATAAGTTAACAGATGATTTACGCAAATCTCTGAATTACCCCAAAGGTGATGGTGCCGTCATTGCAAGTGTTATCCGTGGTGGTCCTGCTTTTAAAGCCGGTATACGTTCAGGCGATATCGTGATCAGTGTTGATGATAAGAATATTGTTGATCCAAACGATGTTTTACAGTTTGCATCAAGACTCAAACCAGACACAGCACATAGTATTGCCGTGGTACGCAATGGCGATACACATGATTTTAGAATTGAGGTGGGCAAACGTCCAACGCTAGAAACACAAAAACCCACAGCACAACCTGACTCTAAAAAATAAGATTGAACAACGCCAATCTAAAAAAGCCGAAGCCAAAACTTCGGCTTTTTTTATGGTGCACAGTTTTTTGTATGATTGAAAAACTGATCAGCACTGCACCAAAACCCACAGTCATTCATACACGGAAACGATGCGATAGATGTCTCACAAGCTTCATTGGCAAAGTCTATACTATAGATTCAGCAAAATAATAAGCTTAGGAGCGTTTATGTCACACACACCCAAAACACAGGAAATACACGAAACAGAAAAAAAGAAAAAAAAGACCCACAATCCCTTTAAAATAATAAAAAATAAGATCATGGGATTAGGGCATAAAAAAGAAAAAGAAAAAGAAAAAGAAAAAGGAAAAGAAAAATCAGAGAAAACCCCAACGCACACCGACACTTCTCTTTCGCCATCTCAAAAAATACAGCATATAACACCATCTCTTACGAACCCAACAGCAGGCATGCAAATAGCAGAACATCCGCTTGAAAATATAGAAACAATAAGCCCTTCTCATCCACTTGTCTCACAGACACCAGAATCTAGCCCACATCAACCTCAAAAAAATATTGCTCCAACACAAACAGAAACAGAAACAGAAACAGAATTCTCACTCTCTGCGCCTGTGCTCATACCAACCTTAACCACAACACCCAGTCTATCAGATCCTGAAAAAGCCTCACTCACTGTGACAAAATCAGAATCAGTAACACACACTGCCCCACAAAAATCTGATGTCTCTGAATGGGATTTTAGTGCACTTCCAGAAGAGGAAGAAGTGCTTCATCAAATACCTTTAAAAGCACACAAGAAAACAACAGAATCTGAGCCTTCTCGTGCAAGTCAAATCAATACTATATTAGAAACCTATGTTCCAGGTTGGCGCCTACTCATGCATTCTATCGTTGCACCTATTGCCCAACATAATATTGAAGCCTCCGATGCATGGGTCGAAAAGCTAACAGGTTTTTTACCCTCAACCAGTGACACTCCCAATTTATTAGTACCAAAACCACTAGGTTTTTTACCTTATAGTATTAGCTTAATACCAGAAGAAGCACAAAAGGTGAGTGAAGCTGAGGAAGCATCCATGGCAGATCAGATAAAAGTAAAAGTAAAATTAAAAAAATAAAGCCAGCTTCTTGAAGAGAACGTTGCATTTAAATTACGCAACAAGGATTGATACGAGGGGTTTAAGATGTTAAACCCCTCTGATATGACAGTGTACTAAAGTGGGTAATTAGTCCACAAATAGTAATCTAATTCAAAGGCCACTGCGTAAGAGAGTCCAATACCCGCACCAATTGCAGCGCCATAGGTAAGACCTGTTGTCAGTGCTAATTCAGGAATGGTTGCAGCAGCTAAAAGGCCAACTAAAGCGCCAAAACTTGCTTCTTCTAAAACAGCAGATGCATACCAACCACCTGATACTTGGCTTGCTTCAACAGAATGTAATTCTCTCATTTTTCTTTCTTCCTTAAAGTTACTACAAAGGTCAGTCATCCTGTCATACTTGATAATACTTGTAAATAAGAACATTAGCTAAAGGCATTCAAGCCTGTAAGATAGCGTCCAATAATCAAATGATGCATGTTATCTGTGCCTTCATAAGTAAAGACAGACTCTAAGTTATTCATATGCCTCATGACATGATATTCTAAACTAATGCCATTTGCGCCTAATAAATTTCTTGCTTCTCGCGCAATTTTTAACGCTTCTCGACATGCATTCATTTTTGCCAACGACACATTGACGTAGTCTGCTTTATTTTGATCCATCAACCGACCTAATTGTAAATTTAAGGTTTGTGCCTTTACAATTTCTGTATACATATCCGCTAAGCTTTTCTGAATTAATTGAAACGAAGCTAATGGTTTTCCAAATTGATTTCTTGCTTTGGTATAAGAAAGTGCAGCATCAAAGCAAGCGTGTGCTGCCCCCATTGCCCCCCATGCAATACCATAACGCGCTTTGGTTAAGCAGCCTAAAGCAGCACTTAAACCTTTCTCACTACCAGGCAAATAATTTTCATCAGGAACAAAACAATTTTGCAAACTAATCTCGCCCGTTGTAGAGGCTCTTAATGACAATTTATGTTTTATTTCATGTGTAGAAAATCCAGGAAAAGATTTCTCGACAATAAAACCTCGCACTTGCGTATCATCAATTTTTGCCCACACAATGGCCAAATCTGCGATAGTTGCATTGGTGATCCATAATTTTGAACCATTCAATAACCATCCACCTTCTGTTTTAACCGCCTTTGTTTTCATACTAGCAGGATCAGAACCAGAATTTGGCTCCGTTAAGCCAAAACAAGCTATTTTCTTAGCCGCACTCATAGCAGGCAAATATTTTTTCTTTTGTGCCTCAGAACCATAGGCAAAGATAGGATACATACAAAGCGAACTCTGCACAGAAACAAAGCTTCTTAATCCACTATCCCCTTTCTCTAATTCTTGACACACTAAACCATAAGCAACATGAGAAGCATTCGAGCCACCATATTCCTCAGGCAAAGTCATGCCCAAAATCCCTAAGTCTGCTATCTTCGGAAGCAGCTCTGCAGGAAAGCTGGCATTTTCATAGTGGTTTTCAATGCTAGGTAATACATCTGCTTGAACAAATTTACTGACAGCATCCCGGATCATCTTTTCTTCTGCATCAAACAAATCATCGATTTGAAATAGATCATGCATAATTTTTTCCCTGTAAAAGCGATAATATTCGGTTAACAATCATTTCTTTGGAGGGCAACACTTTTTCAAAGGCATCGCCTAATGGAATAAAACAATCTGCTGCGCACAATCGTGATAAAGTGGGCAAAGGCTGCATATTTTCAACAAACCAAGTAAATATCTCTTCACTGAGACTCCCCGTTTGCCTACTCTCATCTACAATGAGAACTATTTTTTTGCGATTCACCCATGTCTGTATTTTGTCAAAAGAGAGCGGATGCAACCAACGCAAGTCTAATAATAAGATATCTACATTATATTGCGCTTTCAAAATGAAGGCAGCTTGCCGAGAAAGGTGCATTCCATTCGCATAACTCATAATCACAATATCTGAATCTATATTTCCTTCAACCCCAATTTCTGGATACGCAATACGCTCATCCACCGCGGGATAATGTTGTAAAGCCAGATGATCATTTTCTTGATAACGATCTTTGGTCATATATAAAGCAATCGGCTCTAAAAAAACAACCACGCGTTGCTCTTCTTCTGCCAATCGCACACACTCTTTTAAGAGGAGTGCTGCATCTTTAGCTTGGCTGGGGGCAACAACAATAATCCCTGGGAGCTCTCTTAAAAAGGCAAAGGCATTGTCATTATGAAAATGCCCACCAAAGCCTTTTTGATAAGCCAAGGCAGGAATACGAATCACCATGGGATTGCTGTATTGCCCCTTTGAAAAGAAAGAGAGTGTCGCAGCCTCTCCTCTGATTTGATCGACGGCATTATGCGTATAAGCAAGAAATTGTATCTCAGGTATGGGAATCAAGCCATTTTGTGCAAAACCAAGGGCAGTGCCTAAGATAGTTTGTTCATCTAAGAGCGTATCAAAAACGCGTTGCTGTCCAAATCGAGTCTGCAAATCTTGCGTTACTCGATAAACCCCACCTTTTTTAGCAATATCTTCTCCAAATAACATCAAGTGCGGGTATTCAATCATCAAATCCGTTAATGCTAAATTAATATGCTGAGCCATATTTCTTTCTTCATTTAACCATTGATAATTTTTACCAAGCACGCTTTTACGCGCTTCTTCTGTTAAGGGGATTTTCCGTGACCTACGTTTGGGAGGTACAATGCTGGATTGAATATCTGCCAAAGAACTGAGTTTAGGACTTAATAATGCATCTCGGCTGTGTGCTCTGACCGTCTCACGCACTGACTCGTAGATATCTATTAATTCTGGCACCGTAAGCCAATCATGTAATCTTATGATGTGTGCAGAATGCAGTAATGGGTCATCTTGCTCTGTATTTTCCACCTCTTTTTGTAGTCTATAATGCGCTTCAATATCAGAGCCTGCATGCCCCATTAAACGAACTGTTTTCATATGTAAAAAAACGGGTTCTTGCTTACGTCGCGCTATTGCTTCTGCTCTTAATCCAGCTTGATAGACATCGGATAAATTTCGACCATCACAGGCAATATAATGAAGCGATTGCTTTGTACTAAATGCTTTCTCAATCCAATCAAATGGTGTTGGCACGGAGATCCCCCAACCATTATCTTCACAAATAAGCACCAAGGGCAATTTGAGTCCTTGGCGCATTATCCATGCAATAGCATTAAAAGTGCCTTGCGCTGTTGAATGATTCGAAGAAGCATCACCAAAACTACAGAGCACAACACTATCTTCTTTATAGTTTGTAAAATGCTCAGAAAATTTTAAACGCTTAGACAAAATAATAGACAATGCCGCACCCAGTGCTTTGGGCAAATGTGAGGCAATCGTTGATGTTTGTGGGGGCACATGTAGGGCAAGACTACCAAAGACTTTGTGACGACCACCGGAAATGGGATCTTCTCTTGAAGCCATCAATGACAATAATTGATCGTAAATATAATTTATCTCAAGGCATTTTTTCGCGCGTTGTGCCATAAAAGCACCACTTCGATAATGCAAAAATGCAGTATCATCCATGCGAAAAATATAACCTAGCGCAGCATTGCCTTCATGACCACTACTGCCAATGGTATAAAAAGTTTTGCCCTCTTCTTTGAGCACTCTGGCAATCAAATCTAAGTGTCGGCTGACACATTGGGAATGAAATAAATCCAGAAACACATCTTTCGTTAAACCAGCAGCATCCGGTAGCACAAGGCTGGTCAATTCAGGATACACTGCATTTTTTAAGCAGTGTATCCATTGTTCATCGACAATTTTGGCACGATTGAGATCCATCTGTATTCCTTGCTCACACTATCTACCATGACTCAATTCATAGCATTTGAATTTTTTAGGTGAGAATCCACTTCTTTCCCCTCTACCAATTTTAAGAGAGGATGCCCCTTGTGCGTTCCCTCTCCTGATGTCAGGAGAGGGTGCCCGAAGGGCGGGTGAGGTTAGATCAAGACAAAATCTAAAACTTATTTCATATCTTTCCTCATCCGTCGCTTCGCGCCACCTTATCCCGTCAACGGGAGAAGGGAATTTGCAAGCGCGCCTTATGTATAATTACACCCCTGCCTTAATAGCATCCCTCATTGCCTGAATCGTTTTGGCATAATCAGCACTATTAAAGATGGCAGAGCCTGCAACAAACATATCTGCACCTAAAGCAGCAACTTTAGCAATATTGTCTATCTTAATCCCACCATCTACTTCTAAGCGAATTTGTGGATTCACCTTATCAAGCAAAGTCCTCGTTTCTTTAATTTTCTCATACACGCTGGGAATAAAAGATTGTCCACCAAAGCCCGGATTCACAGACATGAGTAAAACATAATCCAATTTATCCAAGACATAACTTAATGAGGATAAGGGGGTTGCAGGATTTAAAGCAAGGCCTGCTTTAGCGCCTAAGTCTTTAATCAATTGTAAGCTTCTATCCACATGCCGACTGGCTTCAGGATGAAAGGAAATATAATCCGCTCCACTTTGGGCAAATAACTGAATGAGATCGTCAACAGGCTCAACCATTAAATGTACATCAATGGGTGCCGTGATACCGTGTTTTCTGAGTGCTTGGCAAACCAATGGCCCAATAGTTAAGTTAGGCACGTAATGATTATCCATGACATCAAAGTGAATAATATCTGCTCCAGCACTCAAAACAGCATTTACTTCATCACCTAAACGAGCGAAGTCTGCAGAAAGAATGGAAGGCGCAATAAGAGGTTTATTTTTCATAGTTAACTTAATTAATTGTTTGCGTGTGTGTGAGCAAAAATGCTTGGGATTGCAATGTACTTGAGTTACTCAGGATGAGCAATAAGCATCAGCAATGAGAAAAATTTGATTAAAGCTTAGCAGTTATCTCAACAAGAGTAATTTTTTGTTCTACCAAGGCACAGATTTCTCTGAGCAAAGCCAAAGATCTACAATGAAGGAGCAATGAAAAATGGCATTTTTAAGAGCGCCTCTATTCAATAAACCACATGCCTACGCTAACCATCAGCAAATTTACACCGCTATTGGGGCGTTTAATGGATGCATTAGAATAATGAATGCCTCGAACAGCAATATCATATTGTTGTTTTTTACCAAAACGCGTACCCAACCCAAGTTTGTCCTCAAATTGAAAATGCAAAGATAATTGCCTCCCCCCTATTTCTGTCTCTGAGAGCCAAGACGCCCCCACTCCCAACTCAATATAAGGTGTAATATGAAAAGGATAAAGTGGGGTTTGTCGTTGCCAGCGAAATAAAGGGCCAGAAGTTACTACATCTAACCTATCAGTGGTGCCAACAGCATAATCAGAACGCCCCTGCCAATATCCAACACTGGATTCCCAAATAAAATTTAAACCCCAATCGTAATTTTCCCGCCAGATATTGCCAAAATCTAAAGACATTGCGACGCGATAAGGAGAAATATCTAAAACGCCATCTCCACTACTAAAGGCCAATCCTATATTCGCAGCATGTACAGGTGAGATAGGGCACAAAGCAGAGCTTATAAAAAGCGCAATGATTTGTTTTTTAGCTGACATATTAATATTCTTATTATAAGCACATATATTTAAAGTTTAGTTAAGAAATTAGTCCCAGTTATCAACAATATGCATACTCCACCCCTCATTTATAGCGCGTTATAAGCAAAAAAATAACTAGCTAAATTACCAGAAAATTTCTTCTCTTCGATATGACAAGTAAGCCAACCTATGTTAAGATTCCAGCCTTTATTGAGTAACTAAGTCACAATAACAACAAGTCAATTCAGCTATGCGGGGGTTGCACCATGACAAGAACACCAAGAAATGATAAAAGAGAGCGCTTAATTCAGGCAGCTGATAAACTTATTTATGAACAAACATTCCACACCACAACTTTAGCAGACATTGCCAAAGTTGCCGATGTTCCACTTGGGAATGTTTATTATTACTTCAAAACCAAAGAAGCTATTATGGACGCTGTCCTACATAAAAGAGCCAGCGAATGGCGTGTCCTATTCCAACAGTGGGAACAAATTCCAGATACTAAGCAACGATTGGTTGCAATGCTTAAACACCATCTTGAACAATCTGACACTTTATGTCGTTTTGGTTGCATGATCGGCAGCCTATGCCAAGAACTCGGCAAACAAGGCGGGGCTATTGCTCAAGCAGCATCAACTTTACTCAATGACATCCTTAAATGGTTGGAAACTCAGTTTGCGCAAATGGGTAAAGGCGATCGCTCTAGACAATTAGCAGAATTCTTTTTGTCTAACGTTCAAGGCATGACCTTATTATCTGTTACATTCAACTCACCAGAATACTTACAACGTCAGTCTGTCAATTTAGAAGACTGGTTACAAGCAGTATAATTCTCAATTTCTTCAATGGTGATATGCTCTTCCCTTATAAAGGGAAGAGACTCACCTTAGTCGGCAGCCTTCTCAAGAAAATACATCATTTCAAACACCTTATTTAATACCTCTAACTGCGGCAATTAATTCATAAGCCTTTTGAATGGATTGCATTTTCTCTGTTGCCAGCTTAATCATTTCTGCTGGTAGCCCTTTTGCAACTAATTTATCAGGATGATTTTGGCTCACTAATTTCTTATACGCTTTTTTAATCGCTGCATTATCGGCATCTTTTGAGATGCCCAATACTAAATAAGCATGAGACAGTTCATCTTCCGGTGTTCTTTTGGTGCGTAAAGACTCTCGCTCAGAATTGAGTTGATATTTTATACTATCCAGCAAATCTTTAGGCACTTTTAAACGACTGCAAATACGCTCTAAAGCATATTGCTTATAGCGATTATCAAAATGCTCTGCGGCTGCATTCTTAATCTGAATCTCAACAAACAAACGCACTAAATATGGATTATTACCACAATGTTCAAAGAAGAGGCCTATTTGTCTGTCAAAATTAAATTGTGTGGATTTTCCAAAATTAAAGTATTCTATGGCTAATAATTTTTGCTTTTCAGATAGCCCTAATCTGCGCATAACCTCTCGCGCGGCAGCGATCTCTTTTTCACTCACACGACCATCTACCTTTGCCAAATATCCCATTACTGCAAAGGTTGTTTGAAAAAAAACTTTTCTTGATTGACGTATCCGGCTGTCATTCTGAATGGCTCTATTTTCTGCACGCCCCAGATCAAAGAAATGTCCCAGCAATAAGCCAAGTACAGCGCCTATCGGGCCTGAAACAACGCCGCCAATCAGTGCTCCTG
>JBFWLB010000071.1:8408-11011 GCA_050252335.1 Candidatus Berkiella sp. | reverse complement strand
CAAAATGTCCGCTGTATTCATATACACCTCCTGCATTATCACTTTTTAAGCTTCCTTGCTTTAAGTGTTTATTATTACAGGACATTTTAACTTTGCCCAAGACCGGACATTTCCCTTTGCCGCTACAGCCGCTACACATTATGAAACTTCTAAGCTCCTAGAGTGTTCTATATCTGAGTTGATTTTGTATTGGAGCGAAGCCATGATGACCTTAGACCAATTAGACAAGCGGCTTAATCAAATTTTAAATGACTTTTCGAGTTTTGAAAAATTATCGGACATCAAGAGGTTGTATGAAGAAATTAAAAAACAGGTTCCACAGTTCCCAACTATAAGTGAAAAAATATTTGAGAAGGATGCAGTTGAAGCTGCACGTAACCTATCCTCAAACTATGCTATTTACTTGTACAAGCAGCGAATAAAAGATGAAGGAGTCAATCTAGAAGCAGAACGAAAAAAATTGCATGCTCATTTATATGATAAAAATTGGAATGAATTTTATCAAATGGTACAGCTTGAGGATGTAGAGCAAGTTTCAAAAGAGCGACCAAAATTTGAATCTTCCAAAACAATAGTATACAACCTGGAAGGCTACGATGAGGGTGTCACCATTTCACCCCCCTCAAACTCAGAGTTAGGAGCGCCATTAGCATTGAATACGGGAGTGCCTATTGGGTATGTCATCAATATACCACGCGGTGAAATCAAGGGCATTGAAGTCAGCGCATATGGTGGTACGAGAAAAGAAGAAAGAAAAGAGAGATTGAACAAACCCGGTGCCTTAAGTTTAGAAGATCAAGCCTTACTCGCAAATGGCATAGCTGTTGTCAATCTGAATTTGGTTGATTTACTTAAATTAGCTGTGTACCAAAATGTAATGACAGAGCAACTTCATACTGAACTCCATCAATCTATCAATCATTTTTGGGAAACGATACATTCTAAACCTGAAACGTTGTCCCCATTATTATCAGATATGAAGGATAAACCGATTTTTCTAAGAGGAGCAAGCTGGGGGGGACGGACAGCGATTAGGCATGCTGAATTGTTCCCAAACACATTTTCTGGATATATCAGTTTTGATGGATCTATTTCTTCGGAAATGACTTCAAAAAGCGATAGATCACTAGTGGGAACACGTCAGGGTGCTTTAGCACATCTTGATCCAGCATCCCATATTCAGGATATTCAAGATCCTATTTTATTGATACACAATGCTAATGATAACAATGTAAATCTTAAAGTGTCATTGGATTTTTATGAAAAAGCCAAACATGAAGGTAAGGAAAACTTGCTCAGTGTTCACATTAATCAAAAGGGGGATGCATACGAGGGAAATCAGGGGGTATGGAATACCGGTCATTTTACCCCAAATTCGGATCAAGCTGAATTCGAGCATCAAGTGAATGCAGTGAGTAACTTTATCATACATGGCCCAGATAAGCTGCCTGAATTGACAAACTGGCGAACAGTGAAATATAACAGCATCTCTGATAGAAACTACAATCTAGCAAGCTCATCTGACCTTTTTGTAGAGTACGTGAATAGAACCTTCAAAAAGGATTTGCCTGATCATGAATCACTTTCTAGAATATTTTCAGTTTTCGAACTTATAAGTAAAGAGAATGCTGATTTTATTCGTAGTGCATTTAATAGCCGCATTCCGGATGCTGAACTAGAAGCGGGTCTGATAAAGGAGTTGAAAGGGATAAACTCATATTTCAGAGAAAAGTTTGACATTGAATTCGATGAAAAAATTATACCAGAGATGCTAAATAAATATCGCGACTCTATATTAAAAGCGGATGCAAAACTACATAGAGAATTATTATTAACGTTTATTTTAGCCAATCCACACTATGTTGATAAAATTCATAATTATGTATCAAGAAAATTTGGTTATGATGACTATAAAAGAGACACCTTTATAAAATTAATAAAGCAACGGACAGCATTTCGTTCAGCATCTAAGACAACTTTAAGAGTGATGCTTGAACGGGGTTTAGCACATGAAAAACAGATAGAAACGCAGATTAAAAATGGGGATGTGAAATCACTTCGCAACTTAATAAGTGCTTACAATGCATCAGGTAACCCTAAAGCATTATCAGAACGATTAGAAAGAATTTTAGTCGAAATGCCTGAAGACACTAAGCGTGATATGTTATACAAAATGGGAAGTGAGCTCATTGCTGATCTTTCTATTCGATATGAGATATTTGAGGTTATACGGAACGCAATGACACCCGATCAATACGAGAATCTTGTGATTAACTCGAAATCGAATATTAATGCAATGATGTCGGATTGGAGTCCCGTCGCTCAAACAGAACGATTAATGAGCACTTTTAAAAATACAAAGTCTGAGCTTAGAAAAGAATTTCTAAGTATAAACCTTTTGAAAAATGTAAGTGCTGAACAGCTCGTTAACTTAATGTCTGATTTCTCAGATGATGAAGTCTATGAATTGTTTGGACGTGTAGAGGGTAAGAAGACCGCTTTGAGTGAAAAGCATGATATTTCGTATTTGGAATATGTGAATGAGCGGGTTGGTGATGAAAGATTCAAAAAATTACTTGAATTTGATGTGGGGGAAAGGCTGA
>JBFWLB010000071.1:0-8398 GCA_050252335.1 Candidatus Berkiella sp. | reverse complement strand
CGTGTAGAGGGTAAGAAGACCGCTTTGAGTGAAAAGCATGATATTTCGTATTTGGAATATGTGAATGAGCGGGTTGGTGATGAAAGATTCAAAAAATTACTTGAATTTGATGTGGGGGAAAGGCTGAAGGGAAGTATACTGACAAGTTACCGAGGAAGTATAAAGGAATTTCAATTTTTGATACAAAGACTATCTTCTGAGGAGTTAATTGAGCATCTTCAGAATAACAAAAATGTGAGTTCATATTGTGACAACTTGATAGTAAATATGATGGCCAGTGGTAACCAAGAGGCGTTTGATGTTTTAACATCAAAGCTTGAATCGGACGGAAAAGCTGATGATATCAGAACATTGATGTTGGATAAAGATAAGGATGGTCAGTCTGGTCTTAGCTATGCAATTGAATTTAGTGCAAATAGGGACCGCTATCGAGGTCTTCTTGAGTCAGCACTTAAGTTTTGCACGGCTGAAGATTTGGCATTGGAATTGAAGTCAAAGAACTCGAAATTGGCCGGCATGATCCGATCTTCACGTCTAGAACAGGAAATGAATAGAAGACTGGAGCTTATTAAGAGCAAATTGGGAGAGCCGCTCTATAAAGACGTAGTGGAAGTGAATGCTAAGGAAATTATTTTGGAGATGATAAGTAGCAAAGACGAGCAGTTTGAGAAAGATGTGATTGCATTGTTAGGCGTCGAGAAGGTTAAAGAGAGCGTTAATCGTCATTTAGATGAGTTGATATCTCCTTATTTTATATCAAAAGGTACATTTAATCTAATTCGTAAATATTGCAGCAGAGCGGATTTGGGAGAAAAATTAGCGAAAGGCTGTGCTGAATCTATAAAAGAGAAAATGAATTCTAGCTGGTATTCAGCAGGTTCTATTAGTAACGTACTTGATAGTTTAACGCCTCAGGAATACGTTGAGTTCCAAAAACAACTTTCTTTAGAGCCTGATAGCTTGGGGTCTTATTTTAGGCCAGAAAAACTACAATCTGATAAGGAATGGCAAGGTAAGATTAAAGAATTGCTTTCAGGTCCAGATAAAATCCTTCCTCATGTATTTACATTCGATGTTTTAAGAACAGTCGTAATCTTGAATAATCCAGCTTTTCAAATTGCTTTTCAAGACTTGAGTGGAGGTATTAATTTTTCAATTATCAAGGGAGTAATTGATAAATCAGACGACCGGCTTGTTAAATTTATATTATCACCAACGCCATCGCTGCTGTTCGAGGCGATTCGATGGAGAAATGAATCCGAGCAAAACTTTATGGCTAACCTCATATCCGGGGGTTCGAGTGAGCATAAGAAAGAGCTACTTTCGACTGATGTTAAAAATATCGACCATGGTTCAACCTTGTCAATATTGTTGAATGACTTCACTGATGATGAAGTCTATGATTTATTTAGCCGTGTAGAGGGTAAGAAGACCGCTTTGAGTGAAAAGCATGATATTTCGTATTTGGAATATGTGAATGAGCGGGTTGGTGATGAAAGATTCAAAAAATTACTTGAATTTGATGTGGGGGAAAGGCTGAAGGGAAGTATACTGACAAGTTACCGAGGAAGTATAAAGGAATTTCAATTTTTGATACAAAGACTATCTTCTGAGGAGTTAATTGAGCATCTTCAGAATAACAAAAATGTGAGTTCATATTGTGACAACTTGATAGTAAATATGATGGCCAGTGGTAACCAAGAGGCGTTTGATGTTTTAACATCAAAGCTTGAATCGGACGGAAAAGCTGATGATATCAGAACATTGATGTTGGATAAAGATAAGGATGGTCAGTCTGGTCTTAGCTATGCAATTGAATTTAGTGCAAATAGGGACCGCTATCGAGGTCTTCTTGAGTCAGCACTTAAGTTTTGCACGGCTGAAGATTTGGCATTGGAATTGAAGTCAAAGAACTCGAAATTGGCCGGCATGATCCGATCTTCACGTCTAGAACAGGAAATGAATAGAAGACTGGAGCTTATTAAGAGCAAATTGGGAGAGCCGCTCTATAAAGACGTAGTGGAAGTGAATGCTAAGGAAATTATTTTGGAGATGATAAGTAGCAAAGACGAGCAGTTTGAGAAAGATGTGATTGCATTGTTAGGCGTCGAGAAGGTTAAAGAGAGCGTTAATCGTCATTTAGATGAGTTGATATCTCCTTATTTTATATCAAAAGGTACATTTAATCTAATTCGTAAATATTGCAGCAGAGCGGATTTGGGAGAAAAATTAGCGAAAGGCTGTGCTGAATCTATAAAAGAGAAAATGAATTCTAGCTGGTATTCAGCAGGTTCTATTAGTAACGTACTTGATAGTTTAACGCCTCAGGAATACGTTGAGTTCCAAAAACAACTTTCTTTAGAGCCTGATAGCTTGGGGTCTTATTTTAGGCCAGAAAAACTACAATCTGATAAGGAATGGCAAGGTAAGATTAAAGAATTGCTTTCAGCATCTGATGAGATGGTACCAGTCGTATTTAACGAATCAGTCATAAAATCTATATTGAGGGTAAATCTTCAGGGCACTATCCTGTCAAAAGCTATCGATGATTTGACTAACAAGCCAAATTTAAATATGCTCTTGAATTTTATGTATTTGACTGAGAATAATCCAGATCTTACCAATATCGTTTTAGCACCTTCTTCTCAATCTTTGGAGAAGATTCTCACGAATGGCGTTAAGCCTCCTGAGGCATTTGGGTTCTGTTGGAAAAATATTATTTTCAATATATTGACAGCAGATGAGATTAAGGCCAGTTTAACCAGTGATGTACTAACGATGATTTCAAACCCTCAAATGCTGGTGGATGCAATTCAAAAGCTATCCGACAAAGAAGTTTTTGTATTATTTAATCAAGAAAGCTGCAAGGCTGTTTTAAAGCAATATCCCGACGAAATGTTAAAGGCGGTTGCGGCACGAATCGGTGAAAAAAACATTGAAATCTTAACACAAGAAAAGATTCAAGGAAAAACAAAGCCACATGGAAAGATGACGCATATGTTTGAGCGCGAAAAAGATGCTAAACCAAAAGTTTCTCCTGAACAAGAACAAGGGGTGAAAGAGCAGAAGAAAGGGAAGCTTAACATGTAGTATCTGTAGTATCCAAAGAAACGAGATGATTTTGGTGTTCAGAGTCATTTTTAGAAGTGTGTTGTAAAAGCCAGGATTCAAAGTCTGAACGTTTCATAGGTTTGGCAATTTGAAATCCTTGAGCGAGATCACATTTGAGCGCTTTTTAGTGATTTTATGACAGCGATACTTTCAATGCCTTAATTATCCTATTGTCTAAGAAAAATTTAACATCAACCATTAAGGAATCAATTGTTGCATGCTTGTGGTTTCTCGTAACATGATCATGCATATGCTTCCATATGATTTCTATTTTATTATCATTTGATGAATAGGGTGGCAAAAAGTGCAACTTGATTTTAGAGCCAACCTTCTTTTTCATATCCTTTAAAATGCATTTCGCTAAAAACAACAAATTTCAGGGATGTTATGAACATGATCGGCGAACTCAGAAGCATTTTAAAATCAAACTTTGGATTACACAAGTCTCGGCTGGATTGTTTGTGTAATATTCTGGTCGGTTTGGTATTGGTTTGCTCGGTCAATCTTTCAAAGCTTGCGACGACATTAGGTACCGGTGCCAATTTTGCCTCAAATTATCGCAGGCTACAGCGATTCTTCGGAAAGGTATCTTTAAGCGACCTTTTGATAGCTCATGTATGTCTTAAACTGTTCAAGCCAACGGGCAAAGTTGTGCTAATACTCGACCGAACCAATTGGCAATTTGGCAAAAAGCCAATTAACATTTTGATGCTATCCATAAAGTGTAACGACATTGCCGTCCCTATGCTTTGGGATGTACTCCCTAAAAAAGGCAGCTCAAACTGCCAAGAACGGGTGGCATTAATGCGTCGCTTCACCCAACATTTTCCATCATTAGAAGTTGAGTGTCTATTAATGGACAGGGAATTTATTGGTGACACCTGGCTTCAATGGCTTGATGCCCAGGGTCTTAGATTTATTGTAAGAGCGAAGAAAAACTTCATTGTTGGCAGCTATAAGGATAAAAATATTGCTATTAAAAGATGCTTTAATTCGATTAATCGAAAAGGTCGTTGTTTAGCAAAAACACGAAAAATATTTGGATTGCATCTGTGGATATGTGGTAAACGGCTGGATGATGGCGAAATTTTAATCCCGCTATCAAACAAGCACCGTAAAACGGCTTTAGATTGGTATCAAAAAAGATGGGCTATTGAAACGCTGTTTGGCAATTTAAAGACCCGAGGCTTCAGATTGGAAGATACGCATATCACTGCTCAAGATAAACTGAAGTAGTAGTAATTCAGGACAGCCATAAAAAGTTGATTGACTAAAAAATCCCGCTGTATCCCTATAATTTGAGGAGTGTGATAGATAAATGATGTATAAGCACTTGTTTTGTTGTTCGCTGTTCGCGAACTGCGAACAGGCGTGATATACTTCGTATAAGCGGACAAATAGATAATAGATAGATTTAATATGCTGAAATCGCAAGATTGTTTAATTTTATTAAAATTGCTTGCCAATCAAGATAAAGCTTGGTCACAACGCCAGCTTTCCAAAGAATTGCTAATAAGCTTATCAGAGGTTAATTCAGGTATTAAAAGACTTATCGTTTCAGGTCTTTTAAGGAAAACGGAAGAATCTCAGCTTGTGCCTATTCTTGCTGCAGCTGAGGAATTTATCATTAGCGGTTTAAAGTATAGCTTTCCAACTAAATTGGGAGAGTACACGCGTGGCATGTCAACAGCTGTGGCAGCGCCCTTATTTAAGGATAAAATTGTACTGGGAAATGATCCTACACCCGTTTGGCCATATGCTTTTGGTGAAAATAAAGGCGTTGCTTTGAATCCACTTCATCCCTCAGTACCAAAATCATTACATGAGCATCCTGATGAACCTTTTTATGAATTACTTGTATTAGTAGATACGATTCGAATTGGGAGGGCACGAGAACGTAATATAGCTATTAAATTGTTAAAAGAAAGGTTGCATAATGAAAGCAGTAAATCTAAGAATGCTAGAATTCATAGCGAGCAAGCTGGAAAATCTTTGTAATGACTTAGTTTTTTTAGGGGGATGTGCCACTGCCGCATTAATCACAGATCCGAGTGTTCCTGAGGTGAGGGCGACCTTTGATGTTGATTGCATTGTTGATGCGATATCGCAAAGTGAATATTACAAAATAGAAAAGAAATTGCGTGATAAAGGATTTAAACAATCCCATAATGATGACATCATTTGTCGGTGGCATTATGACGATATGATTCTGGATGTTATGCCGACAGATGAGAAGATTTTAGGATTTGGCAATAGATGGTATAAATCAGCAATTAAACACACCATTACCTACTCTCTTACAGAAAATATTAGTATTAATGTCGTTTCTTCACCTTATTTTTTTGCAACGAAATTAGAAGCATTTCACACTCGTGGGAATTCAGATTTTATGGCAAGTCATGATTTCGAAGATATCGTTTCGGTATTGGATGGCAGAGCCAATATTATCTATGAAATCATTCAGTCAGAATATGAAGTAAAAGAATATTTACAAAGCACATTTAAAGAATTCATTAACAATAGAGCATTTTGGGACTCACTGCCAGGCCATTTTTCACCATATGGAAATCTGATGGGTGATAGAATTAAATTATTAAAAAATAATTTGGATGCTATTATTGGTGAGAAAATTTAACATTTTCGATTAGAAATTCCAGATAACTGTTCCAATGGAAAGGTGTATAACACTTAATGCAATTAAGTTATTTTATGCTCACTTTGCTTCAACACACAAGGAAGGGGCAGTGGCTGTGTTGGATAGATAGGTTTCCTGCCTGAGGGGTAAAAATTAAAAGTTAGAGGGAATCAAATTACAATTGCGATTAAATAAGTTTAAGGTGCAGTGATCCTTCACTAACGTAGCCCATGAGACGTTCTATAGAAAGTCCCATGGGATTTTGTTTAATTTTCTTTTTTCATTTGAATAGTTGCATGAGCGGGATATTTGTGGATTGTGCCAGTAAGCGCATCAACAATGAATCCAGGCCAGAAGAGCACATTAATAAACGTGATGCCATTGATATTTTGAGAAATACCCATATTTTGTTGCACATAGCCAGGTTTTTGGCAGTCAACGCGCAAAACACCTTTTCCTTTATTTGCAATGACATTACCTGGGTTGCTATTGACTAAGTATACCATCCCTTCATTATCAGTGACGGAGCATGTGATATTGTCTAACAAAGCATTTGTTTGTGCATCTACTACGCGTAGTTGTACGTTGCTAGTCGAGCCTGTGAAAATCGTTGCACACCCCGTTAAAGCAACGAGCGTGAGTAATAGGATGGTATTTTTAATCATGCGAACCTCATAAAAAACAGATTATATTTTAGATACTTGAATGTTATTGCGTTGCAGCGTGGCACTTTAAGTTGCAAATTGACAGTAGTCAAGTTTATTCGGTTTTTTATATTTCACTTGGCTAACGCAAAAAAATAGTGGTTGGGTTATTTGCTGTGGATGTGTGAGCAATCAGTGAATATCTAAAGAACGTATTTGAATTTGAGGAATTACAATCGTAAGAGGTAATTTAACCCTAGAGGCAGCGTATTGTGCTGCCAGAAGCCAAAGGTTTTGGTATATCCAAAATGACCACTACGGCAATTAAGTGGCTATACACTTATTTTATTCTGCATTCTAGATTTTAGAATTCAGAATATGCTATCCTGATAAGTATAGGAGGCGCTATGTTAAAGCCAATTGATCTTTTAGTCGGGCTTAAAATTCTAACGTCAAAGCAGGAGTGGACCCAAATGGGGATAGCTGCGGAGTTATGCTTATCTAGCTCCCAGGTAAACTCTGCTATTAAACAGTTGTTAGATGCAAATTTATTTACTCTACGTCAAGGGAAAGCCTATCCCGTTTATGCTGCATTGAAAGAATTTATCCTTTATGGTGCTTCTTATTGCTTTTCAGCAAAAACAGGTGAGTTAACGGTGGGAGTGCCAACAGCCTATGCTGCTGAACCTTTGAGTTATGAGATTGCTGCTGGCAGTGATCCCATTCCTATTTGGCCTTATGCTCAAGGCAAGAATCGAGGGGTCGCCTTGGCGCCATTACACAAGAATATCCCAAAGGCGCTGTCACAGTTCCCAGATCCTCATTTGAAAGAAATGTTGGTACTTCTTGATGCACTGAGAATTGGACGGGCGAGAGAAAAGAAGATTGCACAGAAGTTGTTAATTGCAAAGCTGGATGAGCTTATCAATAAGAGTGAAAGTCAAAAAACGAGGGGGGCAAAGTGAGTAATATTCCATTGGTGATTCATGTAGCGAATAAACTTGGCCCCTTAAGAAAAAAGCTGGTATTTGTTGGCGGCAGTATTGTAGAACTATTGCTTGATAAAGACTATCCGTTACCCCCTAGAGTCACCAAAGATGTAGATACTACCTATGTTTAGAAGCATAATCACCCTAGCAGTTCTACTCATTATCAGTAGAACTGCATTTTCATCTTCTGTTATTCCAGAGATACGATATCAAATTAAAAAGTCCGATCTTTGTATACAAGTAATGTCCACCTTTAATGGCCATCACGAAGGCATCACTCATATCATGACGCCATGGGCCTCCTTCTCTCAATTAAAGGATGGAAAAATAAATTACAATGCAGAGGGGGGCATACAAGTATTGGAATTTAATGGTTCTAAAACCAAAGTATCACATGCTCCAAATGCAAAAATAGAGGCTTCTTACGAATTATGCTACGATGAATTTTCTAATGAAACCCATCTTCATCTCATACAAAGCCAGTACTTTCACCTTTACTCACTTAATTTACTTGTATACCCTGAACTTTCGCCCACTCAGATGGTTCACGTTAGCTTTGATTTTTCTGCATTGCCTGACAACTTTGCTCTCTTTTCTGATTTTGGTAAAAATAAAACGTTTACCCTCACAACCTCTTTCGAAAAGGTTTTATCTTCACAATTTATTGGAAAATACAATAATTTTTCTATTGAGACTCAACCCGTAACAATTATAGAAAATGCTCGTTGGTCGTTATTTGATAACTTAAGTCTTAAGCCATTCATTAATGATTTAATTAATTTTCAAAGAAAGAAAATGCAAGATGAAGATTTTCCACCTTATGTGATCTCTTTGGCACAACAATCTAAGAAAGTTACACACCCCTCTGTTTATGGAACTCATTCTAAAAATTGTCTAACCTTCGTATTTCCAGACGGCCCAAAAGAAAATCGTTTTAAGGTTATCTACCTTTTATCGCATGAGCTCTTTCACAGCTGGCTTGGAAGTAAATTGGAATTACCTCTTATCTTACGCCACAA
>JBFWLB010000070.1:0-11391 GCA_050252335.1 Candidatus Berkiella sp. | reverse complement strand
GAATACATTGAAGTGTTCTATAATCGGTTTCGGTTACATTCAACGTTGAATTATCGAACGCCAGAAACTGTTGAACAAGAAGCATTAGCTGCGTAGATCGGTGTCCATCTAATGGGGATCAGGTCACGTCCCATGGGCTACAAAATACAGGACATCCATATAATTTCAAAAACCACAAAACCAATACATATGATTAACATTTACTTAAGAGCTAAAGTCATAGATTAAAATCTTTAGTCAAGAAATTTTTTATGGCTGTTCTGAATTATTCTGAAAATATTTTTCAGAAAACCAAACTTCGTTTTATATCAACAATTTTGTTATCTGTTAGCTGAAGCCCTGCTTGCGGACGCAGATTCATTTTTTGGTTAAAACTATCTATAAGGGGCTTAGCTTTTGGTCCTTCACAAACAATGGTTAATTCACAATTATGATAACTACTTTTTTCATCTCTTGAGGCGCTTAACCAGTTAAACGAACCCTCTGCTATTAAATGCTCGTCCACGACAAGTGTTTTTTGATGCATATTATTAGTAGGCACCAACTCAATGTTTCTATGTGCTTTTAGTAAAAGACCATAAGCTTCATGCAATTTATGAGCGCAAGCACTTCCACAAATAACTCTAATCTTAACACCTCGATTAGCCGTCTTTGCTAAAAGTCTTGGTGGCAAATCCATTAAAAAATCTGAAGAAGAGGATGATGATGAAGAATAGTAGATAAATGGACTGCAAAGCGTTAAAGAGCTTTTAGCCATTTCAAAAGCTGCATTTATAAACTTTCGATGTGCATCTAACGTTGGCAAGTATGTCAACGTTGAACCATCATTCAGATCAAAATAAATATGAGTATTCGTCGTGCCCAAGTTTCTAAATGAGGTAATAGCATCATTTTTTCCTTGGGCCTTATAAATATATTGACGAACATATACTGATATTTGGCTAGATAATGCTGCGCATATTTCTCCAGAAATGACTAACGAGCCATTAGAGCCATTTGAATATTTAAAAGAATCTGAGCTTAACCAATTAAATGATCCAATCGCTGCAATATGCCCATCTGACATAAGAAATTTTGCATGCAATTGCATGACATTATAGCAAATATTATTATCCTGAATAAATTTCATCACCTCTGCTGAACAAGGTTTTCTATCACTGTTATAAAAATGAATACCCACTCCTTTAGATTTAAGCTTAAGGAGTTCATCTTTGATCTCGTTAAGTATCTCGATGCAAATACCATAGGAAGCAATCTGAACATAGTTGTCAGCCTCTCTAATGACAGACTTGAGTAGCTCAAGATGTTCTTGAGTTGTCGTTATTCTTGAAACATTGGCGTCAGGAAGCGCTTGAGGATATAAATCTATGCATGAATCATCTTCTGATTCATCACTGTCATATTGATACCCAAAAAAGTCTTGACCGTTCGTGCCCCCTGTATAGTCAATTAAAGACTCTATTTTATCATTTTCATCAACTCGAGGTCGCTTATGCGGATTTGAACTTTGCTCCTCATAAGATGGCAAAAAGCTTCTTTCTCTTTTCAACGATACATGACAATCTTCTGATTGTTTATATTTAGATTCCATCTCGCCTGATAAATTCTTAGCATTTTCAATGAAATATTTACCAGCACTGGCATGAGCATTTTCCGATGGCTCTCCAGAATTAAAAAAAGATAAATAAGTATTTCTCGTTAACATAAGCAGTTTGATTGAGTCAGGCCACTTTGACCGATCTTGCCTATTTGCAAAATAGGTTATATTTGTAAGATTTTTTAAAATATATTCACTAGCGTGTATATAAGCGTCTTTTAATTCTGTATCTAATTCAATACTAATAGAGAAGATGTCTTTAGCCACCATAATCAGCTCATTTGCACTTTTGATGCAGTCGAAAAAGCTATTAAAAAACTTGTATTTTCCAGAAACTCCATCAATCATATATACCACGCAATTTACATTTTTTTAAAACTAAAAGCAGATGACATCATTCACGACTATCACCAAGCTAATAAAAACTAATAATCTGGCTATCTACAAAGACACTCATAAAAACATCTGAAGATGAAGATAGTGCCTTTTACCCACCTTATACACAAATGAAATGCTTCCTCCGGCTCAATTTTAGCTTTGTCGTAGCTTGAAGAGCGAAGACAAGTTTCCCTATGACACATTAGTGAACCTATATACCCTTAGGTCTGTTTGAGTCTGTGAGAAATATTTTCGATAATATTGTATCTTATTTTAAAGAATTAGTAAATTACCCAACTTTTAGAATGGGACATGGTAGTTTTGCTTAGATATCGATGCAGGATAACTCTAACATATTGATTTAATATTATATTTTACAAGTAAAACAAAGTTTAAAAAGAATCAAAGGCTCGAGATATATCTTCAGACCAAAAGAAGAACACGTGCTTCAATAGTCATTTCTATTTTTCCAAAATAGTAAGCGCCCCCTACTCATGCTCGCGCTATTTGTTATCAATTTTTAAATATCCAAGAGAACAATCTTCTTTTCGAAAACCATTACTCTTTACTAACCGAATCAGGGATAATTCAACAAAAGTTTTATTAAGCAATAATTTCCCTCCCTGATTCATCTCTCTTTTTTTTCATACAGCAGCTTTTCTGTACACTGCATATCCATCAAGATATAAAGTTACTATTTTAGTCTATATTAACCAATAGACTCTTAGATTTAGAGGGCTATGTATATACGCTTTTCTCTCTTCCTTAGATATGTAATTAAATAACAACCATAGGAGCATGTTATGAAATCTCTCAACAATATTGTAATATTTTCTTCTTTTTTGCTCGCCTTGAACGCACCAATAGCGATGGCTGGTGATGCAGAAGACTTACAGCGACTAATGGCAGCAAAAATCAGTATCACTGAGGCCATTGAAATCGCTGAAAAAGCCCACAATGGCAAGGCCATCGAAGCTGATCTCGATGCCATGCGTGATGGAAAAGTGGTCTATGATGTAGTCGTTGTAAAAGATGATCGTTTTTATGATCTATCCATCGATGCTACCGACGGTAGTGTATTAAGTAATGTTGAAGACAAATAACTATTTTCGACAGGCCTGCCCTCTGTCTACAACAGAGGGTGTCTTGTTTATGTAGAGGTCAATCAACTTCTTGTAGCTGTCTTAAATTATTCCGGCTAAGCCCTATTCAATAAGAGATCTTCTACAACCTCTAAACAGATCTCATCATAATTTTCTAAGTGCTTGTTATCTTCTTTTATTGCCTGCATTTTTTGAATGGTCTCACGAATATCTTCTGGTAATATCTCATTAGGAACATTATCTCCTGGCCAAGCAGCATCTCTTGTCGCTTTATCTGGCCATCGAGAATAAGCAACCCAAAGCCCGTCTTTACCTTTATGCAAGCAAGAACCAATGGCACCACGTTTTTTGGACAAAGTAAGTTGCAATCTTATGCCAGTACTGTTGATAAATTATTTCTTGATGGGATTTGAGTTTAAACCGATAAATGACAGCAAACATATTTGCTCCTATGATGTTGTTCCATTTCTCTATTCGCGAACAGAAAATAAGCTACCCCCACAATTGTTCCGAAATAATGGCAAGTCCTTTACCGACGCTTCCATATACATCGCCCGTGACAAATTGCGCATTTGGAAAAAGGCTGCTTATCATGCGATGCACTACGGGAATTTGAGTGGTTCCACCTGTTAAAAATACGGAATCAATTTGATTTGCATGAATGCCTGCTGCTAAGAGTGTAGTTTCTATTGTTCTTTGTAAGCCATTGATTAAATTATGACAATAAGATTCAAAATTATCTCGAGAAATAGCTATTTGCAAGTCATCTTCAACTTTTGAGATATCAATATCATCCAATAAGGATGAGCTTAACTTAATTTTAGAATTTTCTGCTGCCTGCAATAGATAATGCCCCAGTTTTCTTTCTAATACAGTGATGGCACGCTTAATTAAAAATTTTTGCTCAGATACTAGATATAAATCTTTAATTTCATTAATAGTTTTAATGGAATATAAATTATTCAGTAAATGCCATGATGTTAAGTCATAATACAACGATGTAGGCATTTCAAGTTTACTTCCATTCATTCCTCGAACAATACTGCCCTTACCCAACAAAGGCATAATCGCATGCAAACTGAGATCTTTGTCAAAATTAGTACCACCTATGTGTATGCCACCATTAGCAAGAATGTCTGTTTTTCGATTTACTGTTTTGGTTTTATTGTTAAGCCTAATGATTGTAAAATCTGAAGTACCGCCTCCTAAGTCAATAATTAAAGCCAGCTGCTCGTTACGAATGCTGCTTTCATAATCTAAAGCAGCTGCTATTGGCTCAAATTGAAAGACAACCTCTTTAAATCCTTGCTCCTTCATGATAAGTTCCATTGTATCTTGTGCTAACTTATCTCTTGCATCATTTGTGTCATGGTAACGCACAGGCCGCCCTAATACGACCCGGCTAAGTTCTGTATTTAATTGTTTTTCTGCAGTCTCTTTAATATATTTGATTACCAAGCCGATAATATCTCGATAGGTTATCCATTTCCCACATACTGCAATTTTTTCATTTAACAAAGCAGAGCCTAAAATGCTTTTCAAAGACAACATTAATCGACCCTTTTCACCTTCTAAATAGCGATCTATCCCACATTGACCGATGAAATGCTCTTTTATTTCTGAATCAAAAAAAATAGCAGATTTAAGGATGGGAGATTCACCGTTCAGTGCTATTAATGATGTTTTAGAATTATGAGATATTGCCAGCGTTGAATTACTGGTACCGAAATCTAAACCACAACTTAACATTTGCTAACCTTTATTCATTGAATTGGAGGCTTGTTATATGAGTGCGAATGCCCCATACACGCCAGTGTAACAAAACTAGCTATTTATATAGTAAAAACAAAGGCTTGCCAGCCTCTATATGACTTACAATGAAAATTCTATTTGCTTTCATTTATCATTGCTCTAAAGCCAAAACAGCTAAATCCCTCTTGCGCAGCGCGCTTTCTCCCTTTACAAAAGTGAGAAAACTGATTCGCTACGCTCATCGGTAATTCTATTAAAAACCAATGTTAGAATGTACTAGCCTTATCTGCATTCTTTAAGAACCAGTCCTTTAAGATAGCCTAAAAAGTATTGCTACCACTGCTATTACGCTGATGTGGAGAAGAATCATCATCCTTCTCTTCTGGCCTACTCAATCCATCATCACCACTTGGATTATAATCAGAACCTAAAGAAGTGTTTCTTTTTCCACTAACAGAAGAGCGAGCAAACGTTGGCGTGATTAAAGAGGATGTTGTGGGTGTTGTTCTCAACCAAGCACTAGTAGGGGTTGCCACAGAAACAGACGAGGATGAAGAAAGGTACTCCTGTGATTCTTGAGAACGTCTTTCTGTAATCCGTTGCTGACGTTCTAAGATCTCTTGTTGTTCTTCACCCAGTTTCTTACATTTTTCAAATTCAGGCGATGACGATATATCAGAGCTTGATGTTGCGCTTAGCGTCAACTGAGGAGACGATCTCATCACCTTTGTAGTTTTGGTTCTACTTAAAAATCCAGAAGCCCAATTTTTCTTCTTTGCACGAACAATTGTGTCTTCTCCCTCACCGTCATTTTTGGAGAATGTCTCAGGAACAAAGTGCCCCTGCAAAACGAATTTCTCACGCTTGATTGCAACAAGCCGCCCTGGTGCCCATGCTAAAAAAGCGGTATCAGCCCAATGACGAAAGCACGCTGCCAATTCACTTACATCTCTATAATGAGCATCTTGATGTATATTCGCAAATTTTGAAACATATTCAAGCATTTTTGCAATGCATTCAAGCTCATCCACGTTCAATATTTTTTCAAAAATCTTAAAATCTCTAAGCTCTATTTTATCTGGGAAAGCATGCCAAGCATAAAGTAAAGCAGCTATTTTCATCATGGCGGGCTCACCATGATCGACAGCACAATCACCTATTAGCAGCTCTGTAGCATATTGAGATAAACCTATTTTTTCTGCCACTTCAAATAAATAATCATCTTTATAATAATCACCAACTGGCCTATCTGCACTTGGTGGATTGCCTCCAGGGCTCGCTTGAATACCCAAAAATCCATCACCAAGTATTCGTGTCTCTGCTGCAATTGTTGCTAAATCATCGACAATCCCATAAATAAGTTCTTTTTTAGAACAGTGAACAGAGCCAAAAGTAAAGCTTTGAGTAATTTCGTTATAGTGTCGATTTAAAAATTCAACTAATTGATGATTTTTACCATGGTATTTGGCAGCTTCTATTTTAGCAAAGAGGCTCGTTTCTAAAATAGCATGGGTTTGTGCTAATTCAGTGCCAATCTCTGTTAGTTTAAGAGCATCAATTTGTTTGCCAATGAAATCAACCGCCAATTCTAATTGATGATATTCTTTATTTCGTTGTTCTGCATTGGTACCACCACCAAAAATAACATGTTCATCTAAAATAAAAATACCAAAGCTACGCAAAAGCGCTAAATATTCATTGACCGTGTAATCTGTTTCTAAATCACTTGGTGCACGATTTGTCATAATCCCCAATTGTTGGTTCGGTGCTGCAGATTGAAACAGCTTAATAGGCAATAACAAATGAGGATTTTTGACCTGATTGTCACAACTTTTTACAGATGTATCATCCATATCCCAAAAAATAAAATAGGTATGTAAATCAATACGATGAGCATCAGACGAAGAAGAACTAGATGATGGTAAAAATAACATGTAGATTACTTGTTCAGAAAAGAAAATGAAGATTTTATGTTTTTTCTTATAGCGTGTAAACAATACCAGTAATCATACCATTCAAACCCAATTTCTTGCTTGGATAACTAATTGAATATGAGTTGGACATAAATCTATTTTTTTACACTATCTCTAAGCATTACTTGATTTGTTCTTTAAGCTATGCCGGTATAAGGACACAATAATTTCTTTAATATATATAATCAAAATAAAAAGCCACCCTAAAATTAATATCCCTCCCCCTATGGGCGCCAGATTGAGTGGAGCAATAAAATGCCCAACATATTTCAAAGTGATAGAGCCAGAAAAAAGAAAAACCCCCACTATCAGAAAAATTTTTGCGGCTAAAGCCATATATCCTGAAGCATTCCAACCCAATAAAACGGCAGCATGTAATAATCCATAAAAAGCAGCCATCTTAACCATGTCTGAGGCATGAGCATCTTGTATCACATGCTCTGCTACCGCTCCGGTTATTACCCCATAAAGACCAAGTAATGCAGCAAATACACCTATTATTTTCATTACTCAAAAGCCTTTTTATTATTTTGTGCCAGTATATAAACACCCACTTTCTTCGCAGGTGTCTCTTTGAACATTACTCTACATTTATAAATAGGTGGCAAAACGACTGTTTTTAAATATGAAAAACATTGCTTTGCCTATTTGGAAAATAACAAAGCATCTTATTTGATATTGCTCAAGTCTGGACGCGCAAGAGATGTAACTTTTACACGTCTACTTTTTCCATCTGGCAATGGCCAATCAATGCTCTGCCCAATACGCAACCCAATTAAAGCCGCACCTACTGGTGCAAAAATAGATATTTTTCTTTTTTCAATATCTGCCTCATTAGGATATACCAAAGTCACTTTTTGCTCTTTATTCGTATCCAAATCTATAAAGGTGACCTCTGAATTCATTGAAACGACATTTTCTGGCAATTCGCTTGCAGGAACCAAGGTTGCACGCCCTAACTCTTCTTCAAGCAATTCAGCAATCTCTGTTTTTATATTTAAAAGCAGTGATGATATTTTTTGATAATCTTCTTCTGATATAACTAAAGAGGGAGACTTACCCATATTGCATCCTTATGAATATTTAAAAAGTCTAGTTTTAAAGTAATATTTTAGCCGCAGAATCGCGACCCTGCGGCGTTAGGAAATAAATTTCAAGACCATCCTTCTTTCTAAGGAAAAGAAAGAATGAGGGCTTGTAAAGGAAAAGAGACAAGAATGAGTCATTTGGATAAAATAAAATTAAACCGTTCGTTTTATGAATAAAAGTAAATAATTCTTATTCCTTAATTATCGTGAAACAACCTAGCATCTGTCAACTAAATTACCTAAAAAGCCAATTAACAAACATAAAAATAGCCAAAGCCCAGTATGGATGTCCTGACAGCTATACTCCTGACAGCTATACTGATAATTTCTACTGCAATTTTAGTAATTGCCAATAACGAGAAATAGTTTCCAATGCCTCATTATTTACATCGGTTTGAAAGATACCACGGCTAAGCGTCTCATCATCAGGAAAAAGGATTTTATTATCGAGCAATGCTTTTGGTAAACTTTCTTTGGCCGCTTGATTGGTAATAGCATAATAAGTTTCTTGTACTTGGATGGCAGCAATTCTAGCTTGTAGTATGTAGTTTAAGAAGATATAAGCATTTTCAGGGTGTGGCGCATCACTTGGAATTGCAAAGGCATCAACCCACATTACAAACTTATCTTTAGGATAGATAAACTCAATTTCAGGATTTTCTCTACTCGCTTTATAGACATCTGCATTCCATGCCATTCCCACTGTAACATCTTCATCAATAATTAAAGAAGCCACTGAATTGTTGTTATATAAACGAATATTGGGTAATAATTTAAGTAAATGCTTATATGCCTCAGCCAAAATATCTGCATTTTGTTCATTTGGAGACTGATCTAAGGTTAATAACCCAATATTAAAAACCTCTCTGGGATCATCTAACATCAGCAAGGCATCATAATACTCACGAGACCAAAGATCAGACCACTTTTCAATTTTCTTAGCGGGATGATAGTTCCTATTTACAAAAATACCTGTTACTCCCCAAACCCAAGGAATACTATATTCTCCTGCTGGATCATAATCTGGATGTCTAAAACGAGGATCTATGTTTTGATAATTTTTCAAAGCATTGAGGTCTATTTTCTGTATCATCCCCTCTCTGATCATGCGCGATATATAGTAGCCTGAAGGCTCAATAATGTCGTATTGCCCTTTGCTGGCTTTCATTTTAGCATATAGCATTTCATTGCTATCAAAGGTTGCAAAATTTACTTTAATGCCTGTGTCTTTTTGAAATTTTTCAATAATTTCAAGAGAAACTTCTTGAGGCCAAGCATATACATTCACAACCTTCTCATTTGCTTGCACAAAAGCACAAAAGGAGACGACAGCTAAGCTTAGCCAAATCTTCATATTTTTCTCCATTTGCTTACCCATTGAGAAAGGCATACTAAAATAAGCGTCATCAGAAACAGCATTGAACACAATGCATTCACCTCTGGAATAACACCTAAACGAGCAAGACTAAAAATTTTAACAGACAAAATCTCAAAATTAGAGCCAGAAACAAAGTAACTAATGATAATGTCATCAAAAGACAAAACAAAACATAATAATCCAGCAGAAATAATAGCAGGTAGCAACAATGGAAAAATAACACGCAAAAATATTTGTTGTTCACTAGCGCCGAGATCGCTTGCTGCTGCAAAAATATTAGGATCGATGCTTTTAACACGACTATAAATAATCACAACAACAAAGGGAATACAGAATGTGACATGTGCAATATATAAAGACCAAAAGCCTAAGGAAAGACCTATCATTGAAAACAAAATTAAAAAGGCAATGGCTAACACTAGATCTGGCACAATCAGAAGAATAAATAACAACCCCTGCAGCAATTTTTTCCAAAAGAAATTATATCGATAAAAGCTAACAGCCCCTAATGTGCCTATTAATAAAGCCGTTGTTGTTGCAGATAAGGCTAAATAAAATGAATGCCAAACAGCAATCCATAAATTACTGTCCTGTAGGGCATGTTTATACCAAGTCGTAGTAAAACCATGCCATACCATTGAAAAATTAGCATCATTAAAAGAATAAACAATTAAAGCAAAAATAGGGACATATAAAAACAAATAAATCAATCCAAGGTAGCCAACTTTAAACCACCGATTCATAATTGATCCTCTTCTTCCCTTTTAGCCAATAAATCGCTAAACCAGCGCCCATAATAAGCGTTAACATAATATTTGTGGCTGCGCCCCTCGGCCAATTGTTTTCCGTAAGAAACTGATCTTCAATTAAGTTTCCAAGCAGTAATGCTTTAGCGCCCCCCAAAAGATCTGAAATATAAAATAAGGTCATCGCTGGCAAGAAAACTAATGCAATACCACCAATAATGCCAGGCAAACTTAATGGAATAACAATCTTGCTAAAAATGGTAAAGTTACTTGCCCCTAAATCTTTAGCTGCCTCTATTAATGAAAAGTCAAAACGTTCTAAGTGACTATAGATAGGCAAGATCATAAATGGTAACAAGTTATAAACTAAACCTATCCCTACTGCAGCATTGCTAAAAAGAATTTGCAAAGGTTCTTGGATCAAACCTAAATAAATTAATAATGAATTTAATAACCCTTTTGCCTTTAAGATACTCATCATGGCATAAGTGCGCACCACTGAGCTTGTCCAAAAGGGCAGCAGTAACAACAATAAAGCATAATTTTTCAAATTTGCAGGTAACCGCGAAATAATATAGGCAAAAGGATAACCTAATAGTAAGCAGGCCAGTGTCACCAAAAAAGCGACATAAAAAGATTTAAAAAATATCTTTAGAAAGATAGGATCTAATAAATCTTTATAATTCTGTAATGTAAACTGTGTAAATGCTAAATGCTCTGGGTCATCTTTTAAAAAACTAATGACAAGCATTAGAATAAAAGAAAACAGAGAAAAAACAAGCAACCACCCACTGATTAAGGAAATTGAGAAGAAGCGAAATTTGTCTTTCATAATTTATCCTTCATAGGGCAATACAACTTCCCATCCTAAAGGCCAATTAATCCAGACTGATTGACCTACAGCATAAGTGATTTCATGCCCACCATCTTCATCAAAGAACTTGGTTGCTGATAATAATTTTTCATTGGGCAATTTGAGAATCAAATCAATGGTTGTTCCCTTATAAATGACCTCATGAATCAAAGCCGGAAACATATGACTTTCATCTTTAGAGACCATATCATGAATACGTATATCTTCAGGTCGGATTAAAACATGAATTTTATCTGATGTTTTAAAGTCACCCGTGTTTTGCAATTCATATTGAACATTTTGAATGGTAACAATAATTTTATCGGCCTTCACATCATCAACCGAAATATCAAATAAATTACATTCTCCAATAAAACTTGCCGCAAAAAGGTTTTTAGGATTTTCGTAAATATTGCGAGGCGTTCCTTGCTGAACAATCCGACCATGCTGCATTACAACAATTGTATCAGACATAGACAAGGCTTCTTCTTGATCATGCGTTACAAAAATAAAAGTAATACCC
>JBFWLB010000069.1:0-12038 GCA_050252335.1 Candidatus Berkiella sp. | reverse complement strand
TTATCAAAAAGTTAAGTATCAAAGATCTTTGTATGGCAATTTACCCACATTTTTTCCAAAATGAACAACCCTCTGTTGATCTGAGTTTTTTATCTCATGAGCAAATTTGTGCATATCTAGGAGCCTGTCTTAGAAAAGAATTTCAATTAAAAAATCCCTATAGAACAATAGATATTTCTGATGAGCAAATAGCGAACAATCGTCTTGAACGCATTAGGAGTATGCTTTACAAAGCAAGCGTAACGCATCTTTCAGGACCATATATATCAACTGCGTTTTTTGATGCGGAATTGAGAGATTTTGATCTCTTTAGCGCTATCACCACTGATTCTACAGAAGCGCTTGAGCATTTCGCAAATTGTATCAGAAGAGCAAGTTTAAAAGAAAATCGGTTATCTGATTTCATAAAAGGGCAAGATGTTGAATACCAAGGTGCACCCTTAAGTGATGAATCGTGGACACCTAAAGGCGAAGCGCGTGCAAAGCAGCGTTCAGATGAATATTTGTCTGCAATTCTTACAATGCAGCGTTTGATTAGGAAGAAAAATAAAGAAAATTCTAATGAAAAATTGTCTGAGAAAGACTTTCATAGTAAGGATTCTGCATCAGCTACAACGGATGCTTTTTTTGATGAGCAATATACCTTAGGGCGATAGTCTAAATATAAAAAAGTATCGGTATTGTGATATCAGTGATACTAATATTCTTGATATTGCATTTCTTGTGGATAAAATTCAATGATGGTTACAGTAAATAGCATGCACACTCAAGCGAGTATTTCCAAATGAGTGTGCAACGGATTTTTAGTGTTTTTTCTAAAAATTATCTATGAATTTTATGCTTGCTGACTACTTGTGCATGTCTTGTTGGGTGATTTGGCGTCTGTGTCGTAGATACAACAACAGTCGTAGTTTTGGGTTTATGATGTCTGGCTTTGTGAATGCCTTGTAATGGGGTGAAGTGTGGTCCACTATGCAAGAGTGTTGAACTATGAGTGTGGTGTCTATGCGCTGTATGCTGTGTAGGGCGATGTGTGGCATGTGTTGTGTTATTAGAAGTAATCACGGTTCTGCTGTGATGAACAGTCGGTTGCCTTGTTAACACTATAGGGGGTGTGAATACAGGGGGTTGTGCAACAAATACAGGCGGTGGTGGTAGCACAGGTGTTGTTACGACAACGGTGGGCATAGGTGTTGCTGTAGGTTGATTGCTTTGCACCTGAGTCACTGTGCCTGTAGGAAAATGATGGCGCTCTATAACAGTCGTTGATCTGGGTTGAAGAGAAGATTGACTGAATCTAAGCATGATTATCTCCATAACTATTGTTTTTTTTAACTTCAATCTGAAACGAACCTTAGCAATCGGCTTGATGAGCATCAAGCTAATGTGGATAAACGGTAGGAATAGCAGGATAGATTGTTGGGTTAACAAAGCGCCATATGCTTGATTTAGTTAGTAGAATCAAATAGAATTCGCCTTTTTTATTTATATTTGTTTAAAGATTTGGTGAAAAAGATGAAATATGCATTATTGATTGAAGGCGTTAAAGGGGTGCAGCTCTATCAAAACGGAGATTTTACACAGGCATTATCTGGCCCTAATCCTGAAGTTTATCATATGCATGAGATAGCTAAAGCAAACGGTTGGGATTATTTTGATCCTATTGTTAGCTTTGACCTCCTCCATATTTTTCATGCCCTCACAAAATTTCCGCTCACACAGCATGAAAGGGTTGTGCATGTAGTGCTAGATTTTTTTCGTTCAAGTACACCGATAGACAAACTGACGCTACAGTTATTTGTATTACCTGCCTATCAGCAATTTTTAGCAAATAAAGGTGAAACTGTTTTGCCTGCGTGGTTAGCTCGTTTGAGTCAAAGTAATAATCAAGAAATTGCAAAGCAAAAACAGGATATGATAAAGACAGTTTATTGTAAGCATGCAAAGCCTGTAGAAAAATATAAAGAAGAAAATGAGTTAATATTAAAATGGATGCTTGATAGCTCTAATAGACTTTCTGCTATCGATTTGAAGCGCTATCTAGATGAGCATCCTGATATTACGCACGTGGTTGGGCTGGTTGGCTTAACGCATTTAGCAATGTTGGATAAGTTTAGCATTAAGGTCAAAACGCCTTTTTCTTGTCTTGCAGAGTACAAGATTGGGGAGCGGCTTGTTAATATCACTTTATTTGGTTCTGTGCATGGTGAGCGTACGGGCTTGACAATGCTTTCTAACTACCTACAGAAAATGGGATTTAAGACTCAAAATGATGAAATGCTTGCATCGATGAAGCAAAATGCAGGTGAATTTGTAGAACTGGCAGGTGTACGTGCAATCACCAATCAATTTGATAGACAATGTGTTATTTCAGAGAATACTGCCTCAGAGAATCTTGTAGCGCCTTCCTCTCAAGATCAAGAAGTAGATAATTTGGAGAAGGTTGTGCGAAATAGTTATTTTTAATGTGATGAAAGTTGTATAATTTCTTGATCACGCAAGATGCAAGGTTAAGAATGCAAGGCAGACACAAAAGCTTAGACAAACATCTAAAACACAGTATACGCTGGCTTGAATCTATTTCAGGAGTGACCAAAGTTGTATTGGGCATTTCTGAATCTTGTCGGCATAAATTTACGCCAGGCACTTTACGCTTCAAAATGGATGTAGCAGGTGGCATTAAAATAAATGCCTATTCTGGTAATGGTGTGATGGATGTTTTTGTAAAGATTGATCCTATCACTGAGCGTGAAGTCGTAAAAGAAAAAATAAAATCTAGGTATCTTTAAAGAATCCAGGACAGCCACATTAAGTTGCTTTACCCAAAATTTTTGAGCTAGAATTCCTTTCAGTAATAGGGATATTTTGTAAGTTATGACTTTAGCTCGCTCAGAACAAATTGATTTGAATGCAACGCCGTATTATCACGTCATGAATCGATGTGTGCGCCGCAGCTTTTTGTGTGGTTTTGATGAACTAACACAGAAAGATTATTCTCACCGTAAAGCATGGATTGTCGATCGATTAAAATACCTTGCCGATATCTTTGCCATCAAAATCTGTGCTTATGCTATCATGAGCAATCATTATCATGTGGTTTTATATGTAGAAGATAAAGTAGTCGAGAATTGGTCAGAAGCAGAAATCATTCGTCGTTGGGCATCCATCTTTCCTAAAGATGCCGAAGAAAATAAGCACCTAAAACAGAAAATTCAACTTTGGAAAGAGCGTTTAACAAGTATTAGCTGGTTTATGCGCTGCTTAAATGAACGAATCGCACGCGATGTAAACGAAGAAGATGATACTGCTGGGAGATTTTGGGAAGGACGCTTTAAGTCTCAAGCTTTATTGGATGAAGGGGCACTTTTAAGTGCAATGGTTTATGTTGATTTAAATCCTGTTAGAGCAGGTATTACAAAGAAACCAGAAGAATCAGAATTTACTTCCATTTATGAGCGTATCCAACACATTTCTAAGCAATTAAAAATCAATAAGCAAAAATCCATCAAACAGCTCAAGCGCGAAAAAGCCGATATATACAATAATCTTGCACAACCCAAATCTTTAGTACCTTTTTCTAGCATTTCAACGCATCATTCTCATGCCATTGATTTTAAATTGGTCGATTATTTAGAACTTGTTGATTACACAGGGCGAATAATTCGTGCTGATAAAGAAGCAGGTTCTATTCCAGAACATCTAGCGCCCATTTTAAGCAGGCTACAGTTAGAACCTCAAAACTGGATATCCTTAGTCAAAAATTTAAGTAAAAGCTTTTCTCATGCCGTGGGGAATGAAATCTTACTGCTTAATTTTGGCAAAGAGAGAAAGAAAGCTTTAAAAGGCATCACTCAAGCAAAGAAATTATACTCAAGTACTCACGTCGCTTAATTCAATATCTCATCCTGTTAATCATTATACTCTTCACATTCGAATTTTAGGTTTTGTTGGCTGCACTCTCTCACCCCAGTCATGCACCATTTGTGCACTCCCGGGGATTCGTTCTTTTGCCGCCTCACCTAAAAATCGACTGTTATGAGTATATATATCTAATATTATCAACGAGAATAGAAATTGTTACTGTTGTTGGATTATTGCATTCTGTTTTTAGGCTATTATAAAGATTTTTAATGATGGCTGTCCTATTTGGTGCAACTCCCCTGTTTTCTGTGATAAGAATTGAACCAAACATACATAATATTAATCTAGCCATATACTTACCTGATATTTTCCATAGAAGGCATATTTATGATGGGCAAAGCAATAACAGATAAATTGTTTGCACATATTCAAAATGATGCATACCTCGTTGGTAGTAGGACACTCGAAGGTGATGATTTCAGAAATACAATTTCATATTTATTAGAATACATTAATCAGTTAAAAGCTGAAGAAAATGATATGCAACATCACCAGCTGCTGAATAGAATAGAGCCATTTATTTCCAAGCTTGAATATCTAAAAGAAAATACAATCGAACAAAGAATTCTGAGCAGGGCTGTAAAATCCTTAACAGATGCTGAGATGAGCCAAAATTCTTCTTTTATTGAGCATACACACAAGCTTGTTGCAGATATCAATGCTCTTGTAAGTGAACCTAGTGAAAAAAATGGCTTAATGATTGCCGGCGGTTGGAGTAACAGCGATGGTGGTCATGCAATGGTATATGAATTTAAATGGGATGACGATGGCAATTTGCTATTCATTATTCATAACTCTGGTGCAGGTTTAAGTTTTCATAATAGTATTTCTCAGGAAGATAAAGTACGTTATTGTCCTATCAAAGTATATAAAATCAATCAATCGGATGTCGATGAAGAAAGGCTTGCTTGGTTTATTGGAGAGTTGATAAAGCCTAATTTGAATTTCAAATCTAAAAAAGAGATTACCGCTGAGTATTTATATAATAGCATTTTCCCTCAAATAGCGTATTTAAATGGTGAGCTGCAAGATCCATTTCAATATACCAAAGCAGAAAATCTCATTATGGGGCAGCGTTCTGGTACATGCACGGAGAAAGTTTTACATGTCATATTGAAAAATATGATCCCTGATAAAAAAGAATACAAGCATTTTATTTATGCTTTTAAAAAGCACGCTTTAGACGAATATCTAAAGAAAATGAAAAAAGATAATAGAATGAATGACGCAGGTGTGGTAAATCAAATTTTGCTCGCTATTGCAAATATGTCAAGAAGTTTATTAAAACAAGATTATTTTGATGCAGCCAAACAAGCATCTGAGATGATATATTTAAAAGGACTCCAAAAAGATGTGCAAAGACAAATGGATTCTTCTGTTGCAAGCAGTAATAGGACAGTTGATATTGATTCATTTGTAAATAATGACAACAAAAATATTACAATAGAAGCCCCCCTTTTAGATCCGATTAAACAAATCGATAATGAAAATAGAGCATATGTTGCTTCTTCCATATCGGAAAAAATCCAGTTTGATGCTCAGAAAACAGATTTTTTATTAGAATTGAAAGAGTTTAGAGATAAAATAAAGCTGCTTGCAACAAAGGACAGTGTGTCCACACAATTAAGTATTGAAGATTTTTTGAGGTATGCAACCACAGAGCTTCAGCTAAGTATTCAACAATATAATAGGGCAGATAGACGGCAGGATAAGAAAGAATTATTCGATATTATCGCTGAGTTAAATCAGGTTTATGTAGAGGCTTATCAATCAACTTACAAAAGTAGATTGACACCGCAATTTTATGTGGCACAGCTTAGCTTCATTGCTATGTTTGCAAATATTGAAACAGTTGAACAATCATCCTTAGAATCTAGTCCTGCTTTGATGCTTGATCTTGTGCAATCTTGCTTTTGTCAGAAAATAAAGAGTATTTCAGAAAAAATGGAGTTCTCATCTGAAGATTATATCTGCGATAAGAGCTTAATAGACTTATTTGGTTTTTTCTCAAAGAAGCAAGAAAAATCAGAAGGAGATATTTATAATTTGGCAGAAAGCAAAACAAAAAAAATGTATGAAACACTTATAAAGCAGCAGGATTTATTTGAAGGCTTGTCTGAATATTATAATGAATTTTGCAATAAAAACAAAATAATTGAATCTCAAAAAGTATATGATAGTGGTGAGCATGATGCACGTGCATTATTTATGATGCAAAAATATTTTAGTTGTACAGAGGGAGGTAAAAAAATATTTTTTGAAGAGTATTGTAATTTTCATAAAATAAATAGTGCGACAGAAAGAGAGAGCGTTCTGCAGAAATTTCATGCCGTAGAAGATAGTTTTTATTTGCAAAACAAAATAGAACGCCAAATTGCAACAGCATGGCAATCAATGGGCACTAATGGTGATTCTTCTCGCAATAGACAGGCAACACAAACCCTGATTGACATTGAGCAGCGAGGATATACTATTTCTGGCCCTTTAGCAAAAGCGTCTAAAAATGCTATTCATACACCTAAAACAATAAGATATTCATCAGAGAGTATCTTAGAAAAAATTATTCAAAATACAGGGCTTGATTCAAATAAAATCCAGATGAGTGATTATTTTAGAAGCACTCATTCTCAAGGTATAAAATTGATGAGAGAATTATTGCATATAACAAAAAGTGTGCAGCCTTTGTTGTCTGTGATTGATTTTTTTGGGCATAATCTAAAATATTTAAATGAGCCAGATATTTTATTATTGGTTGAGAAATATTGTTTTCAGCCAAGCACCTTAATAAAGGCAATAGATAATAGAACTGATGTCATTGAAAAGTTGGATGATTTTTTAAACCAAAGCATTCATTCTTTTACGAAAAATAACATGCCTGATTTATGTGCTGTAACTTTACATAAATTACAGGTTAAATTAGCACTTTATTTAAAACAATATTATACGGAAAAACAAGAAAGTTATGCTAAAGATGGTATTGAAGATCCACAAATAACAATAGAACTTAATAAAATTAACAATCGTATTGATGGTTTTTTAAAATACATTGATAAACAAATTGCCAAAGATATTCCTGATATACAAATCAAAGCTTCTTTGTATTATCAGAAAATGACCATTCTTTCTTCTCAGCTTAAAGAAGCCGCTTTTGGCAAAGAGAAAGAGAAATTACTCAAAGAAACAATTAATGCGTTTCTGAATGCAGCAGAATATCATACAGAGCAATCATCAGAAAACTTAATTGAAAAAGATATTTTTAATCAGATCTCAAGAGGGATTCAATTAAAACTGAATGAAATGATGGCGCACGTTCCAAGCCGTTTCAATCAATATGTTTCAAAAATATTCTCACATGTTTTAAAACAACGGTCTCCTTTTTATAATGAAAAAGTAAAGCCAGAAAATGCGATTTGGGAGATTAAATTACCATATGTTGTTCTTTATGAAAATGAAACAAGTAAAAAAGAAGTCGTGTGTATTGATTTGGAGAGTGGGAAAATCTCTAAGCCTGGTCTGAATCATGCTAAATTGCCTGATCGAATTTTGTATGACCCTCATTATATTAAATTGTTTAAAGATTTTAATCCTACTGCTTTGTCAAACACGCAAAATGATTATTTTGAATTTGATTTTGAAAATGTGCATTACAAAATAAATATGTCAAAAGATGGTGAGCCTATAATTTATAGGCAATATGATGTATTAGGTTCTGAGCTTCGCTGGTATCAATGTATCGATCTAGAAAAAATAAACGGTATACATACAATTTTACAGCAAAATCATTATATTGCATGGGCCTCAGTTGAAGATGCACAAATAGAAGGGCATGATGCATCTACCGTGTTAATTAGCAAAGCAGTAGACAAGCGTCCAGACTATTGTTATCAGCCTAAAAATAAAAAAATGATTAAATTAAACGAAGAGATGCTTGATACGGGATACACTGTCTTAGACAAGAATTCTTCTTTATATCGTTTAGTATCGCATTTTGAGGATCCAGATTTCGTAATTTGTTTGGAAGGAAACAAAGGATATCAAATAGAATTACCAAGATATCAACTGACGTTAAGTGTTGTAAATGTAAATAACAATGAACCTTCTAATCCAGACTGGAAAATCTATTTGCAAGATACAGAGTATCAGCTTGACTTAAATGACATGCAAGCAGCAATACCTGGTTTGAAGACGGGGCTTGTTTTCTCAAATCAGAGTACGAAGAAAGTTTTGTTTCCTGTTCAGCCTTTTGTGGTAGAAGCAGATCTAAAATATCCTAGTTCATTGCCTAAAGAAATTTTAAGCTTCGAACATAATGATTTTCCTGCTCTCATTGATCCAGGCCGACGAGAAAGCATTTTAGCTGATCCCTCTCAGCAATTTGAACACAAAGGTACCTCTAGTAAATCCAGGATAGGTGTTTTAGATGATCCTTCACGGCAATTTGAGCACAAAAGTACATCAGGCAAACCAAGAGTAGGTGTTTTAGATGACCCTTCACGGCAATTTGATACAAAATCCAATAGAAAAATAGATGTACCCAATGGTTTTTCAATACCATCTGAAGATCAATCACTCGTTGCGAAAAAAACCGAAGAATTTTATGATGCGCGTGATGCTAAGGATCTGGATGCCAATCGCGATGATTCAAAAAATGAGAGAACTGAATATTACAATTTAGTGCCTGATATACATGATTATTTAAGACAAGATTTCTATTCATCCGGTAAAGATTTTGATTATATGCTTGACCCAGCATGCAGGGCGAAGTTTTCCAATTATGATGGCATGTGCCAGTATATGGAATACATTATCGATAATGATAGGCTATTACCAAGTACAATGGCGCAAGGATTATATTTGTCCTATGTGTATCTTTGTATGAATGATGCCAAAAAATCATTAGAAATGCTAGATTATTGTGAAAAGCATTTTTCTGACTTATCAGGCACGCAAGAGGAAATAAATTGTATACAGTGGATGATCTTTTCTGCGCCAGCTACTTTTAAAGCATCAACCATTAAAGCAGAATTGGAAACGCCAGAGGTTTTGGCTGTCAAACTAAAGGCGTTGAGCTTTGTTGCACGTTTTAAAAATGACAATCCTGAATTTAAGGTGTCTGCACAACCAAAGACTGGAGATGCATATTCTGTAGAGTTAAAGCTTAGACGTGAAAACTTTTATGAAAATTTAGAAAAAAATATTTATGCATTATACTACAAATATCTTCATGCAGAGGGAAAGGTTCCGGTTGATTTTCAGTTGAACAGCCATGACAAAACAGCTTTGTTGCGTAGCGTGTATTCAAAAAATAAAAATATATTATCTGGTGCGTTGGCCGTTTCGTACCGAAAGCTAGAAATTCAGTTGTTGCAACTAGAGTTAGATACTTTAGAGAAGAAAGCAGTTGAATACAATGTAATTCCTGACTATATTAATCAGCAAATAGACAATATCAAACAAAAACTACGACAAGATAAAAGCATATCTGGTAGTGTATCGACTGTGAAAACAGCTGTCTTAAGAGTTCAAGTGCCTAAAGATTGGAACTATACACGTTTTCCAAGCATCATGAATGTCAATGTAAAGAGCCTCACCTTAAACCAGCCTGCTGAGTCTATAAATTCATTGCTAAAATTCCCAATAAACGAAAAAGGACTTATAGATAATTTACCTCAGATTATAGATCGCATATATAGTGGTGAAATTACGGGTGTAGATCTTGATTTGCTCACTTCTTTTTGTGAACAATCTATTAAAGCATATGCACAAACTAATTCAAGCACAGAAATAAGTAATGCATTCGTTTTTTCGAGTTATGTGATCCTTTTTTTAAAAAATATCGACAAAATAAAATCAATTGAAGATAAAAAAAGAGCATATAAAAAATCTAGTGAATTGGATAGCTATGAAAAATGGTTGGAATCATTCACTAAGGTACTCTCATCTATCCCTAACAAAATTGATTCAGTTGAATATAAGAGGAATGAATCTTTAGAAGCTCTTGTATTAGATAAGCAAGGTCAACAGCTAAGTACTAGAATGATTGCGGATCAAATGCGCAACAATAATACTCCAGCCAATGATATTTCGATTACTTATGATGCAACTGGAATTTATAATCTGAGAACAATGCTATCAGAATCCATGCCTGAAGTTGCTCATCTATATGAAAAAATTGATTTTGAGAATAAAGCGCTAGAACAGCATTTGGCTAATTTGAAGGCTAAGTTCTTAGAAAGTGAAGATATTACTAATTTTGAAGAGCGCTTTAGAGCACAATCAAGTGTTGACACTGCAGCAGGCCAAGTAAGCGCTACTGTGGAAATGAATAAAAATGCCATTGCATTGGCATCTTTAGGAAATAGTAGAGTGCGATCTGGCATTTTAGAAAAATTAAGGCTTGCTGTTGACACCTTAGAAACGGATTGTACTAAAGCATTGGACGATTTATATACAGCTGCAAATAAAAATCTTATCACTGAGGAGATAGATGGCTCTCAAACCATAATACATCTTGAATTATTAGGTAAAAAGAGAAATTATTTGTCTTTTGCTGATATACAACGTTTATATTTACATTCTAATTTAGAAGAAACAATGCGGCTTACTGCTTTAAAGCAAGAAGAGTCGATTGCATTACATGCTAAGATTGCTAACTATTATTCACTTGCGATTCAAAAACAGCAATTCCAAAGAATCTGTAAAGTATTGAATGATCCTTTAATAAAAGATGATATTGGTGAAAGCGCTGATTTTGAAGCTAAACAAGCGATTGCAAATCTTGGGCAATTATTAACTGAGCGGAATTTGATTGCGCCAGAAAAAAGCCCTGCTCTTACAATATTTCAGCACGATCAGAATATCTTAATTCGTTCGACTCAAAAAGAAAATATCGCTGCATTGTTAGAAACCTCTTCGACGACTCAAACATATGAAAATAAAATTATACAACTGATTATGGGCGGAGGTAAATCTAAAGTTTTGCTTCCAATCTTAGCGCTCAAAAGAGCAACAGGTGAAAATTTATCGATCATTGAAGTGCCTGAAGCCTTGTATAAAACAAATTTTGCTGACTTAAATCAAATCTCTTTACGATTGTTTGGACAGCATGCTTATGGTATGCATTTTGATAGACAAAGCCCAAGTGATGCTGTCAGCCTGAAGAGAATGTTTAAACAGCTTAAATATACAAGTGTAAATCGTGGCTATGTTGTTACTACGCGTGAGAGTATGGCATCTTTGGAATTAAAATATCATGAATTATTAAACCAAGGTCCTACTCAAGATGAAAAAGAATGGGAAAGACAAATAAAATGGTTAGATCGGATCATTCGATTCAGAACAAATCGAGGCGATGTACTCATCGATGAAGTAGATTCAGGCTTAGATAACCGAAAACAAATTAATTATACCGTTGGAGACAAAGAGGCGGTTCCTTCGCATCATATATCTTTTATTGTCCAATTGTATGAGTTTATTAATACCTTAGATCCAATGTTGCTTGATGAGTTGTTGAATACAGAATCCTTAACAAATGAAACCTTAAATGAGAGTATTCATAGATTAGCTTATAGTATGATTTTTAACAAGAAAAGTCCAATTTACTCATATATTCCAAGCGAAATGGGTGATTTTGAGCGTGATCAAATTGTTAAATATCTTTTGAATGATAGCCAATCATTTCCACCGTATTTAAATGAGTGTTCAACTGAATTTAGATTTTATTTCAATCTATTAAAAGGCGAGTTGAACCACTTGCTGCCGCACACTTTGTGCTTAAAATTATATGAAAATTATGGCCCTTCTTTCAATCCAAATAAGAGTGTAGTAGAAAAATGTATCAGTATACCCTATGGTGGTAATACTGATCCCAAAGAGAGTTCTAAAGATACAAATCATTTAAAAACAATTAATTTAACCATACAGAGTGTACTTACCTATGGTTGCTCAGATGAACTACTTATCAATTTATTTGCTACATGGCTAGAGGATGCACAGACTGAATTATTGGAGAATCCTGCTTTAAGATCGATTGATAATACAGAAACTGGCAAAGCAATCCATGACGTTATTAAAAAATCTGGCTTGAGTTTGAGATTAAGCGACATTCATCTTGATGA
>JBFWLB010000068.1:1802-12041 GCA_050252335.1 Candidatus Berkiella sp. | reverse complement strand
ATCCCCCTTGCGCACTTGTCAGTGCGCGTCCCCCTTCAAAAAGTGGGAATTGATTCGCGTTGCTCATCGATGAGAGAGCACAGCAGCGTAAGGCGCCGAGCTATTCACAGTTGCACCGTTTCTTTGTTCGCATAGCGAACATTTTCTCACTTTTGTAAAGGGAGACGCTCGTTCAGCGTAGCTGTACGAGCAGAGGGATTTAGCTGTTTGAACTTAGCCTATAGCATAAATCCCCCTTGCGCACTTGTCAGTGCGCGTCCCCCTTCAAAAAGTGGGAATTGATTCGCGTTGCTCATCGATGGAGAGTACATCGAAGGAAAGCTATTTACTGTGATTTTGCTTCACAAAATTCTGGAATGATAATCCAGTAGAAATTTTTGGGGATTTTTCAGGTTGCTGAGAGTGATTTGGGTTATTTCATGATTATTAACTTCTTACTCGATAATTCAAAATTTTTCTTTCAATTTTGTTAGGCACATACTGAACGAGGCTGGATTTATTATCCTGCATGAGAATAATAGCAATAGCTTCATTGTTATCTTTATCATTGATGACTCTTATGTCAATGAAAGGGGTATTATTTCTTAATCCTGCTTGATGGGCAGGCGTGTTTTCTTGAACATTGCATATCACCTTCGCTTTTAAAGATGAAGTTACATCAAACCCGGGATCAATAACCTGATGTGTTGTCTCATAAAGCTCGAATTCCTGCATATTTGGCAAGACGATCTCATTACCGTCAAAAATATGTTTTTGAAGGATTGACTTAAATTCGGGATCGAAATTCTTTTCAAATAATTCCCAAAATACTGATTCGCTAAATCTTTGCTTTTGATCATCGATATGATGCACAAGATCTTTAATAAAGTTTTTTAACTTATGGAAGCCATTATTTGGATGCGATATATCATATAAGAGTGCGACTAAGTGGCCGCGTGTTTGGATAAAATTAAAACCTGCATGAAATCCATCATAAATTGTTTCATATGTTTGGTTTGATATAGTTCGAAAAATGGAATTATAATAATTATTGATATGATAATTTAAGATGTTAGCATATTCTTCATGCGTGACAAAGCCACCATCATGGGCTAGCTTAAGACCAAAATAATCAGTAAATCCTTCTGAAAACCATCTATAACGTTTGAAGATATTTGGTGGGATTTTAATTTTATTTCCAATCCATGCGTGAAAAGACTCATGCGAAAACATATGTTTTAAATGAGAAAATTTTTCTGTGTTGTCACTGTCAGGAATATACAGAAAAAGAGTATTGTTATTATGCAAGCCAGATGAGAATTTATATGTGATTTCATCAGGCTGCTTAACAATAAAAGCAACGTAGTATGGAAAATTTTCATCTTTCATAACTTGACGCTGATAGGCAATAATTTTTTTGAGTAATTCTGTAGGAGATATATTTTTGAACAACTTCCATTCACCAATCGTTGTTATGTAATTTTGACGATAGGCGTTACTTAAAATTTCAGGCTTTTTAATAGAACCAAAAAATTGTGAAAATCTTACTTGATCAAAACTATTATTTGTTTTAATGATGCGTTCTAAACCATAACTAGAAAATATATGATACTTCTCATTTAGTTGAGAAAAATCAAACGTAGCATCCATGAGGCTTGAATCCCATTTGGCCGGGTAAAGCATCGTGGTTGCGGGATATAGCACTATATATGCGTTCTCAATGATGGGCAGCATGGCACTGCCGTTTTCTTTGTTTGAGGTTAGAGTGTATTCAGCAGTAAAACGCGCATTTGGATGATGTAAAAAAGTGGTGTATTCTGAATTAGAGTCAATGGCTTTCCCGCCATTGTCTATTGCAAATTTGATGTGTTTATTGAGTAGGTGGCCAACAGCACCTCCCCATGGCGTGATAACAGTTGTTTGACCTGATGGACTGCCAAGAAATTCAACTTTAACTTCAAGCTGATTTGCATTGCTTTCAGAATGCTTAAACGTATATTTGATTTCATTTTCGGATAGCTCAATTGCAAAAGCATGCGTACATAATACAATCAATAAAAACGTCATCAATAGAATGGCACGCATATTGTACTTCCTGATTTGATCTTGTTAGGGAAAAATATAGCTAAAACCAATAGTGTTTATAGGGTTATGATAATTATGGTAATCAGTAATGACTGTTGTGCCAGCATATATATTTACGTTGTTTGTCAATGGTGTCGAAATTACAATATTGGCTGCTGCATTATGCTCATTACCAGCAATATTTGGCAAAATATTGAACGACCCGATGGCAATTTGCCCGTTTGGCATAGAAGGAGAAGGGCTAACTGCTGGTTTGGGATCAGAACCACCAGAGACGGTTTTTAAATAATGATTCATGATGATTTTCATTTTATAAAATATCCTTATTCAAAGAGATTGATTATTAATTGAGCGTGCGAATCCTATCACAGTAATGTACAAACATCAAAAAACAAATATTGACATCAATATTATGATATAGAATAGTCGGAATGGTTTTTAGTCTAATTTCAAAATTAATCATTATTAGTCAAATGATTAATTCGCAATACGAATAATTTTCATTCTTTGTTGTCAAAGAATGAAGCACCTTTAGGTGCAGAGAAATATTTTTAAAATAAATTCTAAAAAATCCATCTGCTCACCAAGGTGAGCGTCTTCCCTTGACATCAAGGGAAGAAAATCATTCACTTCGTTCATTTAAAGAGTAGGGGGAGGATATATAAAATACATGAGGATTACGAGGCACACCTCGAAAATTCATCTGTGATTAGTTGTAAACACCTTCTTGCTCAATAGGAGGCACGACTGTTACAAGTTTTAACATACGTGGGCTAATTTTTAGATTAGAGCGTTCAACCGCAGGTGGATTAATCATAATTGCGAGACGTTTATTCATGATATAGAAATTCATATCACCGCCTTTTTCTGCAAAATCATCCATATCCCCAAAACTTAAAATGGGTTTGTCTTGAATGACTTTTAGAATGCTGCCTACTTTATCTGATTCTGTTTTAGCCACAAATAATATTTGGCATTTTTGTTTTTCTGCATCCTCAATTGCACCGACCTTCATAACTTGTATGATGCGATCATTTGCATCTTTGCCAGTAATTGAGTCAAGGCCTTTATAGTATGGTACTTGACCTAGAACGCAGATATTAACGGCGCCTTCAGGTAATGATTCTGGAGGCCATTCCACAAATTTGGCTACATATCTTAAAAAAGCAGCTTTTAAATGATATTCACGTGCTTCTTGAGGAGCTCCAGAGGAAACCGTATCTTGAGCTTCAGTCGCTTTCGCTGGAGAAGAAAGTAACGCTGCACTTAGTAAAATTCCAATTAAATAACGATTCATTTTTCCCATCTGCTTGGAAACATCTTTCATTCTAACATTGCCCTAATTTTTTGTTTGTGAGTTGACTGGTAGTTCTATGGTAAATTCAGTATAAGTACCTTCTTCTGAAGCTGCCCGTAGCTCACCCTTATGTTGTTTTACTACTGTATCATAGCAGATAGATAATCCAAGACCAGTATTTCCTCGTCCAGTAGGTTTAGTGGTAAAGAAGGGTTCAAAAACTTTGTCTAATTGATGTTTGGGAATACCCATACCGTTGTCACGTATTTTAATGACGATTTTGTTGTCTTTTTGTTGCAGACTCACACTGATTTCAGGTTTGTAATCTGGTTGAGTGCCTAGCTTTCTTTTGTCTTGAACTGAGTACAAAGCGTTATCCAACATATATACAAATACACGCGCAAGTGTTTGTGGGGCGCAAAGTATTTTTTGTAGATCAGGATCGTAATTCTTCAGAAAATTAACTTCGAATTTTTTATCTTCTGTTAGATATTTATCCAAGGCGATACGAATGTTATCTTCCATGAGATTCTTAATATCAACCATTTCTTTTTCAACACCGGCTTCTTGTGAGTGCAGCAACATATTTTTCACAATGTTGTCCGCTCTTACGCCGTGTTCTTTGACTTTTTGACAATTAGTTTTTAAGTCTTCCAAAATTTCTTGGATCATGGATAGATTGTCTTCTGCAACTTTATCTTTAACAATTTCCAGCTCTTCATTTAGTTCTTTTACGAGTTCTACAGAGATGTCTGAAAAATTATTTACAAAGTTGAGAGGGTTCTTAATTTCATGCGCAATACCTGTTGAAAGCATACCGACAGAAGCCATTTTTTCTTGCATGATCAACTGTTCTTGGGCATCTTCGAGATCTCCAAGTGCTTTGTTAAGATCATTGTTTTTGATGGTTAACTCTTTTGTACGATCGGCGACACGTTGCTCTAATTGTCTGTTAATTTCTTCTAGTTCTTTCTCAGCTTTTACCTTTCTTTTCACTTCAATATGCAGAATATTAACCGTTGATTGTAAGCGTCTGAATGACCAGGTTAAAATTACCAGTAGTAAGAAAACTAAAACATATAAAACGACGCGGTATTTAACAGAATTTTCTTGATAATTATCGAAAGCAGAGCGGTACGCTGTATTGAGTTCATTTATAGATTGCAAGATAGACATTTCAAATAAATCTTGCGCAACTTGTGTTAGCTGGGGTTGCAACTCTAATATTTTTCTAGCATACACGATCCCTAAATCGATCTCAGGAACTTTGTCTGGTGAATTTTCTATTTTTTCAATCATTTTTATGATTGCAGAACGTCTATTTTCATTTTGTGCATTGGTATAAATAAGTATGTCTCTGAATAATACGCCGACATTATCAACCAATTGCGTTTGCTCTATTCCTTCTAAGCAGCTTTCAATAAATTCAACATTTGAGGCTTGATCAAAATAAGAATACATTGTCGACGAAAAGCTCGCGATGGCATTTCGTAGCACTGGATTCATTTGTTTATATTTTTCAGTAAGATTTACTTTTCTATAAAAGACATCTTCTAAATTCTTTAACTTCTCTGCGATATCCTCATTTGGGTTTTCTTTCAACTCTTGTTTGAGAACTTCGAGTACGCTATATGATCCATCAAGTGCTTTTACGATAGGTTGGTAGTTTCTAATAAGACCGAATCGTGTATTTACAATAGCAGAATCTAATTCAGCATCATATTTTTGTAAGCGATTGACATCGTTTTCATAACCTTCATATTCAAAAGGGACAATTTCACTTAAATAATATATAGCTACAATGACGATGACATTGATAGCAATAAAAATTCGAGTAAAATATTTTTCCACTAATTTTTCTTATCTATATTTGTACTTGCAGGCTGTTCGCCTGTCAGTGTCTCTAAGAATTTTACAATATATGATATTTCATGCGTTTTTAAAGATTTTCCAATTTGATGCTCTGCCATTATTTGTACAACATCTTCAAGTGTTTTAGCTGAACCATCGTGAAGATAAGGGGCAGTAAGCGCAATATTTCTAAGTGAGGGTACTTTAAAGACGAGCGTATCTTCATCTTTGTTGGTTACATTAAAACGACCCAGATCAGATTCTGCTATTTTTTTCTTAGAATTAAAGTAGTCTTTATAAATTCCCATTTTCTGGTATAAATTTCCACCAATATTAGGTCCTTGATGGCAAGAGATACATCCAAGGTTATTGAACAACTCATATCCTCTGATCGCATCTTCGCTGATTGCTTTTGTGTCGCCTTTTAAATAAAGATCAAATGGTGCGTTGATGGTTACAAGAGATTGCAGATAAGCTTCTAGTGCATCTTGTACATTTATTTTATTCACCCCATCAGAATACAATAGCTTAAATTTTTCGTGGTATTTTGGATTTTCATTAAGATCTTTTAGTAGTGTATCCCATTGATTATTTAGAATATGCTTATCCAAAATATGATCATTAATAACATCACGTAAGTTTTTAGCGCGACCATCCCAAAATTGTCTGAAATTATAGCCTACATTAAATACAGTAGGTGTGTTTAATGTCCCTTCTCGGTGATTAGTGCCAACAAAAGTAGCTTGGCGATCTGTGCCCCCCATTGTGACATTATGACACGTTGCACAAGAGTGAGATAAGTTACTAGATAATCGTGCATCGTTAAACAATGCTTCACCAAGAGCAACTTTGGGTTTTGAAAGATTCGTTGGTGCTTCTAAGGGAGGAATTGCGGTATTTTGCATAGCAGCACTTTGGTGCTGTGCATCCTTGTCTGAGGTAGTTGCCTGTGCAGCCGTACAAAGCAGCAGCATAAGCGATATCATTTGAATTTTGTCGAGCACCTTAGTCCTTTAGATATACTTACGACTTCATTATTTATTATAAACATAGGGATGTCGAAGATATAGTCGAAAGCTTTGAATTTATATCAATAAACGTTTTTTGTGAGACATGGCTTACAAAGCTATAAAAATGCTAGCAAAGAATTTATAAAGAGTTTGTGATAAATCTAACCTATACTCATCAATAAATGTAGTCTTGTGCAGTGGCTATAAAATAATCTTTTAATTATTCTGAACAATAACTAATTGTGGGTGGGATGACAGGAAAAATGAAAGAATTAGATAGCAACCCATTTTTAGAGCTTGAATTTGAAGAGTTATTTAGTGTCCCTTTGGTTTCAACACAGGATGTGAAAAAAAATAATGCAACGACTGTAACAGAGCCTGAGCCAGTTAAAGTCCCTGCTCAGGTCCCTGTATCTAATGTCTCATCGGAAGATATTCCATCAATTGCAGATATTAGTGCATTACCAAGTTCAGCCGCAGGTGGCGAGATAGAAAGTCTATCATCGCAGCTGGTATTATCAAATTTTATACAAATTTTTATTAATACACATTTTTCTAAATATGGGAGTGTTGAATCAGTAGGAGGGGATTCTTCTATAAATCCAAACAGTCATTCTTTGAATAATATCAACAGTTTACAATTAAATGAGATCCTTTCTACCTTTGGTCATTCCGAGCATTTTGATATGGATGCACATTTAGAAAAAACAGACGCATTCTCAAGCCCAATGATAACCGCATCGAATTTTCAGGCATTAGGTACTGCAGCTATGTTTGTTTTGACAGCATCTGTATACTGTGATGAATTACACGCACCAGAATCTTATCTGTAATATTCATAATATCTTGTAATAAATCTGAAACTAATCAATAAAATAACACTCAAATATCATATAACTTAAAGCACATAGTACCTTGGTACAGTTATGCTTTTTTTAAAATTCTATTAATTTTAAAAGTAACCTTTGAGTACAGCAGGGATAGCTATTTGGTTGTATTTACATCTATCTAATAGGCGCTGTATGGCAAAAAATAAATCACATAAATCGACAGAGAATTCTGCATCTTCAATAAAAGTAAATCAAGATGGTGTATTACCAGAGAAATTAGATACTAATGCTAATTTACTCAATAATATTAACTTAGATGATATTTTTCTACATGCAGAGAAAGCTGTTCTTCCTTTTGAGGATATTTTTATTCCTTTTCAAGAGGCATTTCTTGAATTTGTAAAAATGGAGGAAGAAGATTTTGAAGAAATGCTTGCGGCATTCCCACCCAATTCAGGAGATAATAGTGAGTTCTTAAATTTAGCGCTTGAAGAGCTATTAAATGTGGTGTTAGAGGATGGTGGTTCTGATGTTGTTTCTGTTGCGCAAACACAGAATGAAGGTGGAGTAGATTCTGTTAGTAGAGGCTTAAACAGGGATATAGAAGACAGTTTGAATAAATTTAAGAGGATAGAATCGGTAGAAAGAGAGTTGTATACTTCTTTTGGCTCACCCCCCACAATGCAGGAAATATCAATTCCTCCACTTTTACCTAATAATGGTTTGCCTTCAGCACCCAATCTACTCGCAGGGCCTTCTATTGGCTTTCATCAATTTGAATCCGCTTTAAGAACACAATCTTCTGTAACGCTCACAGGTAATATTTTTGAGGAAGGTGCAAGTGCCGGTCCAGATGGGTTGGGTGGCTTGGATTTGAATTTTACAAGAGCAGGATCTATAAAAAATTATATATTAGGTGGTATTGAAATTATAACTCCGGAAGGAAATACAATTGTTTTGTATACATCCGCTGATTCATCATTAGGTATAGAAATAGGTGACTATATCTATACGTTGAATAATCCTATTTTGCATTTGCCGAATGATATAACAGATATTGGTCAGGATTTTAATAATAATCTTGTTTATATAAATACTTCATTGGGTCAAATTTACATTGATAAGTTCGAGTATACAATCGTAGATAGTGATGGGGATAGTGCTACAGCCTATCTTTCGGCACAAATAGTAGATGATGAGCCAACCGTTACAGATCAAGTAGCGCCTACGATAGATGAAGCAAATATTTACCCAGATGGTTCAAATTTACCTTCATCCCCAGCAACAGTAAGTGGTTCTTTAATTGATGGTGTTGATAATACATTTGGTGCAGATGGTGGTTTGGTTTCTAATGTTACCATTCCTGGTGGTATTACAGTTGTCACAGCTACGACAATCACGGTTACGACTTCGATTGGTGAATTGGTTGTAGACAGAGCAACAGGTAATTACACTTATACCTTGTTATATAGTATTGATAATGATGGTGATTCTACGCCATCGGATCAAACAGATATAGATGATAATAGTGGCTTGCAAGTTTTTAGCTATGAATTCACAGATGCCGATGAAGATGTTTACACAGCTACATTAACCGTTGAAATTATCGATGATGAGCCGATCGTTACACTTTCTGGGTTAAGTGCATCTCTCACCGTTGATGAAACAACATTTGCTATCAATGATACAGTCAGTTTTGCTAGTCTTTTTACACTTAATCCTGGTGCAGATGGTTTAGCCTCTTTGCTTTATACCTTGAGTATCAGCGCCACAGAAGTTGACAGTGGTTTAGTTGATACTTTAAGCAATCAGATCATTGAGTTGATCATGGATGGTTCAGAGGTAGTTGGTCGTACAGCAACTTCTCATATAGAAGTATTTCGTATTTCTGTGGATGCAGATACCGGAGTGATTACACTCAATCAAAGTAGAGCCATTGTCCATTCAGATACAGACGATCACGATGACTCTACAACGCTTTCCGCTGCTGAACTTATTAAATTAACGGCAACCATTACAGATGGGGATGGAGATGTTGCGAGTCAAACAGCCGATATTGGTACGTCATTTATATTTAGAGATGATGGTCCAAGTATAGAAATTGTAGATAATCCGACGATCCCAGCGCTATCCTTAGACGAAAGCAGTTTTGATTCAGTGAGCGGATTTTTTGACGTCTTGTTTGCGACAAACTTTGGTAATGATGGTTTTAAAGATACAAATAATGATGATATTCAAGATGCAGATGCCATCACTTATGTCTTGAGTGTGGGCAATGCTGCCAGCGGTTTAGTTGATACCCTCAGTCAAGAAGCCATAGAATTAGTAAAAATTGGTAATGACATTGTTGGTCGCACAGAAACAGGCGAAGATGAAGTCTTTAGAATCTCTGTAAATGCGAATACAGGTGAAATTACCTTTAGTCAAAGCCGTGCCGTTGAACACCCAAATGTAGCAGATCCCAACGATGTGGTGGGCTTGTTAGATAATGCAATCATTCTCACAGCAACGGCTGAAGATGGTGATGGTGATACCGATAGCGCCAGCATCAATATCGGTAGTGCCTTTAGCTTCGTAGATGATGCGCCTAGCATAGAAGTGGTGGGCAGCCCTGTAATACCTGAGTTATCAGTTGATGAAAGTATCTTTGGCTTAGACACAGCTTCTTTTGCGGGCTTGTTTGCAACAGTCTTTGGTAACGATGGCTTTAAAGATACAGATAATGATGATACTCAGGATGATGATGCCATCACTTATGTGCTCAGTGTGGGCAATGCCGCCAGTGGCTTGATCGACACGATCAGTCAAGAAGCCATAGAATTGGTGATGGATGGCAATGACATTATTGGCCGAACAGAAGATGGTTTAGATGAAGTTTTTAGAATCTCTGTAGACGTCAATACAGGTGAAATCACCTTAACCCAACTCCGTTCAATCGTACATGCAGATGGTGGCGATCCCAACGATGTAGTGGGCTTGCCTGCTGATGCAATCGTTCTCACAGCAACGGCTGAAGATGGTGATGGTGATACCGATAGCGCCAGCATCAATATCGGTAGCGCCTTTAGCTTCGTAGATGATGCGCCTAGCATAGAAGTGGTGGGCAGCCCTGTAATACCTGAGTTATCAGTTGATGAAAGTATCTTTGGCTTAGACACAGCTTCTTTTGCGGGCTTGTTTGCAACAG
>JBFWLB010000068.1:0-1792 GCA_050252335.1 Candidatus Berkiella sp. | reverse complement strand
GCCTTTAGCTTCGTAGATGATGCGCCTAGCATAGAAGTGGTGGGCAGCCCTGTAATACCTGAGTTATCAGTTGATGAAAGTATCTTTGGCTTAGACACAGCTTCTTTTGCGGGCTTGTTTGCAACAGTCTTTGGTAACGATGGCTTTAAAGATACAGATAATGATGATACTCAGGATGATGATGCCATCACTTATGTGCTCAGTGTGGGCAATGCCGCCAGTGGCTTGATCGACACGATCAGTCAAGAAGCCATAGAATTGGTGATGGATGGCAATGACATTATTGGCCGAACAGAAGATGGTTTAGATGAAGTTTTTAGAATCTCTGTAGACGTCAATACAGGTGAAATCACCTTAACCCAACTCCGTTCAATCGTACATGCAGATGGTGGCGATCCCAACGATGTAGTGGGCTTGCCTGCTGATGCAATCGTTCTCACAGCAACGGCTGAAGATGGTGATGGTGATACCGATAGCGCCAGCATCAATATCGGTAGCGCCTTTAGCTTCGTAGATGATGCGCCTGTTGCCACTGATAACAGCAATTCTGTTAATGAGTCTCTTTTACTTAACGGTGGTGCTATTGTTTCTGGAAATCTTTTAACAGATGACAACGGTAATGGGGTTGATTTATTTGGTGCTGATGGTGGAAGAATATTATCTATTAATGGTGTTGAAGATGGTAGTAGTGGTGATCTTGATGCTGCTTCAGGATCGATTACAACTCAAACAAGCTTTGATACAGGTAATGGCATTGTCGAGGGAAAATTAACGGTTAATACCATAACAGGTGCTTATACATTTGAGTTAATAGATGCATCAGATGTTCCTGATATCGAGTTAACAACACAGCATATATCCACTTATACAATTGTGGATGGTGATGGTGACACCGCTACTGGAAATTTGACAATAGATATTGATTTAAATCAGATTCCAACAGTTGAAGATGTAATTGTTAATGATAATGAAGATGCATTATCAATCCCTATCATATTAAAAGGTAGTGATAGTGATATTGGTGGTAGCATTGCAAGCTTTAATATACCTATCTTGCCGCTCAATGGTACTTTATATGAAGCTGATTTAATTACACCTATTATAGCAGGAACAAATTATTCAGCGACATCAAATCAATTAACTTTATACTTTGTTCCAAATGCTAATTTTAATGGCACAGTCAGTTTTGACTATGGTGCCATAGATAATACGGGCGATTCAAGCGTAAATGAAACAGTTACTATCAATATTGCTTCAGTGAACGATGCACCAGAAGGTACTGATATTACTGTGTTTACCAATGAAGATACACAATACACATTCACAGCTGCAAATTTTGGCTTTAGTGATGTGAGTGATAGCCCTGCCAATAGTTTACTCGCAGTAAGAATTTCTTCTTTGCCAACCGCAGGTACTTTAACCAATAATGGCATTGCTGTAACAGTGGGTAGTTTTGTATCTGTTACAGATATTAATGCCGGTCTTTTGAAATTCACGCCTGCCACAAATGCCAATGGTACAGACTATGCCAGCTTTACTTTCCAAGTCCAAGATAATGGTGGTACAGCGAATGCTGGTGTTGATTTAGATCCAACACCAAATACAATGACAATCAATGTAACATCGGTCAACGATGCGCCATCTGGCAGCAATGCGACAGTCGTGACCAATGAAGATACACAATACACATTCACAGCTGCAAATTTTGGCTTTAGTGATGTGAGTGATAGCCCTGCCAATAGTTTACTCGCAGTAAGAATTTCTTCTTTGCCAACCGCAGGTACTTTAACCA
>JBFWLB010000067.1:0-12553 GCA_050252335.1 Candidatus Berkiella sp. | reverse complement strand
CGTTGAGAGAGAAGTACCCAAGCTGCCAATAAAAATGCTTTAATGGCTTGAAATAGTTGTGCATTGAATTGTGTGGGAGGATGTAATAGTGCGAAATGCAAGCCTGCCATACCTGCGATACAACACAGTAACATAATGATTTTATGATATAGCTTTAGCGTGGCATGAGCATGATAACATAACCATCCTAAAGAAAGCCCTAATAATCCGCCTTGTGCTTGCCATATATGGAGTTTAGTTTGTACAGATGCAGGCATCATGCATAAAAATAATAACCCTAATCCACTGATGAGTACGCTGCTCACAAACATGTTTTCTTTGAATATAGTGATACGATTGAGCCCATAAAAAATAAGCAAGGATAAAGAGCCAAAGCCTATGGCACCCAGTACATCTGAAAGGTGATGATAGCCATGATCGATCATGCCAAAAGTAGCTAATCCCATTGCCACTAAGAAGGCAGCAAGCCAAGACCACTTTTTATAATGACAAACTAGCCATCCCCAAAAGACCCATGCTGCATGCATATGACCACTGGGAAAAGCCCAACCTTCCAGAGGGGGATCTAGAGGGATTTGCCAAATTGATTTGAGGTATAAATTGTAAATCATGGTGAATAGCATCAGCATAAAGTCTTTACTGAATGCTTTTGTATCTAGGAAGAAAGTACCGAAGAGAAAAACAATAATTAATGTAATTGGCTGACTAAAAATCAATCCAATTTCGGCGATAATCTTTGTTGTCTGCATTTTTTAAGCTAAGTAAATCAAATCAGTATGATAAAGAAAATTTGAAGATACAGCAATGAATCCAGCGATATTACGGCTGTAATTTTGGGAGTGTATACAAGAAAACTGAATTTTAGTATGTTAAAAATCGAACAATCATTAAAATATAGTTGTATTAATAACCCATTATGAAATTACTAGCTTCAGATCCAGCTTTCCATAAGCAACTCGTTCGTACACTGGGATATGTTACCTATGGAGGGGCTGAGATCGGTGAGTGTTTGGCTGTTTGTGAAAATATACCCGCTGGTGATTATGAAGCCTGGTATGAGCAATGGTGGATGCTTGCACAAAGGGCTTATCAGCGTGCAGAGCGTGTGAAAAAATATTCGCCTATAGCCAAATACAACCAAGATTATTTGGCAGCTTCGAATTATGCACGTACCGCATTTTTATTCTTAGAAGAAAAACAGAGTGCTAAAATTAATCAGCTTATTTCTTTTGCACAAGATTCCTTTCATAAAGCTTTAGAAAGTTCTCGTATCAAATTTGAATATATTAAAATCCCTTATGAAAATACCTATTTGCCAGGGATTATTTATTATGCTTTTCAGTTTGTAAATGAACCAAGAGATTTGATCATCGATACAGGTGGTGGCGATTCTATTTTGGAAGAATTATTTTTTAATGCTTTACCTGCTATTTCCCAAGGTTTTCATTATGTGACCTTTGAAGGTCCAGGCCAAGGCAGTGTATTGAGGCAAAGAAATCTACCTTTGCGACCGGATTGGGAAAACGTGGTTGGTGCTGTTGTAGATTATTGCGAATCGAGAGACTTTTTTAAATATTCTCACAAAGCCTTATATGGTGCGAGCTTTGGGGGATATTTGGCACCTCGTGCTGCTACCAAGGAAAAACGTATTGATGCTTTAATTTGCGATCCAGGTATTTTAGATCCAAGCGCATTTTTGATGAGTCAATTTCCACTTGATTTGCAAGATAATTTACGTGCACAAAATTTTGCAAAGACTGAAGACTACTTTGACAAATTAAAGAAATTAGACCCACAGCAACATTTCTTGCTCAACAGCCGTTGCCATCGCTATGGCGCAGGTAGTATCAGTGAAATGTTGTATTTGGCATCGCAGTACCATTTAAAAGATTCTATCAAACAAATCACTTGCCCAACCTTGGTGCTTGACAATGAGTCTGAGCACTTAAGTAAAGGACAAGCAAAGAAACTGTTTGAAGAATTGACTTGCCTTAAAAACTATATTTACTTTACAGAGGCAGAAGGTGCGGGTGGGCATTGTCAGCCCTTAGCACGAAGAAATACATCGGGTGTTATATTGAATTGGCTGCACGAGGCCTTTGTGTAGTTTTCGCCTTTTATCCTTAGGCGTTGTTGTCTGCGTCTCTCGCAGTTCTTGTGTGCTATTTGTACACTGCGGTTGCTCAAGACTAGTGCACTGTAGTGTTAGTTTCTAATAGAATTTCTGATGAGCATAGCGAATCAGTTTTCTCACTTTTGTAAAGGGAGAAAGCGCGTAGCGCAAGAGGGATTTAGCTGTTTTGACTTTCATTTGTGGTATAAATCCCCCTGGTGCTGCGCACCGTCCCCCTTTACAAAGTGGGATCTTATTCGCTTCGCGAATATTAAAAAACTAATGTTACACTGTACTAGATGCCTAGCCTAAGAATAAAATGCTGTGATTACCGTCTTCGTCTTTTTATCCTTAGATGTTGTTGTCTGTGCTCGTGTTCTAAGCCCGTTGACGGGAGAGGGTGGTGGATGAGGGTAGATCTCTCCTGACATCAGGAGAGGGAATCAATCCTAGGTTTCAGACTTGTTGCCCCTTCACTATCATTGTTACAATAAGCCTCTTAATCCATACACATAGAACAATAAAGACACAAAATGGTAGTTACACGATTTGCACCCAGCCCAACGGGCTATCTCCATATTGGCAGCGCTAGAACAGCGCTATTTTGCTGGTTATGGGCTAAAAAAACCGGCGGTAAATTTATTTTACGAATTGAAGATACAGATTTAGAACGTTCTACTCAAGAAGCAGTGGACGTTATCTTAGAAGGCATGGCCTGGCTTAATTTAAATTGGGATGAGGGGCCTTTCTATCAAACTAAGCGCTTTGATAGATACAAAGAAGTGATTGCAAAGCTTGTACAAGAGGGCAAAGCCTATAAATGCTATTGTAGTAAAGAGCGTTTAGAAGCATTGCGTGAGCAACAAATCAAGGATAAACAAAAGCCACGCTATGACGGTCATTGCCGACACAATCCTCAAGATAAAGATCAGCCTTATGTTATACGCTTTAAAACACCTGAAGCAGGTGAAGTGGTCATTGACGATTTAGTGAAAGGCAAAATCGTTATCCAAAATAAAGAGCTTGATGATTTAATTATTCTCCGTACAGATGGCGCGCCGACCTATAATTTTACTGTTGTCGTGGATGATTGGGACATGGGGGTGACGCATGTATTGCGAGGTGATGATCACATTAACAATACACCCAGACAGATACATATTTTAGAAGCCTTGGGGGCGACGCTGCCTTTGTATGGTCACATGCCAATGTTATTAGGCCCTACAGGTAAAAAATTATCCAAACGAGATGGTGCCGCGAGTGTCTTAGATTATCGTGAAGAAGGTTATTTACCTGAAGCATTAATTAATTATTTAGTTCGATTGGGTTGGTCTCATGGCGATCAAGAAATTTTTAGTATTGAAGAGTTAAAAGAATTTTTTGATGTGAATAATATTCAACCAGCACCTGCAGCAATTAATCCAGATAAGCTGTTGTGGATCAATCAGCATTATTTGAAGACCATGCCTGCGTCTGAAATCGCATTGCGCTTGCGTCCATTCCTTGAGAAGGAAGGATGTGACCTCACACAAGGCCCACAACTAGAAGCTGTTGTAGAAGCGCAGAGAGAGCGCTCTAAGACTTTGGTTGAGATGGCACAGAAGAGTAAATTCTGGTTTGTATCTGAGATTGAGATGGATCCAACAGCTGTTGCAAAAAATCTCAATGAGAGTTGCCTACCTGGATTAAAAGCCTATGTTGGGAAGTTAAATGCAATCACAGATTGGACACCTGAAAATATTCATCAAGCATTACATGAAGTAACAGTTGAATTAGATTTAAAATTAGGTAAAATTGCGCAACCGATTCGCGTTGCGGTCTGTGGTAACACAATTAGTCCTCCGATTGATATTACACTCGGATTATTAGGAAAGTTACGCACCTTAGAAAGATTGCAGAATGTCATTTTAAAATTAAGTTGTTAATTTTATTGACAGCGGAAGAGCGGAGCCTTAGAATTGTCCGCTCATTCCCGGGGCTATAGCTCAGCTGGGAGAGCGCTTGCATGGCATGCAAGAGGTCGGCGGTTCGATCCCGCCTAGCTCCACCAAGCAACGGGTTTTAGTAGACAAATAAGTTTAAATGCTTGAAAATAGGCTAAGCTATTTTAAGCAACATCTAGGTCCCCATCGTCTAGAGGCCTAGGACACTGCCCTTTCACGGCGGCAACAGGGGTTCGAATCCCCTTGGGGACGCCATTTATTATCTAATAAATGGCATCAAAATCGATTCATCCATTCAAAACTCAAAGTTTCTAATTTTTCATTCTTAAAATCTATAATGTGAATTTTGGGCTATCGATCATATTTTCTTTCTTTGCTTTTAATGTATGCAGAACAGACTGAATATCAATGGGATGGTATTGTATTCTTCCCTTGGGATATTTTTCACTGATTCGGTTTTGATCAAAGCTAAAAGTACCCAAATATTCTGGATCAACTAGATTGTGCAAATTTTCATTAGTTACAAACATTAATACTATCCCATACATTTTTTTCACATCTATGCCATTAGCATATTGAATCATTCCTTTTTCCTTTTTTGTATCTATGGGTAGATAATCAAAAACAGTACCATCGTTGCCTGCTTCTAAAGCTAAGCCAAAATCCACAAATCTCACCGTTAAGTCTTCTGGACTGATTAATATATTAGTTGGAGTCAAATCTCTATGTATTATGTTTTCAGATTGTAGTATTAATAGTGCTTCATAAAACTGTATTAAGAGTTCGATTTGTTGGAAGTCTGTTAATTCAATATTATTGCGAAAGAGATAGCTAAACATTTCTTCTGCGGTAAGACCCGGTAGTGTATCCATAAAAGTATAATGTTTTAATGGGAATTGACGGCTTACTCTTTCTTGCGTGCCGGTAAAATATCCTCTTTTTATTTTTGCGATTTCAATGGGAGTAGACGCAAAAGCCTGTTTGATTGTATTTAGCTCATTAGGCGTTAATAGTAGCCCGTTAAAAAGAGGTGTATTTGATTTTATTTTATCAATATAAATTTGTACTTTAGATTGAAAATTGCCTTGAAGTCCAAGCATATACTATCACCTAAGTTGGGATCAGTTTCGCATTATTTGATTTAAGCTTATTCTTTTCTATACTTATTTGTAACTGTGAATCTATGCTGCTTATAAATAACGTCAAGATTATTTTAGATTTTTTCTGTCACTTGAATTTTAACTAAAAGTATAATTTTTTTTAAAGAGCGGTTTTTCTTGAGTACCCACTTATTATTGACACCCACATTTAATCTGGTAGGATTGCTGACTTTTTGGGACAGATTCTCATCAAGGAAGAGCTTAAGATATTTGATGGGGCATATACATGTATTTACGCAGTCAAGCCGTTTGGCAAAGAAAACTTGATGAAGCAATCGCTTTATTAAAGAAATGGGGTACCTATGTAGCTGAAAGTACACTCAAAATAATCGCCAATAAAGAAGTAGTAATTATGCCATTCTCAGAATTCTCTCCACCTGATATTAATTCCGCATTGAAATGTGTATCAAGTAAGGCAAAGCGGCATCAATTAAAAAAATTAATAAAAAATCAAAAAAACAAAGTGATTAAAGAGCTTGAAGTAGAATTTTATGGATTTTGTATTGAAAATAGAATTTACCTACACTCTAGCTTAGCGCCTGTAAAACTTGCTAAGACATTAACACATGAAGTAAATCATTATTTGAACAGAGATGAGCCTTTGCCAGAAGGTGATGCGGGTGTATATCAAAATGAGTTAAGAGCACTTATTTCGGAGAAACTCGTTTGTGGGCGCCCAATTACTAGACAATATCTGAAAACATTAGCAGAAAGAGTTTCTCAAACTTATAAGGTTCCATTGCCAGAAAAGATCACTTTTCCAAGAGGGAAATACACTGTATCTAGACGATAGCTAAAGGCTATTTTGTGATTTGCCTCTCCTTTAATGCTAAAAGCATTTTAAATAACTTTTCCCATTTGATTTTTGTATTAAACTTCAGTAGGACATAAAAATATTGTGATTTTAATTTGTAATTTATATAGTGCTAATAGAATCAGTTAATATAAGAGAAGGAGTTTGATACCGTGCTTAAAATATTTAGGGCTCAAAAAGTAGGGCCAAAAATGGATCTTATTGCACAATTAAGTTCTGACAAAAAAGAAAAACTTATTTTGAATGAATTGCTAAATATATTGAAAATAGAGCCAAGTTTAATACAGAAAGAATATATTCTAAAACGACATTTATTCCATATTATTGTTTTAAAAGATCTAGCAGTCGTGATGAAGGGAATGTTAGATAGTATCTACAAGCCACTGGCATTTCAAGCAGATCGTAAAAAAGAGACAGTTATTCATTATGCGGTAAGAAAATTTGAAAGCTCTACAAAAATGTTGGATTTATTATTGGAATATTTGCCGACATTAATAGATATTCCAAATAAGAGGGGGCAAACAGCACTGCATTTGGCTGTTTCAAGTGGCAAAATAGCAGCGATAAAAACACTTGTTAAACATAGCGCGGATCCAGATAGAAAAGACGAGAATGGTAAGACTCCCAGAGACTACGCTGTTGATAAACCTAAATTAATTGAGGCATTGATATCGATTAATTTAAGTAATCTGCATTTTAATCAGCAATTTCCTATGCTTGATGGTGAGCATACTTCACGAGAGGCTGTGCTTCAACTCACAGAAAGATTTTCAATGTTACGGTTAGCATCTGAGAGTGATGATAGTTGGGATGATATCAGTTACTTATCATCCGAATCTTCGAGAACACAGAGTGATGACACACAAACACCTTCATCTAGCAAAAATTCTGATAGAAGTGATGACGTTCCTAGTTCTGTGATGCTTGCTGAGTCATCAAATAATTCAGAAAATAACGTAGAAAATGTGCAAGAGAAAATTGTCTTTACACTTACAGATTTGCGAGAAGGGCATGTTGAGAAATTGAGACAGTATTTAATATCTGGTGAAGATCCCGATAAAAATATTTTCTTGAGTCGTCCGCTTATTATTCAAGCATTTATCCTTGCGACATCAGAAAATTCTGAAAAAACAAGATCTTTAATAGATCAGTTTTATTTATTGTTAGAGTATGGTTTATTAGAAAATAAGAATAGCAAAATAAGTTTTAAGGCTTTGGTGCGTGATCGACCAAATTGTTTACCGATATTGCAAGGAGGGATGAGTCATTTGTCATGGCAATTACGAGCACAGACATTGGCACATCATCATCAGTTATCTACCTATGGCTCACGTCTAGATCGAGTATTGTATAGAAATGGGCTAGGGCTTAGAGTACCAGATGTATTGAAAGAGTTAGATTATCATGAATTATCTGATATTTATAAAATTAAAAAAGAAATAGTTGAGATTTTTGATATATTATGTGCTTGTAAGGAAAATAAAAAAGCAGAGCGTATCTTTGATAAAGCACTCATTACGACTGCTGCACAGGGTATTTTAAATACTTTAAGTCCTCTTGAGATAGTGGATTGTTTAACTAAGCTGTTTCTACATTTTGATGTTCAGCAACGCTTAACTGCTTGTATGATTGTAAAAGAGTTAATGAGATATGACATTTTCAATAGCATGGTATGTTCTGAAGAATTATTTTTTGCGATAAAAAGATTTTCAAATATTATTAGAGATAGCTTTTCTGATGGTGATGAAATTTCTGAAATTTTATTACAAATTTTTGATGAAAAGAAAAATGCGTTTTACCATCGAGCGGCGAATAACTATCGATGCTTGCAAGAATGTATTTCGATTCCAGAACTGTCAGAAAAATTAATACCTGTGCAAATGATTGTTAAAAATGCTATAGCCAGTGACGGTGTAGATCAAGAGAAGTGGGTTAAGATTTTTTCTAATGAAATTAGAAAAATGACTGTTCACTTTTATCAAAACTTAAGAGTCTCAGAATTTTACAATCTTGCATGGAAAAAAGCTCAATCAGATGAGACGCATTCTAATATTAACAAAGAAATACAGCTGTACAATATGCTTTCAAATTTTATTGTAGATGAAATATTAGCATGTTCTCCAATGGATGTTCCTCGTGCGCTAGGCTTTTTTATTCTTGTTGCAAGAGAATTATGCTGTTCTGCTGATACAGGACCAGATATGAATGGTTTGTCTAAAGTCGTTGGTGCACTTTTAAAAAACCCTATTTCGAGAATGAACTCAATGTTATCGCAACTGCCAGGTGAAATTAGCAGTATATTGAGACAAATACAAATATTAAGCGGCGCTGAATTTAATTATAAGTGGCAAAGAGAAGTTACTAATAATTTTCAAATGACATTTATGTTTGCAGGGATGCTTACTAAAGATGTTGTCATGTGCTTTGAAGGAAATGAAAATAATCCATTAGCACTTGCAGAAACATTAGGAATAATTTTTAGAAAAATATTAGATCTTCAATCTCAATTGCATTATAAACCAGTTTTTTTCAAAACAGATTTAATGCAATATTTGTTGAAAAATTATGCAAATGTTGATGAGGATGAGATTGCAACAAAACAATATGCTGCCTCTTATCGAGCAGTTCCACCGACTAGCGAGAAACCCCTAGAGTTGGATAGCATTGATAGTGTTGAAAAACTTTTTGATCTTTTGTCAGAATTTATAACAAATGAAATGATTCCTCATGTTATCTATTTTCAAGGAAAATCATTTACGATTGGTTCTATGATAAAACCTTTATTTCAAGTATTCACTGATTTAAATATGAAGGAACAATGTGCTATAGCGCAAGGGGATAATGCAAAAAAGATGCAGAGATATCTAGAAAAGATAGTTGTCTTGACGAAAGAAAAATATTTTATTAGCCAAAATCCTCTTGTATTTGCAATGCTGTATTCTAAGCATAAACTTCAATCTGTACATCCAGATGAGATTTTAAGTCTTGCGTCTGTAGTGAGGAAAGAGCGTCTTCGCTTTAAGTAGTTGAAAGAAGCGCAGCGGCAATAGCCGCTGTTTTGAGAATCAGGTGGGAGTTGTCATTGTTTTAAGGCATCTCGCTTTTAAGCCTAACAGAAACTGTTCGTAGAGTGTGGTTTCATACATGACGACTTTCACAAGGCAGGCAACGGCAATGAGATTGGGTATACACATAAGCCCATTGGCAATATCTGCAAAAGCCCAAATCAAATGTAAATTTGCAGTAGCGCCTACAATGATTAAAGAGAGGTAGACAACTCGGTAGCTACTGATAGATTTTGAACCTAATAAAAATTCTATGCATTTTTCGCCATAATAAGCCCATGCAATGAGGGTTGTGAAGCCAAATAAGACTAAGCACCCCAACACAACATAGGGGGCACCTGGCAAGCTTTGACTAAATGCGGCAATCGTCAGTGGTGCACCAGTGATTAAAGAACCTGCACTGTCTACTAGCCCTAAAGAATCTGTAACAGCCAACACTAATCCTGTCATTGTGCAAATGATAAGAGAAGCAACAAACACGCCGGCCATGGCCAACATTCCTTGTAAAGCAGCATAGGGCGTTTTGGCATTTGCCGCTGCAATGGGGCTACTACCCAAACCTGCTTCATTTGAAAAGACAGCGCGCGCTGATCCCATTTGCATCGCAACGAGCAAAGAAGATCCAGCAAATCCACCTAAAGGCGCTTGACCTGTGAAAGCACTCGTAATAATAAGTTGTAAACTGGGTAATATGTTTTGCCAATGGATGGCTAAGATAACAAGGCTTGCTGCCACATAGAGTATCGTCATGAGGGGCACCATGATACTTGCTACTTGACCAATTTTACGAACCCCCCCTAAAACCACAAGGGCAGAAATCAATGCCATAATGATGCCACTTATCCATGGCGATACAGAAAAGAGCGTTTCAATGGCACCGGCAGTGGAATTGGATTGTACTGTTGCCCCAATTCCAAAAGCAGCGATTGCACCAAAAAGTGCAAAGGCTTTTGCCAAGAGTGGCTGTTTCAAGCCATCTCTTAAGGTATACATAGGGCCGCCTGACATTTGTCCTTTTTCATTTTGAACACGGTATTTTATGGCGAGCACATTTTCTGAGTAAGCGATGACCATGCCAAAGATGCTGGTTACCCACAGCCAGAAAATGGCACCATAGCCGCCAATGCTAATAGCAATAGCAACCCCTGCAATGCTGCCGGTTCCGATAGAGCCAGCAAGTGCGGTCATAATGGATTGAAAGGGAGAGATATCACCTGAACTATCAGGATTTAACTTATGCTTTTGTGGAAAAAAGAGTAGGTGCAAACTATGGAACAGATAACGAAATTGGAGTCCTTTAAGGGATATCGTCAAATACAATCCCATTGCAGCAATAAGACCAATCAAAAAGCCGCCCCATAAGAGGTGCCTCATTTCAAAGAGAATTGCTTCTAAATGATTCACTTGCGCTCCATTCTTAGTCAATAACTAAAGTAGTCCATTATTTTAGACCAATTTAGAAAACCAAATTATTTGATTGTAGAATACAGGTTGCTAATAGACAAGATTCATACGTCAGACGCTATACGGTATACCATAATATAGAATGATTCACTTAGCACCACTCAAACCGAAGTTTAGCAGTTTTAGGTATTGGATTCTTCGAAGTTGTAAAGCACTTTTAGCAATACGAATAGTTTATATGTTCAAAAGGGTTCAAAAAGAAGAAAATAAATATAATCTGTTGATTTTAATTGAAATTCTATAGGGAATCTTAGTTTATTGAACACAGCCAAATTTACGAAATGAAAGCGAGTAGGGCAAAGTAATGGCTAATATCTCTAGGACAGCCACAATTAGTTAAGCAGATTATTATGGCTGTCCTATTTGTTGATCTATTGAAGCAAACTAAGTTGTTGTGCTATCTAGGAGTATCAACAGTACAATAAGCGTGTGGATTTTAAAGTAGCTGTACGAATTATCCCTCTTTATTTATTCTGATTCCTGTTCTTGCATAATTTCTAACAGCGTTTTATTTTGCGCATTTGCCATTTGAACCCATTGTCCTACAGTATGATGCGCATCACGGAATGCCATGCCTTTTAATACAAGTTTCTCCAGAATATTTGTTGCATTCATAAAGCTTTTGTTTACACGATGTTCCATTTGTTTGGTGTTAAACTGCAAGCTACTCAAAAAAGAGGGCATAATCTCAAGGCAAGCCATTAAGGTTTTGAGAGTGTCAAATACAACTTCTTTATCTTCTTGCATGTCTTTGTTGTAGGCAAGAGGCAGTGCTTTCATCACCGTTAAGATAGCTATTAAATGGCCAAAGATACGACCGCTTTTGCCACGTACCAATTCTAATACATCTGGATTTTTCTTCTGCGGCATGAGAGAAGATCCTGTTGCAAAAGCATCATCTAACATAACAAAATTAAATTCTTGTGTGGACCATAGGATCAAGTCCTCAGAAAGGCGCGATAAATGAACCATAAGAATTGAGGCAAAACTGCACAATTCAATTACATAATCTCTATCGCTTACTGCATCCAGTGTATTTTCTACGATGTTCTCAAAACCAAGCCTTTGTGCAATCCATTCTCTATCGAGTGGTAAACCACTACCTGCAAGTGCGCCTGCACCCAAGGGTGATAAATTCATGCGCTTAAACCAATCTTGTATTCTTGTTGCGTCACGTTGAAACATTGCATGATAGGCATCAAAATACTGACCTAAAAAGATAGGTTGTGCTTCTTGTAAATGTGTGTATCCAGGCATGATATGGGTGGCATGTTGTGTGGATAAATCTTTAAGTGTCTGCAATAGCGTTGCTAACAAATTTTGAATGATTATTACATTTTCTCTGCAATACAGTTTTAGGTCTAATGCCACTTGATCATTACGACTGCGTCCGGTGTGTAATTTCTTTCCAATCATACCAATTTTTTGTACTAACAGATGTTCTATCAGCATGTGAATGTCTTCACAAGCAGTATCCATTGCATGCAGGCCTTGTTGTAGCTCGCTTTGTATTTGTTCTAATCCAGAACAGATTAATTCTGCCTCATCAGAACTAATAAGCTTTTGACGTGCAAGCATCTGCGCATGCACGATACTGCCTTGAATATCATGTTTAAATAATACATGATCAAAAGGTAATGAAGCATTAAATTTTTCGACACGTGAGTCGAGTGCTTTTTGAAATCTTCCCCCCCAGGCTTTAGTCGTCATATTTGACTCCTTGTGCATGAACTTGGCCATATACTTTGGCAGATAGAGAAAATAAATTAATGAAACCTTCAGCATCTTTTTGATTGTAAACAGTGTCTGCCTCAAAAGTAGCTAAACCAGCATGGTGTAAGCTATAAGGGGAAGTCATACCGCAAAAAATAATGTTGCCTTTGAAGAGCTGTAGTTTAACGGTGCCTGTCACATATTGCTGTGTTACATCAATTAAAGCATCTAAAGCCTCTTTTGCTTGAGAGAACCATCTACCTTCATAGACAATGTTGGCA
>JBFWLB010000066.1:0-13055 GCA_050252335.1 Candidatus Berkiella sp. | reverse complement strand
TCTTCATAATTCTTAGTGTGATATTTCACTCAATCTATCTTTTTTCCATGATATCCTGATTTTTTAACCATTAACCGGACATCTTGCCTTTGCCAACTACCGGACATTTTAACTTTGCCCTAACAAATCGAGGAAAACTCAAAAAAATTTGAAAATCATCTTTAATAACAAGGAAATAAGCTGTAAATGGTCTCCAATAAGTGCAAGAAACCATAATGAAATGAGACAAAACTGACTGAATAAATAATCAGTTTCTGTCAACATCAGGACAGCCATATATAAATAAAAGCTCCTCCTATACAGGACATCCAATTATATTTGGATCAAAATACATTACCTGCATCTATGAAAACCATACAAAGCTTCATTGATATATAATTAATCTCAAAAATTTTAGAATTAGATAGGGTTTTCTATTCTGGGATCAAGTGACTATATAAAGTGGGGAATAAATTAAACTATCGCTTGGGATTTATTGTATATTCTCTTTGCTTGAGCCATGCCTTTCAGACTACGTTTACTGTCTTTTCTAAAATTCAATAATAAGATCTCACTCCCGACTGCATGAGAGAAGCTTTTACCTAAATTTTTGACCAATGATATCCAGTTTGCGGGCTTGAATTGCAATCGAGTCAATATAGGCGCTAGATGCTCAGGAATAGAGCCAGCCTCTTTATCATCACGAATCACTCGTCCCGTGTAATCAACAAGCTCTAAATAATCAACAAGTTTAAAATCGATGGCATGTGAGTGATAATTTGAGATATTAGCAAAAGGCACCAAAGATTTTGGTTGCGAAAGACTATTGTATACATCTGCCTTTTCGCGCTTTTGTTGCTTAATAGATTTTGGCTTATTGATTTTTAATTGCTTAGCAATATGCTGAATGCGTTCATAAATGGAGGTAAATTCTGATTCTTCTGGTATCTTAGTAATGCCTGCTCTAACAGGATTTAAATCAACGTATACCATTGCACTTAATAAGGCCGCTTCATCAAGAAGTGCTTGTGATTTAAAACGTCCTTCCCAGAATCGCCCTGCGACATCATCTTCTTCATTTACATCACGAGCAATACGTTCATTTAAGCAACGCATGAACCAGCTAATACTGGTAAGTCGCTCCTTCCAAAGCTGAATTTTTTGCCTTAAATGTTTATTTTCTTTGGCATCTTTGGGGAAAATAGCAGACCAGCGATGAACAATCTCTTCTTCTGACCAAGCTTCTGCTTGTTTTTCTTCCACATATAAAACAACATGATAATGATTGCTCATGATGGCATAAGCACATATTTTGATAGCAAAGATATCAACTAGATATTTTAATCTGTCTACAATCCATGCTTTACGATGAGAATAATCCCTTTGAGTCAGCTCATCAAAACCACAAAGAAAACTACGGCGTACACAACGATTCATGACGTGATAATACGGCGTTGCATTCAAATCGATTTGTTCTGAGCGAGCTAAAGTCATGAGCTAAAATAATTTCCCTATTATTGAAAGAAATTCTAGCGCAAAGATTTTGGGTAAAGCAACTTAATGTGGCTGTCCTGGATACACTGGATACAAGATTGGAGCAAGGCTCCCAGTCTCTTTATAAGAACCAGGAGCCAGAAAAGAAGAAAGGAGATTAAATATTAAGGCTCTTAACCGCAGCATTCAGCTCTTTCACAGCCTGAATCGATACATTAAGATTATCTTGCTCGCTAGACGTCAACTGAACTTCAATAACTGCTTCAACGCCCTTTGCACCAATTTTAGCAGGTGCGCCAACAAAGAGTGCTTCTTCAACATTATATTGACCAGGCTTTAATTTGGTCGCACAGGGCAAAATACGTTTCTTATCTCGCAAGAAAGATTCAGCCATGTTAACAGCAGCAGTGGCAGGCGCATAAAATGCAGATCCCGTTTTCAAGAGAGCAACAATTTCCCCGCCCCCTTTGCGAGTTCTGTCTACGATTTCATCTAGCCTTGCCTGCGTAATCTTGCCCTGCTTAACAAGAGCTGTAAGGCTAACACCGGCAATGTTACTCATTTGTACTAAAGGCACCATGGTATCGCCATGCCCACCCAGCACATAAGCTTGTACCTGTTCAACAGAAACATTAAATTCCCATGCTAAAAAGGTTCGAAAACGCGCAGAATCTAATACCCCAGCCATACCAACGATCATATTGTCTGGCACACCTGAATATTCTTGTAACAAGTTAACCATGACATCTAAAGGATTGGTCACACAAATCACAAATGCGTTTGGTGCATATTGCTTAATGCCTGCACCAACCGCTTTCATTACTTTTGCATTGATCTCTAATAAATCATCACGGCTCATACCAGGTTTACGTGGCACACCTGCGGTCACAATGACAACATCAGCATTTGCAATATCTTGATAGTCATTGGTACCAACAACTTGATTATCAAAACCTTCAATAGGCCCACATTGACACAGATCAATCGCCTTGCCTTGAGGCACACCTTCCGTAATATCAAACAATACCACATCACCTAATTGCTTAAGCAATATTAGATGAGCAAGCGTACCACCAATATTACCTGCGCCAATCAGTGCAATTTTCTTTCTAGCCATCCCGCTCTCCCTTTCTATTATGCTAAATCAGTTGCTAAATGCGTTTCTTGTTTTAATCCGTTATCTTCTTTTAGTTTTGGATAATGTGCAGGGTAAGGAAGTTTAGCGACTCCCGTTGCAATTGCCGCTTGCGCAACAGCACTTGATACAACCATCTTTAAACGTGGATCCATTGGTTTGGGCAAAATATATTCTGGTCCAAAACTAAAGCTCTTGTCTGTATCATATGCTTTAGAAATGATGTCAGGCGCAGGTTGCTTCGCCAAATTGCGTATCGCCATCACAGCAGCAATCATCATTTCTTGGTTGATGCGTGTCGCTCTTACGTCTAATGCACCTCTAAAAATATAAGGGAAACATAAAACGTTATTCACTTGGTTCGGATAATCACTTCTACCCGTTGCCATAATCAAATCGTCTCTCACAGAATGTGCAATTTCTGGAGAAATCTCTGGATCAGGATTTGATAATGCAAAAACAATTGGCTTATCATTCATTGATTGAAGCATTCTTGCAGATAATAAATTGGCACCAGATACACCAATAAATACATCCGCACCTTCCATCGCTTCTGCTAAAGTACGTTTGTGCGTTTCCGCTGCAAAGGCAAATTTATAAGGGTTCAAATCTGCTCTACCCGTATGGATGACACCTTCTCTATCAATCATATAAATTTGATCACGGCGCAATCCCATAGCAATCAGGAGTCGCATAGAAGCGATGCCAGCAGCACCCGCACCTAAACAAACTACTTTAATCTCGTCTAAGTTCTTGCCTTGTAATTCCAAAGCATTCAGTAAGGCCGCAACGGTAATAATCGCTGTGCCATGTTGATCATCATGAAAGACAGGAATATCAAGTCTTTCAATTAATGCTTGTTCTATTTCAAAGCATTGAGGTCCTTTAATATCTTCAAGATTAATCCCACCAAAAGTAGGAGCAATACGCGCAACGGTATTAATAAAGGCTTGTGGATTAGATGCATTCACTTCAATATCAAAAACATCGATGTCTGCAAATTGTTTAAACAAAACGGCTTTACCTTCCATGACAGGTTTTGCTGCTAAAGGACCAACATTCCCTAAACCAAGTACGGCAGTACCGTTGGTGATAACCCCAACTAAATTTCCTTTCAGGGTGTATTGATAAGCCAATTCTGGATCTGCTTTGATCTGTCGAACTGGTTCAGCAACCCCCGGTGTGTATGCAAGCGCAAGATCCCTTTGTGTTTCAGTGGGCTTGGTAATTTGAATACATAGTTTTCCAGGACGTGGCTCAGAATGATACGCTAATGCGCTTTCTTTGAGCTCTTGGGTCATTTTGATCACCTATTTGATAAGTACAACGAATTTTAAGTGTATACCCTTATCGTCCCTCCTAAGCCGCACATGAGTAAATGACCTAGGGGGGGGGAAATGCTGTTTTTTCAAGCACAACGACAAGGAATATATGCGAAAATTACACTTATTATTTTGATTTTTTAGAGTCTTCTTTTGCTTTAGCTTTAGGCTTTGCTTTCGCTTTCACAGCTGTTTTTTCTACAGCAGGTGCAGCAGCTGCTTTAGCAGCATAGCGTCTCATGAACTGATCGACTCGACCTTCTGTATCCATAATCTTATGTTTACCCGTATAAAAAGGGTGGCATTCACTGCACACTTCTACACGTAAGGTTTCGCCATGATAAGTTGATTTAGTTGCAAAACTGTTTCCACAGCTGCATAAAACGTCAACTTTTTTATAATTAGGATGAATATCTGCTTTCATAAAACCCCTTGTTTATTGAGTATCGCTACAAAGCGCTAGCTTCGCACCACACTACATTTTATTCTTGAACCACTTAGAAATTTAAGCTCGTTATCTTAGCTTAAAGGAACCTACCTGAGCAAGAAAAGAAATGTACCTCATTGGCCTTTTCGTGGCTATGCACCCAATATATTTGCTGATCAAAGCTTGAATATGCCTATTTCATCATGTTCTGAAGCATGCTATAACTATATAACTAACAAACTGGTTTTTTAGTCATAGCGATGATCACGATTAAAGACTGTTTAGATTTTTCTACGCTTAGCGAAGATGAGATATGTGCTATTGCGGAGCATGCTCACGAACCAATCATCCTATCTGTGGCGCACGGCGAGTGTTTGTCTCAAAGCCGAGATGGTAAAAACACCATCGCAGAATATGTAGCAGAAAACAGTGCACACACATAAAAATGATGCAGCACACCATTACGAAAAGTTGAAACATCATCATCACAAGTACTGATGGGTATCGTACCATGTATGTTCTTCCCTTGATGCCAAGGGAAGATAATCATTGACTTCGTTCATTTCTCAACTGACAAGTATGATGCAAAAATAACACTTTATTCTCCTAAGATGCGGGAGAAAAAGCCTTAAATATCATCCCAATTCTCTGGTTCACCTTCTTGCCATTCAGCAATCGATTCGGGAATAGTCGTGATATTACTCATATCCCACTTCAACTCTCCCGTCTCATGCTCCTTGATATCGCGAATAGCATCTTCAATCCTCTTGTAATGTCCGAGTGAATCTTCATCAAAACCAAGGTAATACTCATGGTTTTCTTCAGATTCAATGATCCAAAAGGTTCCAAGTTTGGTTTTGTGGTGCCACATAGCATTCCCCTCATCATCTTATGGTTTTGATGGTTTTGTTTGCTTAGACAAGTTTTTTACCCCAAATACTCCTTCTAATTGTGGGGAGCAACACGAGTCCAAGATCTAATCTCCCAAAGGCGCTAACAAATCAGTGATAGAAGCCAAGCTACTATCCATAAACCTATCACGCACATCAGGAAGACCATCTCCATTCGTGTCATATTGTGTTGTAGTAGTATCAGCAAAAAAAGATAACTGCGTAAATACGCTTGTAAAAGTATCTAAATCGCCACCTAGCATTGGCGTAGAACCCTGTCCGCCAGGCGTTTGACCCAAAGCACTTACGTCAATATATGTGGGTCCTGCTAAGGCTTGACCCGCGAACAACGCAGACATTAGCAGCAAAAATGCTGTCCTTTTCATTTTTATTAGTCCTTTTTTTACTCTCATTTATGTTTAAGCAAGCTTAGTGCCAACCTAATCATCCCTCATCAAATAATTTCTATCTTATTGAATTAATTAAAAATATTTACACCTTAAGGCACGCTTGCACTTTATCAATCCTTCCTCCAACCGAAGACTAACCCCTATATGTAAAATATTTCGACACACAAAACGCAAATATCCTCTTAGACAGAGGAGCCTTGTAGGTAGTCCTCAACGATGCTTATAATAAGCTACCTGTTTAACAAGATATAATAAGCACTTACGGATGATTAAAGCTATGCTGCTCAGAATTGGAGTCTTATTGTGCTGTTGCTTTCTACCCGTTGCTTTACTGGCAGAAACAAATAATCCTAATCCACCTGCACCTCACTACTTAAAGCCACCCGAATTAGTTATTCCACACACCAACACTCAACCAACAGAAACAAAGCCAAGCAATACGCCAGCCCTACAGCATGATGAGCCTAAGCCCATCGATAAATATGTCTGGCTAAGTCGCATGAAAGAATTATTGCCGACACAATTGTGTGGAACTGATGAATATTTTCTAAAATGTTTTGATATTGACCAGGCTGGTTGCAAACAATTTTCTGAGATCTATCTAACGGCCTGCCTCGATCAAATTGCACCCAAACTGCCTACCAAGCTCAGCACGGCAGATGGTCAAAAATGGGGACAAATGATGGGGCGCTGCACACACGATTTATTTAATAAATTTATGGCAGATAAAAAGAAGACACTCCCTGAATGCGCAGATGTCACTAAACTTAAATCCCCATCCCCGAAGACATAGTATCCATAAGGCAAAACAATTTTATGAGTGAATGGCTCAATGTTATTTTACTGGCGCTCACACAGGGACTCACAGAATTTTTGCCTGTTTCTAGCTCGGCACATTTAATTCTGCTGCCACTCATTATGCATACGCCTGATCAAGGCTTGGTCTTTGATATTTCATTGCACATTGGTACTTTACTGGCAGTACTTTATTATTTTAGAGTTAAAATAAAATGGTTAATCCTCGGTTTTTTCAAGAGCTTCAAACCCAAAACGAAGTTGGGTGTGCATTCAAAACTAGCATGGTCATTAATTATTGGGTCTCTACCCATTGCTATAGGCGGCGTACTACTCCACTCGACAATTGAGAATTTTGCACGCTCACCACTGGTGATTGGATATGCCTCTATCTTATTTGGTTTATTATTGTACTTTGCCGAAAGAGTAGGCTCACAAACAAGATCTTTACGCTCATTCACTCTAAAAAATGCCCTGTTTATTGGATGCATGCAAGTGATGGCGCTGATTCCAGGCACCTCTCGCTCAGGAATCACCTTAACGGGCGGATTATTTCTTGGTTTCAATCGCAAAACGGCAGCCACCTTCTCTTTTTTGCTATCTATCCCAGCTATTCTGATGGCAGGTACATATGCCAGCACGCAACTTATCAACACCTCTATTAACATGCACTGGTATGACTTCGTAATTGGCATCAGTGTATCTGCAATAAGTGCATTTTGCTGCATCCATTTATTTCTGAAACTGATTAATAAAATAGGCTTATTGCCCTTTGTCATTTATAGAATTATACTCGGGACTGTTTTAATCTTTATTTTCCGATCATGATATGAACTGGCTAGATGTTGTTGGCGCTTCACTTTCTTTGATTTCTACCTATCACTTTACCAAAAGCTATCACTCTGCCTGGATCATTGGGATGTTTGCAATTGTTCTAAACACTATTTTATATTGGCAAAAAGGTGTTTATGGTCATGTATTATTAGAATGCATTTATTTTGTCATCATGATAATTGGTCTCATGAAATGGAAAAGCAACAATAATACAACTGTCTATCAACTGAGCACCAAACAAATGCTCATTGCAAGCAGCATCGCGTTCTCATTATTCTTAAGTTATGCATATTTTTTAATAGCGTATACACCGTCAACCATACCTTATTGGGATGCAAGTACCACTGTCCTGTGCTTGTTTGCACAAGCTATGATGATATATAGAATCATTCAATGTTGGATGATCTGGTTTGTTGTCGATGCGATGATCGTTATCTTACAATGGCAACAAGGCATGCCCTTTCACAGCATTGTTACTTTTATCTATTTAGGCTTAGCTATTTTAGGATTTCTCAGATGGAAAAAAGACTTGCTTCATCCTGTTGCAGATAAATTATCTTTTTCTATTTTTTCTTCTAAAAACAACAGTGTTTCATCATAAGAAAGTGGTTTGGCGAATAAGAACCCTTGCAAATGATCACAACCTAAATTCCTTAACATGGTTGCCTGTTCAAGAGATTCAATGCCTTCTGCGAGTGTTTTTATATTGAGCTGTTGTGCCAATGTAATAATGGCTGAAATAATGGCCTTGAATTTAGATTGAGCATCACCACTCAATTCATCAACAAAGGCTTTGTCAATTTTAATGCCCTCCAATGGCAAATCTTTTATATAACTTAAACAAGAGTATCCAGTACCGAAATCATCCATCACAATATGAAAACCCGCAGACTGTAAAGCTTGCAGTTTGCTTATAATCAGTGGTTTATCATGAGCAAAAATTGATTCAGTGATTTCTAATTCTATTCTATGCGCAGGAACATCATAGTGAGCCAATATTTTAATAATTTCATCAACAAAATCCTCACGCATCAACTGCTGCACAGATAAATTAATGGCCATAATGAAATTTGTATAGCCGGCCAGCTTGAGCTTATGCATGATTTGACAGGTTCTCTGTATGACCCAATCACCAATTTCATTGATCATTCCCATCTGTTCTGCTATAGGAATAAACAAGGCCGGTGATATATTGCCCTTTGTGGGATGTTGCCATCGAAGTAACGCTTCAAAACCAATCAAATGCTGATCTTGCGCACAAAATTGCGGTTGAAAATAGAGATCAAATTCTTGTTTCTCCATTGCAATATGCATATCATTCACAAGCTCAATCACAGAGGTCGCTTGACGCGTAAATTCTGGCCTATAAAATTGATAGTTATTCCGTCCTTTTTCTTTTGCAAGCCTTAAGGCTGAATTTGCGCATTGAATAATACCATCTAAAGTATCTGCATCTTGAGGATACATTGCAATCCCAACACTCATTGTCACAAAATAAGGATTTTGCTCGATAACGAATGGCTCTTTCAATGCTTGCATTAATTTATCAGCAACGCGCGCAGAGTCTTGTAATTGATTGGTGTGAGATAACAGTAGCATAAACTCATCTGCACCAATACGCGCAAGTATATCAACGTTTCTCACAAGTATTTTAATTCTCTTTGAAACCTCTTTCAGCAGTTGATCGGCTAAACGATGCCCTAAAGCATCATTCATTGCCTTAAAGCCATCAATATCTAAATGTACGATTGCACAATTTTGATCATAACGAGAACAATAAATTAAGGCATGATTCAAGCGTGACATGAAAGATTCTCGATTCAAAACACCTGTTAAATAATCATATTCATGATGTTGATAACGCTCTATGTCTTGCTGATTTGTGATTGTTCTTTCTCTTAAGTTTACAATATAGGCGTCAATATGCTGATGGATGTTTAAAATAGGGTATAGCATGATTTCAATATAGGATAGATCATGCTCAATTTTTGTTAATTTAAAGGTGCCAATGGGTTGTGGTTGATGGCTATCTTGTGCCAATCGAAAACCTTCTTTGAGTGCTCTGCTCATTGCAATATCTACATTCTTCACAATTCTTAAAATAGATTTGCCAATCATATTTGATTGTGTTGCTGATAAGTAACCCGTTGCTGCAGCATTCAAAAAGGTGATATCCAGATCTTTGTTTACACAAATGACTGCATTATTAATATTCATTTTGGGCTGCATAATAGGTATATGTAAAATATTATCATCATGCAATTTCTTAATATATTTATACAGATACTTTATATATCGATTATGCTCATCTTTGAGAATAACCTGCGCTGCGCCTTTTCTATAAGCACAAACATGCAAAGCATGGGCATTTTGATCAGATAATACTAAAATAGGTATACGGGCATTAACAACCGCTCGATTATTCTGTAAAAAATCTAAAACAGAACCATCTTGCATAAAAAAATCAATAATAATTGCATCAATACAATGATCGCCGCATATCTTAAGTGATTCAGCTATTTTATCCGTTACATAGAGTTGATTTATTTCACGGTGAGAAATCAAGGCTTCTACGATAGGATCTTTATCCGCACGCTTACAAGCGACTAAGACATTAAGCGTGTTTTTTATCATGGCATGGCATACCTATTACCAAATATCCCGTTGTATTGATTATTATTGAAATATCTTTACAATATTTAAAGGTATAGCATATTCATCTCTCCTGATGTGTGCCTTTTTTAGGTTTGATTATACAACTTTTAGTTACAACTGTAGTTATTCACACAAATATGATGCAAGACAACAATAACACCGCTTCCATATCCACAAAAGCACCTTTTTTATCTCTCTTTGAAAGTTTGCAATATGGTGAATTACATCTCAAGCAAGACGTTCAAGCTAATTTTTTTGGGATCATTGCCATTCATAACACCACGCGTGGCCCATCACTGGGAGGCTGCCGTTTTATACCTTATTCCGAACCACAAAATGCAATCATTGATGCGCTTAAATTAGCACAAGGTATGAGCTACAAAGCCGCCATCAGTGATTTACCCTTGGGTGGTGGCAAATCGGTGATCATTTATTCGGATAAAATCAAAGATAGACGCAAAATTTTCGAATTATTTGGTGATTTTGTTGATTCGCTCGGTGGGCGCTATATCACAGCTGAAGACAGTGGTACACATGTCACCGACATGGATATTATTTTTGAAAGAACTGCTTATGTCACAGGTCACAGTCACATTGCTTTTGCAACACACGATCCCTCACCACTCACGGCACTTGGTGTTGTAACAGGTATGCAGGCAGCAGCACAACATCATCTACAACGCAGCTCTTTGGCCGGACTCCATATTGCGATCCAAGGTGTTGGTAATGTAGGTTTTCGTATTGCACAACTGTGTCAACACTATGGTGCAAAAGTCACAGTCTGTGACAGCAATCCCAAGGCACTCCAACATGCAAAAGAGCACTTGAAAGTGGATATTTGCGCTGTTGATCAAATACATTCTATTCCCTGTGATATTTTTGCACCATGCGCATTGGGCAATGCCATTAATACACAAACCGTACATAAAGTGAATGCAAAGATAGTGGCTGGTGCAGCAAATAATCAATTAGAATCCATTGAAATGGCTCGTATCCTTAAGCAAAAAGGTATTTTATATGCACCTGATTATGCCATTAATGCAGGCGGATTGATCCATGTTGCAGCTCAATATTTGCATCAAGATGAAGCACAAGCGCGAGAAAAGGTACTGAAAATATACGATACGCTACAAAGCATTTTCACTCAGAGTGACACAACAGGTTTATCAACAGCAGAGATTGCAAACCAGATTGCAGAGCAACGATTGCAGGCATAAGTGTTTTATATTTTGCTTCGTAAAATCCTGAAATGACAGCTTAGTACACTGTAACATTAGTCTTTAATAGAATTCCCGATGAGCGTAGCGAATCAATTTTCTCACTTTTGTAAAGGGAGAAAGCGCGCTGCGCAAGAGGGATTTAGCTGTTTTCACTTTCATTTGTGGTATAAATCCCCCTGGTGCTACGCACCGTCCCCCTTTACAAAGTGGGCTCTTATTCGCTTCGCGAATATCAAAAACGAATATTACACTGTACTAATTGAGATTCGCGGAAATTCCTCAGACAACAAACGCTTCACCCGAGCCAAAGAAATTAACTCAAAGCGATCGGGTTTTAGGCTAGGAGGCAAGCATTTGAATAACAGGAATGTATACAAAATACATAACTGTTACGAACAATGCGATGCCAACAACGCCTAAAGCCCAAGCGCGAAGAGTTTAAGCAGGAGAGTTTAATATCTTGATAGGCTTTAAAAAATAACCACACATTTTTTTAAAGGTCTTAGTATCTAAGCCACTGACCATGACACCGACAGAAGCCAAAGCACAAGCTACAACCAATGTTAGTGTAAAAGGCTCTTTCCCAAACATAACCAACAAGGCCATGGCACAAATTCTTGCCACATAAGTTAACATGCTCAGTAAGTATACATCACCAAACTTAACACCATGATCCCACAGTTGATAGGCAATGCCTGCGCCTGTAATACCTGTAATCACAGCCATTGAGCCTTCTTGTACTGTTGGCATCACAAAAGTTTCAAATTGAAAGTGCAAGATTAAAGAAATCAATGCGCCCATGCCACAATACATACCAATCATTTCTGTGGGAACAGCTTTGAAATATCTTGAAAAAGCAGAATAACCACTCCAAAGTATTGCCCCAAATAGCGCTAAACCATAACCAATAAAATAGGAAACGTTAAGCCCATTTAATGCAACTTCCTTACTGATCAGAACATAAATACCTAAGAATCCACAAACAGCACCGATTAAATGCTGTGGCGACAAAGTTTCCTTGGGTAGCATGCTGGTAAAACAAATAGCCAAACATGGCCATAGATAATCGATTAAATCGACATGTGCGATAGGTGCATGTTGTGCACCATAGATATAGGCAAAATCACTGACACAAATGCCGAGTATGCCCGCAACCCATATATAGAGTGGTTGCCTAAAAATGAGGTGCCATTTACGCTTCAATGTTAAACGTACTGCCGTCATGGAAAATGAACTAGCAAAAATAATCGCCAGTACTTCAAAAATAGGTAGATTATTAACTTCAGAAATTAAAAGTGGCTCAACGGTCCACATTCCCAAAGCGCCTAAACCTAGATAGGTTGCTCTTCGCACAGACAGGTTGTTCAACTCATTCATCCCCCACAGTATTATAGGTAAGCCCAAAAGCACAGGAGCCATATAGTAGGGAAATTTGAGACAAGATGGAACACTTAATTGATGACTTTGTGTCTTTACCCCCATAATCTCTGCCTGCCCACAACAAAGCCTTTGACTTTATTGTCTCCCCCTCTCCAAGCACAGTCCAATAAAGTTACACAACTTATTTTGCTGAATCAATCTTTTATTTAGAAAAATCAGCTGTTTACGATAAACGGGGCATCCTATCACACTGAAATGCCTTAACGAATAGACGCATACACACTTAAATTTTAGGCGTGTTAGAGCAAAGTTAAAATGTCCGGTAGTTGGCAAAGGCAAGATGTCCGGTTAATGGTTAAAAAATCAGGATATCATGAAAAAAAGATAGATTGAGTGAAATATCACACTAAGAATTATGAAGATATCTGTAGAGCTATTGGTGTAATAGCATCCAGTAACCTTTAAAATTGGGGTTGTTGTCTAAGAATTGCTCCATGTTTTTTCTGTTAAGTGT
>JBFWLB010000065.1:0-13641 GCA_050252335.1 Candidatus Berkiella sp. | reverse complement strand
TCTTCATAATTCTTAGTGTGATATTTCACTCAATCTATCTTTTTTCCATGATATCCTGATTTTTTAACCATTAACCGGACATCTTGCCTTTGCCAACTACCGGACATTTTAACTTTGCCCTAACAATAAATTACTGACCTTTGTACGCGGCAAAGTGTTAGAGCAAAGTTAAAATGTCCAGTAGTTGGCAAAGGGAACTTTCACAAAGAAACTACAGTCGCACTTTGTATATAATTATGAAAAATTTATATTTTTATATCTTATAAGGAAAGATTATCATGTTAAATACAGATGCTTTAAAAAAATTATGTGAACGCGCAAAAAAAGAAGCTCAATATGAAGATATTGTCAGATTAGATAGCATTAAAAAATTAACTGTTCAGCTATTAAGGCAATGTTTTGAAAATAATGATGCCAAAAGTTATTCAGAGGTTATTAATGTCGCTATTGATTTTATTAAAACTATGCCATCAAATCGCTTAGATTTTCTTGCGAGCCTGTTTGAAATTAAAAATGATGAAATAGCGCTTGCAAACTATGCTTTAACTCATGGTGGCACATTTTTGATTTGGCATATTTTACAACATCATGACTTAAGAGAATATGCTTTATTACTTGATAAGGATCCAAAAACGATCCAACCTTTCTTAACCGAGGTGATGGAAAATTTAGATATTCAAGAAATTGATTTTACTTTTTCAAATGAAGCATTGATCCAAAAGCTTAAGGAATGTTTTGATAGTGATAATTTGTATGAGTTGCATCTTTACAGTGATTTATTTGACTCAAAGATTCAACATGCTTATCAGCAAGGAGATCCCGAGCAAGTCGCGTTATTACTAAAAGGAATTAGCCCTCTATGTGAGCAAGCCTTGCAGTTAGGAAAATATGATACATTGCAATCTTTATTTGGTCTCGATACATACGAGATTATAGAGTTGCATGCCTGCTATCAAGCAAAGGCTCATTCTTTAATTAATTGGATGTTAGTCGACGATTGTCATTTTGAAAACTACGCAAAGGAAATGACGGATGAAACACCTGATGTTCAAGGATTTAAGCAAGCCGTATTAGCTGGTATGAATACACCTAAACCACTTAGAAACGCTGAACAGCTAGCCGAAGATTACATGTCTGCTCTACAACGTCAGGATGAGAATAGATTAAATATGATCATGGTGGAAAAGGAAGCCATATTACGACAAAATTTCTTGGATAACAATATTGATAATTATGCATATATGCTTAGGTTAACATTGCAGCAAATTAAACTTTTTTATCAAAAAAAAGATTATACGAGTATCGCTGAAATGCTTGATATAAATGCATATGATTTAGATGAATTATTGCACTACTTACAATTTAATGATGATATGGCAGCTTTGTATTTTATAATTGAAAATGATGCCATTGATGAAATAGCATTTAAATATACTTGCCATATTGATGCAAAAGATGCAGAGCGTGCAATTGCATTTAAAAAGCAGCTCTATGCTATATTACATCCTCAACAAGAGATATCGAATAAAGCCCTACAAAATGAATTAATCTCCAGCAAAGAACAGCTTATTGCCATGAGTACTTATAGTCTAAAAAATATTGATAAACTTACAACAGCTAAAGCAGACTATCTTAGTTTTAAAATTGGTCAGGCATTACAAAATGCATTCCAACAAAATGAAGAGGATAAATATATTGATTTAATAATGATGTCTGTTGAAATTCTCAATGGGCTATTAAGCCAAGATGTAGGCATTTTTCTTCAAGTAATTGATTTGCCAAAATCTCAAAGAGAATCTTTTTTATATCATTTACACTGTGAGAAACTTAACGTTTGCGCGGGCATTCTTATTGAAAACAATATAAATTCTCATCAAAAATTTCTGTACTCTAAAAATAAATCTTTAAAAGATTTCAAGACTAATGTATTTAAAAAGCTAGATCTAGAAACTATCCCTGAAATAGATATTGACTTAAAGGATGAACACCCAGGGAACGCTAAAAGTGCGTCATTTATTGAATATTGGTCTACGAAGCTTGAACAGATGGCTCAAAATTTTGATCCCATTGCCACTCTACAATTTAAAAAGCAAGTAGATGAAAAATTAAAGCAATACTTCAAAGATGATGATTTAGAGAATTATGCTGAAGTGATTAAGTTATTAAGGGTCTTTAGAGATAAATGTATTGAAAATAGAAATATTGCTGGCGCAACCATTGTTTTCCAAATAGAGGCAGAAGACTTAAAGCCAACGTTGTTATTGCTCGAAGATGGCAATATGCCCTATATAGATTGGCTTACCATTCAACAACATAATTTAAGAAGTGTTGACTATACAGATTATAAAAAAATAGAAGGTATTGGTTCTTTTATTCAAAATGTTTATGCAAAACTCAATATAGATCTCAAGCGGTGTTTTAGAGCACGAGAAACCATACAAGCTGACTTAACACATGCGCTAAAAGAACAAGATAGTGATAAGGCAAACTACTATGCTAGTGAACTTTTAGATCTTTTAAAACAATTCATTTACGCAAAAGATGCTATGAATGCAGCAAAAACCATTGACACTTTGAACGATATGGGACAATTAGCACTGCAAACAGGACAATTTGACAAATTAAGTTATTTTTTTGCACACATTAATGTCGATATGAAACTTATTGAAAAATGTTATAGTCAACAAAGATATGATTTACTGAAACTTTGCTACATTAATAGCTTTGGGTTGGAGGAAACATTTCAGATTATCGGAGATAAAGAAACGAAGGCACAGCTCAGAAAAGATATAGAAGATAATATCCAAATTAATAGACAAAATGTTTTTTCAAGCACAGCACATTTAGAGAAATTAATAATAGATGCACTACAATCCAAAAATAATGAGACATTAAAGCTACTCAATCTTGAGTGTGATATGATGATTACGCATTCGTTTATAAATCACGACCCCAAAATGTTCAATAATCTAAATAAAATGTTTTTGAGCATTCTATATAAAGCGATTGATCTTAAACGTACCGATTTAGTTATAGAGTATTTTGACTTTGATCCTGATTATATTGAGCTTATTGAAATGATTCGAAAATCAGAACTTTATGCACAAAACCAAGAGTTAATAGATAATTTATGGCTACATAATATCATTCAAAATAATGCGCTAGAATACTTAGGCGGATTATATAGAATTAGAGACATAGATGTACAAGAATTCAAACTGCAAGCACATCATGCACTAGCAGGTACTGGAGAGGGAACTTTATTGTGCCCAACAAATTGGATAAATCAAGAAGGTCATAGGTTGATCAGTCAGGTATCTCCAGATAGATTAGAAAGGCTTTTTTGGAATGCACAAGTGAATGCACATTTGACGTTCGCATTTGAGCAAAAAGATGCTAAACATTATGCCGAAATCATGGAGAATATGTGCACACTACTTCAAGACTCTTTCAAACAGGGTAGCTTTGAAATAATGCTTAGCAATATTGATTTTAGTTTTAAAGAGCGTGATGCATTATTTCATTATTTACAGCACCAGAACAAAGAGGGTATTTTACAAATACTCACTGAAGCAACACTAAAGCAACAAAAGCTACAATTTGAGAAAAAATTTGGTTATAGATATCAACCTGATTTTCGAATAGATATTTATAAGCATTTACAATGCCCTCCCATTGAATTGATAATACTTGATAATCAAAATGCCTACCCAGGTATTATGCACTTGTTAGGTGATGAAGCTGGATTAGATGCTTTAAAATGGATCGAGAAAAGAGCAAAAGATATTGATATTTCCAATCCCTTTACCCAAGACATGCTGACACTTCTTGCGCAAAATGACCTCGGAAATATTGCCAAATATTATTTAAAAGCGACCAATACAGATAATGCAAATCAAGCAGCGAATCTTCTTCATGCATTAAAACTTGAGCATTCGATTTGTCATCGCTTAGGTTTAACTGGCAGACGTAAAATACAAGGCATTGATTTTAAAGTAGAAGGTGGGCTTCAACAAGATATGGTAATACAATTAAAAGATACCATAAAATATTTTTATGGAGATTCAGAAAAAATCAATGACCTTTTGTCAGAAATCTATGGATATAAAATTGAAAGTGACGAGATTATTCAGAACATCCAAGCAGACTTAAGCGCAATTAAAACAAGAAACAATGCTGATACTGTTCAGCAGGCCTTAGAGCAACAGCAAGTGGTTAATATACCGGTTAGCTTATATCTTAAGGAAGCTAATGGTATGAGTCTTCATGCTGTAGCTAATTCATTTTATAGAAATTTTTGTTTACTCGCTGATCGTAGTCGCCCATTATTTGAAGATAAACAAGGGATCGTTATCGGAAAAGTTACTAAACCAGAAAACTTGAAGAAAGTATTTAATGAGATAGGTGCTTCCTTAATGAATTCTATGCCCGTTGATCATAAAGGGTATGAAGATTATGTAAAAAATCTGATTGGTTTTGAAGAATGGGGATATATCCCCTTGATGGCGCAAACTGCAGGAAGTTGTGCTTGGTCAAGCACTGCAGAAATGATGCATTGTGCAACTGTATTTTGTCGATTACATGATTTTGGCCTTAAAAATGGATTAACTGAAGAGAAAGCAAAAGAAAATGCTATTGAAGGTAGCCTTAAGTTAAATGAACATTTGATTAAACACTCTGTGTTACCTATGGTTGAAAGTTATATAAAGCTCATTAAAAATTCTAACTTAGACATTGAGCGCCGCACCTTGGCGCTTTGCTTTTTACGTTGTCAAAATCATCCTGTTTACCAACCTATTGCAAAGCTGGTTCAGGACGCAAAACTGTTAAATCCTCAAGAGATAGATGACGCTTATGATCATTTACTGAATGATGTACGTAAGCAGTATTTACTTGATAGTCTCGCTCCGACTGTTACTAAGGATGATGAGCTTGACAATATGGCTAGAAAAGTACTTGATTTATACCTTCATAATGAGCTAGACGCCGCAAGAAATCTCTATGCTCAGTTTATTCAAGAAAAAATAGAAATGCTAGCTGAACAAGGGAATCTACAAACAGCATCTTTAGATGGTAAAGTAGATAAAGCAGCACCACCTATGGCTTTTATATTTAAAAGGGATCGACAAGCATCAACTGCTGAAAAATCTCAACCCTCACAGTCCTCTTTAAAGATAAAAGAAAAGAAGAAAAAAGGGGGAAGGTAGAGGCACTAAATTGAACACTATCTTAAACTGTGTGATTCACGGACATCCTTTCAATCGTCGAAAACTCATGAGCATATACAGGTAACTGGATATGCTCTTTAGATCAATCAATTTTTAAAGGCTCTGCCAAATAAACGCTCACGCGCTCCCCAACTATGTAAGCAATCTTGAGGATCACGTTGATAGTTTATCGGTAAAACACCATCAGTGTCACAACTTGTCTGAGAGCAGTCAAGTGAGGAAGTGACAGAGCTAGATGCTACGAATGACCTTAATAATGGTGTGTAACTACGTACTGGGGTAGGCGCTACTATCTTTAAAGATTCTTTATGTTGACGAGTAATTCTCTCAATAATACCTTGGACTTTCTTAAAAATTTCTTCACGCTTACGATTTAAATGTAAACGAAGATAATTAGGATCATCCAATTTCGCCATATCTTGAAGTATCCCAGGATTAAAGCACTCAAAACCAACACTTGAAATGCCTTTACTGGTTACATCTTCTAACACTTCTGGCGTATCATCCAACATAAGGCAATTTTCTAAAGCAATGTTATAACGCGTCGCTAAATCTATAATGTGTTTTGATTTAGGCGCCAGTGCTTCAATAATAAAATGCGGTACCAAAGCTTTGTTCAAAACCTCTAATTGCTCATTAGCTTCCAAGCATTCATATTGAAGGTTACCAGCCACTCTTGTTAAACAATAGCCTTTATCCCCTGTCGTTGGATACATGAATGGGCCTGAAGAAGTATTTGCTTGCAAAAGTGGTGCAAATGCAATAGCTGCAACTTCGCAAATATCATCAAAATTAGGTTTATTTGTTACCACAGCAAACAACATCTCAATCCCTTGCGATTGTGCACTATGAAAGATACGCTTATAGAGATCTAGCCAAAATTCTTTGGAACCCATCCATGTTACTTCAGCTTTATTGGTATTAAAATGCGTATAATCTAAATCCGCAACAATGAGAAATTTTTTGCTTGGACCGTAACTTGCCATAAGAATCAGTACCTTAAAGAAATAAAAAATTAGTCAGTTAATAAATCAACTAACATGGGGCTGACAATTATTATAGATTTGGCACATATTTGCAACTCATTGTGCAAAAAATGCCGATTATTGCGCCATAAGAAAAAATTCTAGGGATAGGATGGGATGAATGGGAAAAGAAAAAGAGCACATAATGTGCTCTTTTTTAATTAATTAGGTGTTGTGCGCAATAATTGCCAACATTAACAAAGCCACAATGTTGATAATTTTAATCATTGGATTAACAGCAGGGCCTGCTGTGTCTTTGTAAGGATCGCCAACGGTATCGCCGGTTACAGCTGCTTTATGCGCATTTGAACCTTTTCCACCAAAATGACCATCTTCAATATATTTTTTCGCATTATCCCAAGCACCACCACCTGAAGTCATGGAAATGGCAACAAATAATCCTGTGACAATCGTACCCAACAGCATCGCACCCAAGGTTGTGAAAGCCGCTTCTTTACCAGCAACAAAATTAATTATGAGCCAAAGTACAACGGGTGCTAATACAGGCAGTAATGAAGGTATAATCATTTCTTTGATCGCACTTTTGGTTAACATATCAACCGCACGCCCATATTCAGGTTTTGCAGTCCCCTCCATGATGCCTTTGATATCACGAAATTGTCGGCGTACTTCTACTACAACTTGACCACCTGCACGCCCAACAGCCATCATACCCATTGCCCCAAACAGATAAGGCAACAAACCACCAATAAATAATCCAACCACAACAAATGGATCGCTTAAGCTAAATTGAATATTCAAACTGGGGAAATAGTAAATCAAATCTTCAGTATAAGCCGCAAACAAAACCAATGCCGCCAAACCTGCCGAACCAATTGCATAGCCTTTGGTAACTGCCTTGGTTGTATTTCCAACCGCATCTAAAGCATCTGTGACAATGCGAACATCTGCGGGAAGTTCTGACATCTCAGCAATGCCACCTGCATTATCGGTGATGGGACCATAAGCATCTAAAGCAACAACCATCCCAGCCAGTGCCAACATCGCTGTTGCTGCAATAGCAACACCAAACAAACCTGCATTTAGAAAAGAAATTAAAATACCAACACAAATAACAATAACAGGCAAAGCACAAGCTTCCATAGAAATAGCTAAGCCTTGAATGATATTGGTTGCATGACCTGTTTCAGACGCAGCAGCCACGCTTTTGACTGGACGGTAACGTGTCGACGTATAATATTCAGTGATCCAGACAATAAAGCCAGTAACACCCAACCCTGTTAAAGCACAAATTAATAACTTCATGCCTGTGACAGAGCCTTTACTTAAGACAATTTCCTTATCAAAGCCCAAGAGATAATAGGTCGCCCCAACAATGAGAGCCCCAGAGATCAGGGTACAAACAATAAGGCCTTTATATAAAGCGCCCATTATATTTTGAGTACTACCAAGTTTAACGGCGAAAGTACCTAAAATAGAACCAATAATACAAACGCCCCCAATAAGAAGCGGATACATCATTAAAGTTTCTGTTTGTTGGCCTGTTGCGAAAATAGCGGATAAAACCATCGTAGCAACAATGGTAACAACATAGGTTTCAAACAAATCAGCTGCCATACCCGCACAATCTCCGACATTGTCGCCTACATTATCAGCAATAACAGCAGGGTTACGCGGATCATCTTCTGGAATACCTGCTTCAATTTTTCCAACTAAATCTGCGCCTACGTCAGCACCTTTAGTAAAGATACCGCCACCTAATCTAGCAAAAATAGAAATCAATGAAGCACCAAAACTAAGTGCAATTAAAGCCTCCAGCATGGGTCTTTGTTCAAGCCCTGCTTGCTTTAAAAACAAGTAATAACCAGTCACACCCAAAAGACCTAAACCAACAACAAGCATCCCTGTTATTGCACCGCCTTTAAATGCAACATCTAAAGCATTTGCTAACCCAGAACGAGCGGCTTCTGCTGTTCGCACATTTGCTCGCACAGATACATTCATGCCAATATATCCTGCCAAACCTGATAAAACAGCCCCGATAACAAAGCCAAAACCAACATACATACCTAAAAAGTAGGTTAAGAAGGCTGTTACAAAAATACCGACAACAGCAATTGCTCTATATTGTCGATTCAAATATGCGCTTGCTCCTTCTTGAATAGCAGCTGCAATTTCAACCATCCTAGCGTTACCTGTTGCAGATGCAAAAACTTGCCGACTGGCATACATTCCATATATAAGTGCTAAACAGGCGCACCCCAAAATAAATCCATTAAGTTCCATTTTTAAGCCTTTTTTGTTATCAAGATTGCTTGTTATTTTTATCCCACACAGTCTCGAAGACTTCTTCGCAGCAAACAAAATGCCAGAACCCTAATGGCCTTGCAAGAGAAAATACAATACAAAAAATAGCCAGTTTCTAACTCATCTCTATTATGGATGTCCCATATTTTCGTGCCTATGAACTATATTCCGTGGGCTGATGAACAATTGTGGCTGTCCTGTGAATATGTGGGTGTCCTATATATATAATTAGGTAGGATATCTAAACCAAATTTTTAGTAAATTTGACCTATGTGATGATTTGCGGTAAAAATGCTCTACCTTTCGCATATAATTTTTCTGGAGTTATCCCGTGGCCATACTAACAATGTATCGCTCTGCAACAGAATCAAACCATAGTGATAATGATCAAGATGCGCTTTTTACAGAAGCAGCACGCTCAACGAGAAAAGACTCCTTTTTATTAAGTAGCTTAGCAAACAGCCTTACACCAGGACTGCGCAACAAAGATATGATTTGGGCTGCCGTCAATGAAAAAATTGCACGCGCACAAGGCCTGCTTGATGCAGCAGATCCTGCACAGCAAGCTCAAGATAAAAAGAGAAGAATGGGCTTCTAATCAAAGCCTCTTTAAAAGCCAACCTATCCACTCGGTGGTTTTAGCATTTAGGCTAAAGCCACCTTAATTAAATAGAGCAATTACACGAAAATCTCCATTTCAGCGCCAAGCCTCAACCGCTCATCGACTTAAACTTCCGATTTGATAATACTTCCGCTACTGTACAAGACATACATGGAATAATAGTTATAAGAACCCATACAAAAATAGTTTACAAGACACGACTAAGTTGGTAGAATTTCCAAAAATTGAATCAGACTCCCTTTACCCTTGAAGGCAGGTACACGATATGACAAAAAAACTTGAACTTGATGATGCACCTACTACATTATTATTTGATAAACAGAGTAGTAGAAAAGTAGTGGCAGATAAGCCTAAACTATCGATTCCTGATCGCATTTATGTTGTACCTTGCGCATTAGCAATGGCTGCACAAACATTGTTAAACAGCCAAGACCCAGCTTACAAGCCCAATATGAACAGCAGACCTCAGTTTTAATCTAAAAATGGCGCTTCAAAGCGCCATTTTTTTCATCATTCCATCCTACTCATTATTTAAGTAGTTTCTGTTGTAACACTACTCTCACTATAAAATGGTATTGAAAAATTACCCCCAGTCATATCATAAGCTATCCATGCTGCAAAACCACCAATCCCAAGCCAAGCAGTAAAAGGTATGAACCTTCCAGCAACAAGGCCTGCACTTAAAGAAGTAATCAGTAATGTTTTCATCTCATGGCTTAAATCTGTACTCACAACATTTTTCAAGTCCTCTAAAATATTGCCACCTGATACTTTAAGAGCCTCATGATGTTTTAATGTACGCATAGAGTCATTTCCTTATAGACCGATTCACTCAGAAAATACATCTACATTAGAACGCAAGAAACAAGATAACTCAAATTTTTGCTCTAAAATCATATTTTTAATTAGGTTTATTTCTGGAGACAGATATCTATCTTTATCAAGAAAAGGAATATGCTGTCTAACTTGTGCATAAATTTCATGCAAAACAGAATTTTGTACTGTCGCCTCTCTTAGATCGATACCTTGGCATGCTGCTAATATTTCTATACCTATAATATTCGCAGTGTTTTCAATCATCTCTAGTAATCGAAAAGCAGCACTGGTCGCCATACTCACATGATCTTCTTGGTTGCCTGAGGTTGGAATACTATCAACCCCAATCGGATGCGCATACATTTTATTTTCACTGCTTAAAGCAGCCGCTGTCACGTGCGACATCATAAACCCAGAGTTCAAACCATTTTCTTTGATTAAAAAGCTAGGCAATCCAGACAAAGACTCATCACATAATAAATTAATGCGACGTTCAGATAAATTAGCAATTTCTGCCAATACACATGCGAGTTGATCTGCAGCAAAAGCAATAGGCTCTGCATGAAAATTACCACCGGACAAAATCTCCTTCTCTTTTGAGAAGATCAGAGGATTATCTGTTACAGCATTTATTTCACAGTCAAGAACCTGAGCAATTTGTCGCATTACACCTAAACAAGCCCCCATCACTTGTGGAACACAACGAATGGAATAAGGATCTTGTACACGCTTTTTAGAAGTATTCTGTAAATCATCTTTTACAAGAAGTCGTAAAATTTCTGCTACATGCATTTGACTTGGCAATCTTCTCAATATTTGTATACGTTCATCTATAGGACTTAGATTTGCATTCACCGCAATACTGCTGAGCGCAGAGGCAGAGAGCGCCGCATCAAATACAATCTGCGCTTGAAATAAAGCAAAACATAAAATAGCCGTTGAAACCTGCGTGCCATTGATAAGCGCTAAACCTTCTTTGGGTTGAAGTTTTAAGGGCTGCAATCCTAAAATTTCTAAAGCCTGTGCCCCCGTAATTCTTGCTTGTTGATACTGAGCCTCCCCCTCTCCAATCAATAACAAAGAAAGATGTGCTAAAGGTGCTAAATCACCAGAAGCGCCCACAGAACCTTTGGCAGGAATAATTGGATAAATATCAGAATTATATAGCTTGGAAAAATAATCAATCAGTTCCCATCTTACCCCACTGAATCCTTGTGCCATACAATTTAACTTCAACACTGTAATTAATTGTGAAATTTCTGTCCTTAAAACAGAACCAGTACCGACAGCATGTGAGCGAAGCAAGTTATGTTGTAAGTCAATGAGCTGTTCAGCAGGAATTATTTTATTGGCTAATTTTCCAAATCCTGTATTAATACCATACATGATTTTACCTTGTGCCAGCAGCGCATCAACCACCTCTCGCGCCGCTTGCACAGATGGCTGGCAACGAATATCTAGCTCAATTTTTTGATGAGTCGTCAGTAGTTTTTTAATATCTGATAAAGTAATATTTCCAGCGCTAAATCTTAAAACGTCCATATCTATTATCCTAATTTTAATACTTTATTCATAGCTACAGCTTATATCGTCACAGCAGATTATTTCTTGGCCAGACGTCAAGCATCGAGCAACTGGAATGTACAAAAAGTACATGAGAATTGCGAGAACACAAAGACTATAAGAAAGGCAAATCCAGATGATTTTCTCTCGCACAATCAATAGCCTCTTCATAACCCGCATCGGCATGACGCATCACGCCTGTTGCTGGATCATTGTGTAAAACACAACGAATACGATTTTCGGCATCTTGTGTCCCATCTGCAACAATGACAAAGCCGGCATGTTGAGAAAATCCCATACCCACACCCCCACCATGATGTAAACTCACCCAGCTCGCACCACTGGCACAATTAAGTAATGCATTTAAAATCGGCCAATCTGATACGGCATCTGAACCATCAAGCATATTCTCTGTTTCTCGGTTTGGACTGGCGACAGAGCCAGAATCCAAATGATCTCTACCTATCACAATAGGTGCTTTTAATTCACCTTTTTTTACCATCTCATTAAAAGCCAAACCACAGAGAAGCCGCTCACCCAGTCCTAACCAACAAATACGTGCCGGCAATCCCTGAAAAATAATTTTCTCACGCGCTTTATTTAACCATTGATGTAAATGAACTTTGTCAGGAAAAAGCTCTTTTACCTTTTGATCTGTTTTATAAATATCTTCTGGATCACCAGATAAAGCCACCCAACGAAAAGGACCAATACCTTTGCAAAATAAAGGTCTGATATAAGCAGGCACAAAACCTGGAAAATCAAAAGCATTCAAGACACCAGCCTCTAATGCCATTTGACGAATATTGTTGCCATAATCAAAAGTAGGAATACCTAATGCATGAAAGCCTAACATTGCTTTTACATGAATGGCCATAGATTTTTTAGCAGCGATTACCACATCTTCTGGCTGTGACTGTCGCATCGTTTGCCATTTTTCAATACTCCAATTAAGTGGCACATAGCCATTTAAAGGGTCATGAGCACTTGTTTGGTCAGTTACCAGAGAAGGTTTAAAATTCTGATTTAAAATTTTAGGATAGACATCTGCAGCATTCCCCAACAAACCGACAGAAATAGGCTTGTTTTGTTCAATGCTTAATTTAATAATTTCTAATGCTTCTTCTAAGTTATTTGTCGATGTATCCAGGTATTTTTGTGCTAAGCGCTTTTGTATACGACTGGGATCGACTTCAACAGCAAGCATAGAAGCACCTGCCATCACTGCAGCCAAAGGTTGTGCGCCTCCCATGCCTCCTAAGCCGGCTGTTAATACCCATTTACCTTTTAAGTCACCTTGAAAATGTTGGGTTGCTGCGCTGATTAATGTTTCATAAGTACCCTGAATAATGCCTTGGCTACCAATATAAATCCAAGAGCCAGCCGTCATTTGACCATACATCATCAAGCCTTTTTTATCTAAGGCATTAAATACATCCCAGTTTGCCCAATGTGGCACTAAATTTGAATTTGCAATCAACACACGAGGTGCATTGGTATGTGTTGTAAAAACACCAACAGGTTTTCCAGATTGAATGAGCAAAGATTGATTATTTTCTAATCGTTTCAGCACTTCAATCACTTTATCAAAACATGGCCAATCGCGCACGGCACGCCCAATGCCACCATAGACAATTAAATGATGTGGATCTTCTGCCACATTTGCGTCTAAATTGTTCATCAACATTCTTAGTGCTGCTTCGGTAGCCCAAGATTTTGCGCTTCTTTGTGCGCCTGTGGGTGATTGGATAGAACGATTATTATCATATCTACTATTTTTCATAAATAATTTCTCCACCATTGATCACACGCACACAAGGATTGGCACCGATATAATAAGACAACTCATCTGGATGATTGATATCCCATACTACAAAATCTGCATCAAACCCAACTTTAATTTGTCCTTTTTTATCCGACCATCCTAAAGCTTGCGCTGCATTTCTTGTGACCGCCTTGAATGCTTCAAAAGGCGTCAGTCTAAACAAAACACAGGCCATAATTAAAATAGTTAATAATGAAAGACAGGGAGAAGAGCCAGGGTTGCAATCCGTTGCGATTGCAATGGGAACCTTATGTTTTCGCAATAAATCTACAGGTGGCTTTTGCCTTTCTTGCA
>JBFWLB010000064.1:0-14307 GCA_050252335.1 Candidatus Berkiella sp. | reverse complement strand
AATCAATTCTACATACTACATTATTCTAAAAGGCAACACGTCTTCTATTAGACCACCACGTATAATTATCTGGCTCAAGATTGACCACGCGAAAAGCATCAACAAAACCTACATTATCAAATAATTTATCCAACCATGCGCGCTCTTCAGGCAGAAAACCTGAATTTTTTTGATTTGTTTTCCAATTTTTAAGATCTATCTCTTTATGCGCAATATTCCAATCACCACAAATGATGTAAGAACGCTTGCTCGCAATTTGCTTTTTTAAGATAGAAAGATATGCGTCTAAAAAGACATATTTTTGATCTTGACGTACTTCACCACTGGTTCCTGAAGGAAGGTACAAAGAGGCAACAACCAAATTGCCAAATTCAGCATGAATATATCTACCTTCTGTATCTGCAAGCGGAAATCCTAATGAACGTATTACTTTGTCTGGTTTTTTCTTGCTTAATATACCAACGCCACTATAACCTTTTTTCTCAGCAGATTGATAATAGCTATGGTATTTCGGTAACTGATACAAAGTATCCTCAAGAATAGAAGCATCTGCTCTCACTTCTTGTAGACAAATAACATCCGCATCTTGGCTGCTCAACCATTCAAACATGCCCTTCTTCTGTGCAGCTCGAATACCATTTACATTCAAACTAATAATACGCAACTCTTCTGTTCCTCTTAAACTTCAGTTTATTGTTAGCGCCTAGATCCCACACACTCGCAATACGTTTTAGGCACAAGTATTTTTATTTATCGCTTGACTTTTTCAAGGAATTTATGTTATTAAATCACCCCATTCGTGATCAATTTTGTGTGGCGCTATGGAAAATTACCAACATAATTTTATTGAGTTTATTATACAAGAAAATGCGCTTCGATTTGGAGAGTTTACCTTAAAATCAGGTAGAAAAAGCCCTTATTTTTTCAATATTGGTCATTTATACTCCGGCGATGCCTTGGCAAAATTAGGCCAATACTATGCTCTCACACTAACACATAATCGTTGTCAATTTGATGTCTTATTTGGGCCTGCGTACAAGGGTATTCCACTTGCCGTTGCAACGGCAATACAGCTGACAGAACAATATCAAATCAATATTCCTTATAGCTTCAATCGAAAAGAAGCTAAAGCACATGGTGAGGGCGGACTGGTTGTAGGAGCTGCACTTGAACATAGAAAAGCTTGGATTATCGACGATGTGATTACAGCCGGAGATGCTAAGAAAGAAGCTATTCACTTTATTCAAAACAACGGCGGTACACCTGCGGGTATTATCATTGCGCTAGATCGACAAGAAAAAGCTCAAGACAGTCAATTCTCAGCTGTACAACTACTAGCGCAGGCGCATCACATTCCGGTGCTCTCTATTGTCACACTCAATGATGTCATCACTTATTTAAAAACGAGTCCAAGCCATCAATCTGTCGTGGAAAATTTATTGGCCTATCAAAAGCAGTATGGTACAAATTGATAGTTCATATGTTGTCATTCTGAAATCCCGTCTCAAGTACGGGAAAATTTTAAATAGCAGTATCGTAGCACAAGCTTCTAAACAATAATTCTACTTTCATGATACATAAGGAAATGTATGAAGTATTTATTTACGATTCTGCTTTTTGCGTACTTGCCCATCAGCCTTGCACAAACACCACAATTCTATCGCTATAAAGACGAAAATGGCTCTTATATCATTTCTAACACACTCCCCCCTGAAGCGGCCGCCTTGGGTTATGATATTGTAACACCACGTGGTAATGTGATTAAACATGTTGCGCCTCAAAAATCTGCGGCTGATATAGCAAAAGAAGCAGAATTAGAAAAGCAAAAAGAAATAGAAAAACAACTTTCCGAAGAAAAAGCCCAACAAGCATTGATTCAATCTCGTAAAGATGAAATTTTGCTCAAACTCTTTTCATGCAAAGAAGATATTATACGCTCTCGTGATGAGAAAATTTCATCCATTGAAATTTTAGTAGGTATTACTAAAGAAAATATTAATCGCCAAATAAAAGTACTCAGAGATGCTAAGAAAAAAGCACATGAACTTCAACAATCTGGGCAACCACTGTCACCTCATCTTCAAAATTTACTTGATACTACAAGGGAAAACATTAAAGAAAGCAAAGCCTTTTTAAAACAAAAAAAACTAGAAATTATTGATGTACACAATCAATATCAAAACCAAGTTGAGCGCTTTGAGTATTTAGTGAAACAAAAAGAACAGATAGAACAATGAATATACAATCTTATAGACACAGGAAGTAGGCCAAAAAATACAGTATATATAATCAGTCAAACAGTCTTAAACTAATTTTTTATTAGAAAATTTAACAAATATGTCAAAAAATAAACTATTATAACTACATAATTGATAATTGGATAATAACTATTTCACAATTGCTATCACAATATTAATGAGGAGCTATTTATGAAACTAATCAAAGCACTATTGACGATAATGCCATTTTTATTTGCAGGTTCAGTATTTGCAGATGATCATAATACTGTAACTGATCCCATAGATGAAACTGTACATGACACACAAGAGATGCTAAATGGCGATAAACCTGTTGAGCCTAAAGTAGATGTGAAAAAAGACCTAACAACAGAAACAACCACGACAGATGAAGAGGCAACTGTTGATGAAAATACAGATGAAGATGAAGATGAAGATGAAGAAGCGATGGACTAATAATAAATAGTCATAAAATCTCAAATCCAAAAGCCCTTGTATCTACATGGGCTTTTTTTATCAATAGTCTTATAAGCATTTCCTAACGACTACACCTATTTTTTATGATCTCATCCAGCAAACGACTTACCCCCAAGCGTAAATAGCGCGACTCTATCCATGCATCTCCTAAGTGTTCCCTGACAATATGAACATAGTGATTTGCCTGCTCAAGCGTACGCACGCCACCTGCCACCTTGATCCCTACCTTATGTGTCGTTAAATCATAATGTTGCTTCACCACAGCGGCAATTGTTTCTACAGCCATATCTGTGGCACCAGGAACCATTTTACCAGTTGAGGTTTTAACAAAATGCGCGCCATATTGACAAAGCAACTCTGTAAGCACACCAATGTCTTCCATCAGCTGAATTGCACCGGTTTCAAGAATGAATTTTAGAATAATTTTATCACCAGCCCAGCTGCGGCACTGTAAAATAAAATCAATAATCATAAGCGGGTCTTTTTTTTGTAACCACTTACCATAGGGGATCACAATATCTAGCTCTGAAACCCCTAAGGACAACGCTTGTCGTATTTCACTTTGAATATCTTCTGCTTCATAAAGTCCATGAGGGAAATTAATAACAGTCGTAATGGGAATAGCATAACCTGAGAGGTGTTTTTGAATAGTCTCTATATTATGTAAATAAGTGCAAATAGCCGCAGGCGAGGTTTTTAAAGATCGTATACGATTACACCAAATTTTAATCGCATGTTCATCCACATGCTCTTCTAATAAAGTCACATCTAATAAAGAAATCAATGAATCCATCGTTTATACTTCCTTGATTTTCGACGTCGCTGTAGGGAGCTGCGTCGCCTAGACAACAGCCCCATCCAATACTAGAAGCTGTCTCAAAATAGCACTTTCGTTCAGCCAAGGCGCAGATTCTTTGTGCAACGCAGTCTACAGAGATGTAAATGAGCAGCACAAAGGAATTTGCAACGAAGGATCAAAAAAAAATGGCATTTTTGAGAAAGGCTCTAAAAAGGGATGCTTAAGCTAGCATCTACTTTCAGCATTGCTTCTTTAAAGCTTTGCTGAATCGCAGTGAGATCAGCCTCTGAATTCCCTTCAAAACGTAGCACTAAGTTAGGCGTAGTGTTTGAAGCGCGCACTAATCCCCAGCCATAATCAAATTCAACACGTAAACCATCTACTGTAATGATCTTGGCATCGTTGAAATGCTGTAAGGCTTTGAGTTGTTCAATGAAAGTGAATTTTTTGCTATCCAAAATAGCAACATTAATTTCAGGTGTACACACCCCTGTCGCTAAGTCTGCGACCATTTCTGATAACGCTCGCGCTCGTGCATCATTGCTTAGAATTTCAAGCAACATAGCAGCGGAAAAACAAGCATCATCAAAACCAAACCAACGATGTTTAAAAAAGAAATGACCACTCATTTCACCCGCTAGTGGCGCTGACAATTCTTTCATTTTACGCTTAATCAAAGAGTGCCCTGTTTTGTACATGACAGGCTCACCCCCCAATTTTTTAATATAATGACCCAAATGATGGCTACATTTGATATCATAAATAATTTTACTATTTGGCTCTGCCTCAAGCACAGCTTTAACAAAAAGCATCATTAATCTGTCTGGCCATACAATCTCACCTTGATTGGTAACAATGCCAAGTCTATCGCCATCCCCATCAAAGGCAAGCCCAAGATCGGCTTTGTGCTGTTTTACAGCTTGCATTAAATCTTGCAAATTAGTGGGCTGTCCTGGATCAGGATGATGATTTGGAAAATTTCCATCAACATCACAATATAAACCAATGAACTCAACACCCAACTTTGTAAAAAATTTCTCAGCGATTGCGCCTACAACACCATTTCCACAATCAACCACAACTTTTAAAGGCTTCGTGATCTGTATTTCACTGCAAACGGCTTGTATATATGCTTGTGTAATATCTTCTGTACGCATACTGCCTTCGCCAAAGGCATATTGTTGATTTTTTATTCTGTCATACAGTTCTTCTATAGATTGCTCTGCCAAGGGCAAACCATCTAAAACCATCTTAAAACCATTATAATCTGCTGGGTTATGACTACCTGTAATCATAATGCCTGTATACGTTTTAAAATGTTCACAAGCAAAGTATAAAACTGGCGTTGGCATCATACCAATATCAATGACTTCCATGCCTGTTTGTGCCAAACCTTTTTTTAGGTTTGCCATTAATCTTTCACCGGTTAAACGACCATCACGCGCCACAACTACTTGTTTCACATTTTTATCATGTGCTGCTGAGCCAAAGCTTAAGCCTAATTGAAAAGCTAAATGCTCAGTCAAATTTTTATCTACAACACCACGTATATCATAAGCACGAAAAACACTCTTATCGATATGCAGATTTTCTGCTGCTCTGGCAGTTGCTACATGTGTCATTTATATTCTTTCTCCATCATTTTTATTTGTTCGCTGCGCGAAGATAATGCTCACAGCAAGACTGGGGGTTAGGCGCTGAGCCTTGAGCAACCGGAATGTACATATACGTACATGAGGATTGCGAAATAGCGAAAGCAACAACGCACCCTCTTTCCTTGCGAAGAGCATTAGTGGCGACCTGTGTGGCCAAACCCACCTTCCGCTCTCTTTGAGATTGAAAAATCTTCGACTAACTGAAAAGCGACTTGTGTCACAGGCATAATCACAATTTGCGCAATCCGTAGACCCACTTCAATTTCAAAGGGTTCGTCACTTCTGTTCCAACAAGAAATCATAATTTCGCCCTGGTAATCAGAATCAATCAAGCCGACCAAGTTCCCTAAAACAATCCCATTTTTATGCCCAAGTCCTGAGCGAGGCAAAATAAATGCTGCAAGACTTGGATCTTCAATATGAATGGCTATTCCTGAAGGAATAAGAATTGATTCATTGGGCTGCACGACTGTAGGCTCTTTAATACAAGCACGCAAATCTAAACCAGCAGATCCTTCTGTGGCATAACTGGGCATAGGAATGCTGTCGCCAAGACGTGAATCTAAAATTTTCAATTTTATTTTTTGCATGCTACTTCTCTTATTTTTTTAAGTAATAAACGAGCAACCTCATATTTGGATGCTCTGGGAATAATATATTCTTCTGTTGCACTAAAGACAGTAAGTTGATTTTCATCAGCATCAAAGCCAATCGCGCTCTGACTCACATCATTGAGTGCAATCATATCTAATTTTTTTCGCTGTAATTTCTCTTTTGCATTGTGGCGAAAATTTTCAGTTTCTGCCGCAAAACCAACACAGAACGGCCTATTTTCTTGATGTGCCACAGCACTCATGATGTCAGGATTTTTGCGTAATACAACAGGATATTCATCATAATCAGGGTGTTTCTTAATTTTCTGATCAAATGATTCTTGGAAGCCAAAATCAGCAACAGCAGCACAGCCAATCACAATATCAACACCGTGACTTACATTCATCGCTGCGTTATACATTTGTTGCGCACTTTCTACAGGAATCATTGTAACGCCCAGAGGCGCTGCTAAGGACACGGGACCACTGATCAGTGTTACTTTGGCTCCCATGTCACGTGCCGCACTTGCAAGGGCATATCCCATTTTGCCAGAACTTTTATTACTGATAAAACGCACCGGATCCAAATATTCTCGTGTCGGCCCAGCGGTAATTAATAAACTCAATCCCGCTAAAATGTCTCTATCTTCATTATGTGCATTCATTTTTGCTTGGATCTGCGCCAGAATATCGCTAGGTGCTAACATTCTGCCCCATCCGGTATCACCACAAGCTTGAACACCAAAATCAGGTCCCACACAATGCACACCTCTTCGTTGCACTATTGCTAAGTTTTCCTGAGTCGCAGTATGAGACCACATTTGCTGATTCATGGCAGGCGCAACCCAAACCTGAGCATCGCTGGCCAAGCACAAAGTACTTAACAAGTCATCAGCAAAACCATGTGCTAATGCTGCCAATCGATTAGCTGACAAGGGCGCAATCAAAATCTGATCTGCCCATTTGGCAAGCTCAATATGCCCCATTGCGGCTTCAAATACGGGGTCAAATAATTGATCGTGTACAGGATGCCCTGAAAGGGCTTGCAGAGTCATTTTGGTTACAAATTCATTTGCGTTAGCAGACAATACAACACGCACATCTGCGCCTTTTTGTTTCAGCAAGCGCACGATTTCAGGTGCTTTATAAGCAGCAATGCCGCCTGTCACCCCTAATAACCAATTCTGAGAAAATGACATATTCAACTAACCCAATAAAATTACAAAGCCCCAAGCTGAAGTAAGATACCATGCTTTTCTCTTCCTAACTACTTGAAGCAAGCCTCATACGAAGGAGAGGCCTGGATTTATGGCTTAGTTATTCTTGTTGGAGTACTAGACATGCCAGCAGTAATGACAAAACTCATTGCTTGATTAATTTCCCAATCAACTTTAATCAAATCCTTTTTAGGGATGGAAACCATAAGACCACCAATCTGATAGCTTAAGGGGATATAAACCAAACAATTTGCATCTCCACCTAAATCTTGTGGCAAATCTGTCAAATTATCCCTGGTTACAAAACCAATTGCTTGTCCTAAGGCAGTATTCACTAAAACTGCGTATTGCGCTTGAGTTTGTTTTGATTTATCAAAGAAATTTACAAAATCTTTGACTGCATTATAAATCACCTTAATGCCTGGTATTTTATTAACGATGGATTCTGCAAAATGATAAATGGTCTTAATTAACCAAGCATTCACCAAGATACCGATAACAAAAACTAATAAAACACCGACAATGATCCCTAAACCATCAAAATAATACTGGGGTGGGATAATATATTGAATAAATCTCCCAAAAAAAACTTCAATACTTCTAAAAACCCATACCACAACGGCAAAAGTCACCACAACTGGCACAAAGGCTTGCAAACCGCTCCAAAATATTCTTTTAATCATGCTACTTCCTCATGAATACGTTGCTTAAATTTCATTTTCCTACCTTGAATGATGGATTGCTGCGTTGGTTCATCAGCAGTTACTTTTAATTGCGTCAGGAGATCTTTTTGTTCTCGCATTAGTTGATATTGTGTTAATACGCCTTTTCGCGAAAGCTCGGAAAGTGTAGGATCACGCTCTAATCTTTGACGTAACTCATCATGACACTGATCATGATACGTTGCCATTTTTTCTAATTCATTTTCGAAAAGTGCGTGTATTTCTTTTTTCAAATATTCATTTTTTAATTCATAATCAACTGTATTTCTCAGCGTATAAGGCCACCGATGCGTTTTTCCCTGGTACAGTGAAAACTTACTTGTAATATCGTAAATTCTGTTTACACTTTGCCCAATACTGAGCAATACCATCATTCCATACGCTGCAGTCAAGGGTAACAACCATGTTGCTAATAAGGGACTAATCGCCAGTACAGGTGTTGCAAAATAATAAAAGCTAATACTTGGTACTGTAAAAGCTGGCAAGCTAAAACTACCACTGAGCCACGCGTAAGTCAGCAAAGCACTCATTGCAAGCGATCCCCATACGGCAGTACCACTGTATTGATTGACGACGTCCATGGCATAGTGGTATTCAAGGTTTCGAATCTTTTGATTAAAAAAGAAGCCCCCTAATATCCCTGGTATCAATGCAAGTAGCGCTATACTGACACCAAATAATGGACTGAGCACATAATGCGCAAGCCATATCGGGGGGGTCAACAAAGCATATTGACTCATTTTTGAGCGCGAAGCAGTATTTTTGTGATGCGATTTTGTAGGCACACGAGGTGAAAGCTTTGTAAAGGGTTGTAATAATCCTTTAGGAATAAAAAGACTTAAACCCTCACCTAAATCCCAACCAATATTAAATCCTGCGATTATCCAAGAATTAAAAGCTTCAACACGTGTGTATGATGGCGTTTGCGTAGGTTCAGCGCTTTCTATCATTGCATTATCCCGTCTGTCTTAAGATAAATAAAGGCGAAACTTTAAAAACTTTTCTAAACCCTAACCATCCCATTGCTGTTAATAATAAAAATCCAAACAACGCACCAAATATAAACCATTTAGCACTGAATTGGTAATAAATATTGAAATAATCATAGGCAATATCATGTGCAATTAATTGTGCAAAAAGCCCAGCAGATAATCCACACAACCCACCAAGAAGACCATATTCAATTAAAACCGTTTTTTGTATCAATCCCTTAGGAACCCCTAATATTTTTAACAATGCGCTTTCATGCATACGCGCTTTTAACAGCGAACGGATGATGATTTGCATCAGCAATAATCCCGTTAATAACATAACCATTAATACAATATCGAGTGCATATGAAAATTGTCTTATAAGATCTCGCATCATATCTACCATTGCATCTAGATCAATCAACGAGGCCTCAACAAATTCCGCTGTTAGTGTATTTAGCAACGATCGCTTCTCTTTAGACAAATGAAAACTGCCAATATAGCTGTGTGGGAAATCTTCTAATATGCCGGGCGGGAAAACAACAAAGAAATTTGGATTAAAACTCTGCCAATGCAGCGTACGAAGTTGTGCCACTTTTGCTGATACTTGCCTTGAATCAATCAAAAAGGATAATTCATCTCCTAATTTTATATTACGCCGCGACGCAAAATTTTCTTCAATGGAAATAACAGCACTACCAGGAACAGCTTTCTCCCATTCAATACCTGAAATGACTTGATTATCTGAAGGCAAGGTTGTCATCCAGGTCAGATTGATAGCACGATTTAAACCAACTGGTGCAGCCTCATCGGAGCGTCCCTCCCCCCATGTGTTTACTGCTTTACCATTAATATGTGTAAAAGCACCTCTAATCACAGGATACAAATGTATTGCCGCTAAACCATTTTGTGCAAACCAATGATTTAATCGCGCCACATCATCTTCTTGTATATTAATTAGGAAATAATTCGGTGTGTTTTCGGGTAATTGCTGTTGCCATTTTGCCAAAATATCATGCTGAACAATTTCTATAAATAATAAAAAAGTAAAAATTAAGCTATAAATAATCCATTGCGTGTGCCCAAGCCATTTCAAACGCAATAATCCTTGCAAAGCCATTTTGAATGTATAGCCACAAAAAGGCTTTACCCATGCCAATGCACGCCAAATAGCCCATGCTATGGCAAAACTTATCATCGTAATAATGAATAATTGCGATAAAATTCTTAAGGGAACTTCATATTCATCAAACAAAGATAAAATAACCACAACCATTATAAATGCAATGATGCTATAGTAGAGAAAGATACCTTTTTTAATAGGGAGATCTACTTGCTGCTTTATTTGTATCGCAGATACCTGTTTCAATGCAAGCAAAGAGGGAAGTGAAAAACCAACGATCAATAGCACGCTCAAGCACAAGGTTAATCCCAAAACAGAGCCCCATCCTGCTACCAAAGAAATAGGCAACGGCGAAAAATAGGGGATGATGGTTAATATACCTGTACCTATCAATGCAGTTAAACCAACAACTGCAAAAACAATCACAAACAAAACAGACAAATATAAACAGAGTACCTTATAAAAACTTGCACCCAACGCCCTCATAATTGCGACTGCTTTGGATTGCTTTTTTGCGTAAACATGTGCGCAAATAGCAACGGCGATACTACTTAATAAAAGCTGAATAATTAAAATAACAGAGACATATTTATTAGCAATGACAAAAGGCCTTTCAAGTGTATCACGCCCTTTATTAACGGTAACCAGTTTAAAAGCCGACTCACTGATAATCGGCAAGTCAAGAAAAGTATCTATTTGCGGCGGTGCGCCCTTAATAATCATTCTATAGTTAATCTGACTCCCCTCACGAACAACGCCCATATTCGCTATATCAGTCTGATTAACATAAGCCAGAGGTGATAAAAAAGTGCCACGAGACAATAGTAAGGGATAGCTCTGCAATATACCTGTAACGGTCAATTCACTATTGCCAACCGAAACCTTATCTCCTATCCGAATATTGAATTCCGATAAAATTCTGTCTGTTACCCATATTTCTCCAGGCAGAGGGGGAGCACGTACAGATAGTTTTTTATTATCATGAGTAATGAGTATAATCTCCCCTATTAACGGAAAGGAGCGATCAAATGCAGAGATTTGTGTTAATAAAAATTTATCTTGCACATTCATCATGGTAAAAAATTCTGTATTTTGTACCCAATCAAGCTGCTGTGCTTTTGCCTTGTCGATAACTGCGGGTTGTATAGGTATCGGTGACTCCAGAATCACACTACCGCCCATTAGATTCTCTGCTCGCTCATGCAAATCCAAAGACAATCCTTGCAAAATATTTGCAATTAAAAATACTATCATCAACCCTATCATTGCCGATGCTGATAATATCTTGAGTTCAAATTGATGACATTCTCTTTTGATAAAATTTAAAATCATAGCTCTCAAGACTCTTATTGCAGATGTAATATTCCATGTTCAAGTCTGTAAACCGACCCACAACGCTTTGCAACAGAAAGATCATGCGTAACAAACACAAGCGTGGTTTTAAATTGTGCATTCATATCAAACAGCTTGTCTAAAATCATTTTGCCTGCATTCTCATCCAAACTACCTGTAGGTTCATCTGCAAATAATATTTTAGGTTCAATTGCAAATGCACGTGCAATTGCAACACGTTGCTGCTCACCACCAGAAAGCTGTACAGGATAATGATCTAATCTTTTTTTAAGTCCCACCTGTTCTAACATTTCTTGCGCTTTGATTTTTGGTTTTTTATATTTGGCAAGCTCAAGTGGCAACATCACATTTTCAAGTGCCGTTAAATGAGGCAATAAATCAAAGCTTTGAAAAACAAATCCAACTTGGCCCAAACGCAATAAAGCTCTTTCATCTTCATTCAACATTGTCATCTCTTTCCCAAACAAAGAAATGCTACCTGCTGATGGCTGATCAAGCCCTGCTAGTAATCCGAGCAGTGTTGTTTTGCCAGATCCGGAGCTTCCAAGTATAGCAATTGTTTCAGATTGATTGACGCACAAGTCTACTGCCTTTAATATGTCTAATGTCTTATTGTGAATTTTGATTTGTTTTGATACAGCAGCAACATTCAATATGGCCATTATTATGCACAACCTTGCTCAAGTGACTAAAATATACTCTAACGCAAAATGGTTCATCTGCCTATTAGCGTGCATATTTTCATTTAGCACATACGCTAACTCTAATTCTATTCTCATCTTAGGTGATAGCTTGAGCGCTGCATATCAAATACCTGAAGAACAAGGCTGGGTTGCTCTTTTAGCAGCAGAACTAAAAACCACCCACCCTGATTGGCAAGTACTCAACCATAGCATCTCAGGAGAAACTACCGCAGGTGGAAGACAACGACTACCTCAACTTTTAGCAACACATCAACCCAAAATTGTTGTTATAGAACTCGGAGGCAATGATGGCTTAAGAGGTTTACCTATCTTCACTATATTAAAGAATCTTGAATCAATGATTGAAATGTGTAAAAAGGCAGGTAGTCAGATTTTGCTCATTGGTATGAAGTTACCCCCAAACTATAGCGAAAAATATACACAACGGTTCGAAGACATGTATAGTCGCTTAAGCAAGAAATTTGAAATTCCACTACTGCCTTTTCTTCTTGAGAATGTGGCACTCAACAATGCACTCATGCAAGCCGATCGCATTCATCCCACAGCTGATGCACAACCTATTTTACTTAATTCAGTAAAGCCAATGTTATTGCCCTTACTCTCTGTGGCTCCAGCTCAATAGATACTTTTTATCAAACCTTTTGTCTATTAAACCATGCTTTTTATCGAATAAATTAATAAATATCAATCAGTTATATGGAAACTGTTTGACATAAGCCCATGCTATCTTTTACCATAGCCGTAATCTAGCTACCATACTATTAATTCCCTTAAGGTGATTCATGAGCAGTTCTAAAATTAAAAAAGAGTTACAAGCGGCAAGCCTAAATAACAAGCTTGAACAAATGGGGCAAAATATTGCTAAAGCAATTGAAGATCTGCTCAATCCTCAAGCAAAACAACAAAGCACACAAAGCGCTTCGCATGAAATTATGTTTGAAGATTCTTTTCCCTTACCTATTTTTGCACCACCTGCAAGCAAGGGTATTGATACCATCTTTTCGCAAGGTTCCACAATGCCAATTCATAGAGAATATTTTGGCAAAGCAACTGCACATTTTGATGACACACTTGCATTTTTAGGGCTTGATAATAGCTTGTTTAAAGGTTTTGAAATTTTTGATCTCACAACGGGATTTATTGAGCGTAAAGAAAGCACTAAAGGATTTGAAATAACTTTAGAGAAAGAACTCGAAAATGGCGAATCTCTTCGCTATGAATTTTCTCAAAATTTCCAAGAAATTTTACCTGAACATGCACCAGTTCTTGCACAACCTAATGCACACGTCCTTGACATTGCACCTGTTCTTGATCCTAATTCTGCTGAGATGGATGCAGATCTTGACAATGAAATGGCAGGTCTCTTTGATGGTTTATTTGCGGACATAAATTCTGCAAGCAACGATGACGATATTCATTTAGAAGAAAATGAGGTAATTGATCTCGTATTCGATCCACTTTTGCAGGCAAGAGCCAATCTTGATGTTCAAGAACCTGGTGTCGATGCAAATCCTCAACCACCTATTGATGATGTACTTAATATGTTTGGCGGTGGCCACAGAGGTGGATTTAAAGTTAATAAGCCTGTACAAGAGATTTTGGAACAAGAACAACCTGCTTTTACTTTTGACGCTCTATATGAAGCTCTAGATCCTACCCAAGCTCCAAACGATACAATGCAACAGCTCAATCTTAGAGAGCGGTTAGGAGAGCCTGCTGTACATGAAGAAGAAATTACACATGGCAATCATAGTACGCACAGCAGCACAGAAAGCGATTTCTCTTCTACAGAGTATGATTTTAACGACCTCTATGAAGAATTAGAAAGTACTCATAGTAACACCACACACTCATCTGATGATCTCTTTAGCGATTTATTTGAAACAACATCACAACATACACAACCAACAGAAACGACGAGCCTCTTTGTATCTGATGATCTCTTTGCGGATATCCAAAGACCACCTGTGCCTGAACTCAATGATTTGTTTTTATCACATCATAACCCAATTACTAAAGAAGAAATGGATGAACTCTTTGGCGGGACAGAGGACGATAACCCTCAAGGGTTGAATCGTACAACCAACATAGAGCAGCTTCTTCACGATACCTTCGAAGAATTTGATTCTATTGTAGCAACAATGCCCAAAACGGACTCTAAAGCTAAAGCATCTATGCCCCATGACCGCACACTTGAAGAAGATGCAAATGAATTATCTCGCATTCAGCTAAGGCCTGTCTCTCAGTCTGATTCATCTGAAGAGCAAGTAGATCCTCATACTTTTACAAGACCTGAATTAAGACATGTTTCTACAGAAGCTCTTCATGACAGTACTGAGCTACAAATACCTAAAGGCTTAAATTTTGACAGCCTTTTTGATTCAAGCTCAAGCACTGATGTCGATACGGATGAATTAGTAGACCGTCATACTTTTGATAGATCAGAATTAAAGCAT
>JBFWLB010000063.1:0-14487 GCA_050252335.1 Candidatus Berkiella sp. | reverse complement strand
AGCGCAGACATAGGAACAAGACTATGTGAGGTCATGCCTGGGATCGTATTGACTTCCAAGACCCAAAAATTCCCCTCTTTATCTTGAACCAAATCAACGCGCCCCCACCCTTCGCAACCTAATGCTTTAAAAGCACGATAAGAAATATCGGCTAATTCACGTTCTTGCTCCTTGCTAATCGGCGGTGGACATAAATATTGTGTTTTATTAGATTCATATTTGGCATTGTAGTCATAGAATCCATTGGCAGGCTTCACTTTAACCGCAGGTAACACTTGATCTCCCAGCACGCTGACAAAGAAATCCGCACCATCTATCCATTGCTCAATCATCACTTCGCCATAAATAGCCGCACGTGCATAGGCATTTGCAAGTTGAGCCATATCCTCCACACGCGTTACACCAATACTGGAGCCTTCATTTACTGGCTTAACAGAAACAGGCAAACCAATTTTCTTAGCCAAAACATTTGCTTGTTCCAGAGAATAAGCAACCCCAAATACAGGCGTTGGCACATCTAATCCATGCATTACAAGTTTGGCACGCGATTTATTCATTGCAAGCGCAGAAGCAGCAACACCACTACCAGTGAAAGGTAAGCCCATCATTTGGAGTGTACCTTGTACAATTCCATCCTCACCTTCTTTGCCATGAAGCATAATAAAAGCTCTATCAAATTTTCCTAGCCTGAGATTAATCGCTAAATCATCATCTGGATCAATGGGATGTGCATCCACACCACTTCTTAGTAAGGATTCTAAACAAGAATTACCACTTTCAAGCGATATCTTTCTTTCAGAAGAGCGCCCACCAAAAATGACGGCTACCTTCCCATATCTTCGCACATCCTGCTTTCCAGCAGACTGCATACTCAAGGATTGTTGCGCAAAGGAAGGCCTATCCATAAACTCTTTTACATTTTGTACCAAGCCTTGTGCTTTGTTTATCATTTTAGTCATGGTTAAACACTCCTTGTCTTAGAAAATAGCTCTGATTTACCAATTATTCTGACTTCTTTTTCCAATTTGATTTGATATTTTAGATACACTGTTTTCTCAACTTCTATCATTAATTGTTCAATATCATCCGAACTTGCATTATTTTCGTTAATAATAAAATTGGCATGCTTTTCTGAAACAGCTGCGCCACCTATTCTAAAGCCTTTTAATCCACAACTTTCTATGAGTTTGGCGGCAAATTCTTTCTCTGGATTACGATAGACAGAGCCACAATTCAATGTACCAATGGGTTGAGTTTGTGCACGCTGTCTTAAAAGCACTTTGATTTTTTCCAAACCATCCATAGATAGTTTATGCGGAAATCTAAAAAATGCGCCCAAAAAAGCTTCTTTATCTAAGTTTTTCGTTGCACTATTTTGTTTTTTCACGGAACGATAAGCAATAGTATAATTATTGGGTGCTCTTTGTAGAATATCACCTTTTTGGGTAATGACGCGCACCGCTTGAACCCATTCCCATGTTTCGCCCCCAAAAGCGCCTGCATTCATAGCTAAAGCGCCACCGATGGTACCAGGAATACCTGCAAAAAATGCTCCATCCTCAAATCCATGTTTACAACAGAAACGTGCAAACTTAGCACAGGTTACACCTGCATCAGCATAAATACTGCCATCCTCTTGTAAAGCAAGTGTCGCCAAAGAGCGTGTGCAAATAACCACACCTTCTACACCTTGATCTCGAATCAGCATATTACTACCCAACCCCAACCAAGAAAGGGGGGTATCAACAGGCAAAGCTTTAAGGTAGTGAGACAATTGGGCACTCTCTGTAGGCTGAATGAGTACCTCAGCTGGTCCTCCAATATGCCAACTTGTCATTGCAGCTAGAGGAAATGCTTTTCTCTCAAGCATGGTGTGTGATTGTAAAGATTCTTCCGTGCTTATACCTTTAGACATTCTCTACATGCCTTCTTTAGCTGTTCGTTGTGCCAAACTCACGGCCATTGCACCAATATTACCCGCGCCTTGCATCAAGATAATGTCATTTACACCAACAACATCATTTAATATTTCTGATAATTTCTCAGGTTTAGAAATAAAAATAGGCTCAACACTCTTTCTTTGCCTAATCGCATGAGAAAGCGCATGGCTATCTGCATTGGGAATAGGTGCCTCACCTGCTGAATACACATCCATCAGACAGAGCACATCTACTTCCGATAAAACTTCAGCAAAATCATCAAACAACTGCTTAGTACGTGTAAAACGATGTGGTTGAAAGACCATTAATAATCTTTTATTTGGCCATGCTAAGCGCGCTGCTTGAATTGTTGAGCGAATCTCTTGTGGGTGGTGTCCATAGTCATCTACCAATATGGCTGTTTGCTTATCAAGAGAGATCTCGCCATGCACTTGAAAACGTCGACCAATCCCAGCAAAATTTTCTAAGCCTTTTGCAATCGCTTCTAAAGGCACGCCTTCTTCACGTGCAACAGCAAAAGCAGCCAACGCATTTCTTACATTATGCTGGCCAGGTAGATTTAAATTTAACTCAATGATTTCATTATCTTCTTTAATCTGTATTTTAAATTGTGTTTTTGTGCCTGCTTGTTTAAATTCAATGGCACGAATATCTGCTTCAGGATGAAATCCATAGGTTATATAAGGCCTACTAACACGAGGCAATAATGAATGTACAACTGGACAATCAATACATAAAACGGCTAAACCATAAAAAGGTAAATTATGTAAAAAATTAATAAAAGTGCTCTTTAAATTTTCAAAATCATTTTGATACGTTGCCAAATGATCATTATCAATATTGGTTACAATAGAAATCATTGGGTTTAGATGTAAAAAGGAAGCGTCACTTTCATCCGCTTCAGCAATAAAATAAGGGCTATCGCCCAAACGAGCATTACTGCCTGCACTATTTAATTTACCCCCAATCACAAAGGTAGGGTCCAAATTAGCTTCAGCAAAAATACTAGATATCAAACTGGTTGTAGTGGTCTTACCATGCGAACCCGCAATCGCAATACCATAATGAAAGCGCATTAGCTCACCGAGCATTAAGGCACGAGGTACAACAGGTATTCTTAATTGATGTGCGGTCTTGATTTCAATATTCTCTGCATTGACTGCACTCGAAACGACAACGACATCCCTATTGTGTACATTTTCTTCACGATGCCCCAATTGAATCTCTGCGCCCAATGATTTCAAACGCTCCGTTAAAGCATTGTTCGCAATATCAGAGCCAGAAACAGAATAACCCTGTGTTAACAACACTTCTGCAATACCCGCCATTCCAACACCACCAACACCAACAAAGTGAATATTTTTAATTCTTCTCATGCCAGGGGTTTTCAAACCAGGATTCATTCATGACTCCGTTTTTAAATATAAATAGTAAGAAAGATATAAGTTAGCCAAAAATATTATTTTGAAGCAACTGTTAAACATTCATTAGCCACTTTAGCCGTTGCCATTGGCTTTGCTAAATTTTTAGCAATCTCCGCCATTTGGTTACGTCTATTAGCATCGCTTAAATTAAGTAGCGCCTCTAAAAGAGTCTTTGGCGTTAATTTATCTTCAGGTATCAGTAGCGCGCCACCTTGATCACTCAAATATTTGGCATTAAATTTCTGATGGTCATCAACAGCATAGGGATAGGGCACAAAGATACAAGCCTTACCTAGCTGTGCAACTTCAGCAACAGTCAATGCACCCGCACGACAAATGACAATATCTGCCCATAAATAAGCACTCACCATATCTTCTACAAAGGTAGTGAGTTTTGCTTTTACATCTTGTTGCTTATACAACGCCGTTGTTGATTCTAAATGCTTCGCTCCAGTCTGATGCTGAATTTCATAATCAGCAAGATTATTCAATAAGCAGAGCGTGGCAGGCAGCATCTGGTTGAGCTTTTGTGCCCCCAAAGATCCCCCTAATACCAAAATATGAATTTTTGAGCTTTGGTCAGATTTTTTAGCAGCATACTCAATGGAGGAGGATTGTATAAAATCTTTTCTTAAGGGATTACCCGTCACAACGGCCTTATGATTGGCATGCTCTAGGGTATCGGGGTAAGCTAATAATACTTTTTTGGCAAAGCGCGATAGAATTTTATTCGTCCACCCTGCAATTGCATTTTGCTCATGGATCACAAGTGGATATCGAAGGATCCAAGCCACTAAACCCGCAGGCCCAGATACATAGCCTCCCATGGTTAATACCATATTTGGCTTTAGTCGGATTAAAATACGCGCAGCTTCAATACAAGCAACAGCAATTTTAATGGGACCTAAGAATTTCTGGAATATACCCTTACCTCTTAAACCTGAGATATGAAGATAGGAAATAGGAATATTTTTTTGGTTAACAACTTTATATTCAATACCTTGCTTTGTACCTAACCAATGTACGGCAATACCTTGCTCAATCAAATATTCAGCAACGGCTAAGGCAGGCATGACATGCCCACCTGTCCCACCAGCAACGATTAAAATTGTTTTTTGTTTTGTAACCATAAGAAACTTAGATCATAAAGGTTGATTATGCTTGTACTTTTTTTCCATTCATATTGGATAAAAAACTATAGCTCTTGTGCGTAACTCGATTCTCAAAATCAGTTCTAAACAAAAAGCCCATGGCAACGCACATAACAAATAAGCTATTCCCACCATAACTAATAAAGGGTAAGGTTAAGCCCTTGGTCGGCAACATACCTGTATTTACCCCTACATTAATTAATGTTTGTAAACCAACCCATAAACTAATACCGTAGCAAATAAAGGCAGCAAACCTATCTTCTCTTTTTTCAGCTTGCAAACCAACCATCATACCACGATACACCAGGAGTACGTATAAAGATAAAGTACCAACAGCCCCCACCAAACCAAGCTCTTCAGCTAAAACAGCAAAGACAAAATCTGTATGAGCCTCAGGGAGATAGAACAACTTTTGAATACTGCCGCCTAAACCAATACCAAACCACTCACCACGGCCAAAAGCAATCAACGCCTGAGTAAGTTGGTAACCAGAATCAAATTGATTGGACCAGGGATCTAAGAAAGAGGTTAAGCGTTCAATTCTATAAGGCGCGGCAACTGCAATGAGTGCCAACATAGTACCCACAATAAGCATCAAAATGAAAAACTGCCAAAGCGGCACACCTGCTAAGAACAGCAAAGAAAAGACCGTTGCCAAAATAACAACTGAAGTTCCAAAATCAGGCTCTAAAATTAAAAGTCCGCAAATAAAGCCAATTAAAATAAGTGGCCGAATAAAGGTTGATACCTTATGTCGTAAATCTGCTTGATAACGCACAATATAGCTTGAGAAATAAACAATGATTCCCAGTTTTACAAACTCAGAAAATTGAATAGAAACAAAACCTAGGTTAATCCAACGTATACTACCATTTACTTCTTTACCCACACCCGGGATAAGAACAAGAATCAAAGATAAAATACATACCATTAAAATAGGAACAGCAAAGCGAAACCAAATCTTAATAGGTATGGAATAGACAATAAAAGCACCTATAATACCAAAGAGTGCATAAACCGCTTGATGGAATGAATAATAAAAAGGTTTACCTAGACTCTTTTCTGCAATCCCAATGGATGCTGAAGTTACCATGGTAAGCCCTAATAATAATAAAGATGCCACAGCCACCAATAACCAATAGTCAACCTTCGTTTTTTGAATTATTTTTGAATTTTTCATGACTATCCCTAGGCAATTACGATGTGAGCTTAGATACAGCTTCTATAAAGCACTTACCTCGATGCTCAAAATTTTGGTATTGATCAAAACTAGCGCAGGCGGGCGATAATAGGACAATATCTCTTTCTTGCGCATGCTGTCTTGCTAAGTCTACAGCATCTTGCATACCCATTGCTTGTGAAACACTAATATGCTTTTTGAAAAGATTGTACAGTTGGTTAGCATTTTCGCCCATGGTAATCACAGCGCGACAATGCGCTTTAACTGGCGCAATAAGATCATCAAAGGTTTGTCCCTTACCTTGTCCACCTAATAATAAAATGATTTTGCCATTTTCATGACTTTCTGATGAAGAGCTTAAAGTGCTTCCCAATCCTAATAAAGCAGCAAGGCTCGCACCTACATTAGTGCCTTTTGAATCATTGATCCATCGGATGTTTTGCTTAATCGCTATCGTTTGACAACGATGCTCGAGTCCAGAAAAAGACAATAATGTTTGTACCATTGCCTCTAAAGATAAACCAGCAGCAAATCCTAAGGCCAATGCAGCCAAGGCATTGACTTGATTATGCTCGCCCATTAATTGCATTTCTTTTACATTTAAAAGGCGATCTGTCTTAAAGCACAGATATCGCTCTCCTGCTTCTTCTAAAATACTAAAGTCTGCTTGCTTATTATCTTTGCTAAATTCTAGGTAAGCTGGTGTTTTAGGCTTGCATGACTGTGGGTACGATAGAGAATCATCGCTATTGATAACGGCACACTCTGTGTTTTCATAAATTTTGTGCTTAGCTGCAGCATAGGCAGTGAGCGTTCCATAACGATCTAAATGATCGGGTGAAATATTCAGAACCGTCGCCGCTTTTGTTTTTAAGCGAGGTGTTATATCTAGTTGAAAGCTGGATAACTCCATCACAGCCAAATCATAATCATGCGAAGGACTATCCAAAACCGATAATACAGGTACACCAATATTGCCAATGACAGCTGGTCTTTTGCCAGATGCTTTGGCCATTTCACCGACCAAGGTTGTTACTGTACTTTTACCATTTGAACCTGTAATTGCAATAATCGGCAAATCACTGTGAGCTGCAAATAAACTAATATCACTCCAAATCTGTTTGGCATTTTGCATCAGTGCACTTAAAAAAGGATGATCTTGTGCTATCCCAGGACTTAAAACAACATCATAGTTTTTCAGTGTGGTGATTTCAGGCAACACGCCACAATAAATCAGAACTTCAGGATAATTTTCTTGGCAAGCAGCCTTAAAGGGGGGCGATTGACGTGTATCAACAACACAGACAGCATTGTTTTTGCTTCGTAAGAATTTGACACAAGAATAACCCGTTTGCCCCAAACCTATTACGATATAGTTTTTATTATGTGCATTCATTTAAATGATTCTTATCTAACATTCTTACTTAGCGAATTTTCAAAGAAGATAATCCAATCAGAACCAAGATAACAGTCATAATCCAAAATCGAACAATGACCTTAGGTTCTGGCCAACCTTTTAATTCAAAATGGTGGTGAATAGGTGCCATCTTAAATATTCTTCGTCCCGTTAATCGAAATGACAACACTTGGAGAATGACGGATACGGTTTCCATCACGAAAACACCCCCCATGATAAAAAGCACTATCTCTTGACGAACAATAACCGCTAATAATCCTAAGGCACCACCTAATGCCAAAGCACCTACATCTCCCATAAACACTTGAGCGGGATAGGCATTGAACCATAAGAACCCAAGACCTGCGCCCACCAAAGCACCGGAGAAAATACAAAGTTCGCTACTACCAGGAACATGTAATATTGCAAGATATTTTGAAAACTCTACATGACCAGCGACATAAGCAAACACACCTAATGCAGCGCCAACTAGCACAACAGGTAAAATAGCTAAACCATCTAAGCCATCTGTTAAGTTTACCGCGTTGCTAGATCCAACAATCACGAAATAGGCAAGAACAATATAAAATACTCCCAACGGAATCATGGCCTGTTTGAAAAATGGCAATACTAAAGAGGTGTCTTGTAAAGAATGCTGTGTGAAGTACAAATATAAAATAATACTGATGCCGATCAATGATTGGAAAAATAATTTCCAACGACCTGCCAAACCCTTAGTATTTTTCTTTATAATTTTACGATAATCATCAACCCAACCAATAGCCCCATATCCTGCCGTGACAAAGAGCATCAGCCAGATATAGTCATTAGATAAATCAGCCCACAATAAACAGCTCACAATAATGGTACCCAAAACCATAATGCCCCCCATGGTAGGCGTACCTTGTTTACTAAAATGGGATTGAGGGCCATCCGTTCTGACTTGCTGTCCTAATTGCTTACTTTTTAACCACTGAATCACAATAGGCCCAAGCCATAATGAAAGTGCCAAAGAAGTAAGCGTAGCGAGTATGGTTCGCAGTGTCACATAATGAAAAACAGCTAAGCTATGATAATATTCAGATAAAAAATTACTCAACCAAACGAACATAAATTGACCCTTAACTTACTAAAGCCGCTAACACTTCTTCCATTTTCGTGCTACGTGAACCTTTTATTAAGACGGTTGTCTTCGAGTCTAATAAAGGGGTCAAATCACTAACCAGCGCTTTTTTATCCTCAAATTCTTTAGCCCCCTCACCAAATTTCAATGCCGCAAAATGGCTCAATTTACCAATGGCATATAATTGGTCAATACCGCGTGCTTTGGCGTATTGACCAATTTCAGCGTGAAAATCCTGGCTGCTATCCCCCAACTCACCCATATCCCCCATCACCAAAATTTTGTTTCCTTGCGCACAAGACAACACGTCAATGGCAGCTCGGAAGGAGGCAGGATTTGCATTATAACTATCGTCAATGAGACAAGTACCTTGTTGGGTTCGTAGTCGTTTCAAACGCCCTTTTACCCCAGCAAAAGATTCTAAGCCCATTGCAATAATGTCTTTATCAATGTTTAAACTCACAGCCACACTGGCTGCTGCCAATGCATTGACAACATTGTGTATACCAGGCACTTGTAATTTTACCACAACCGTTTCATCTAAAAGCTTAAGTGTAAATTGTGTACTTTCAAAATCTGACACAATATCTACGGCTGTAATATCTGCGTTATGCAAACCAAAAGTAAGAACACGTTGGTTACTTAAATGAGATCGCCATAAATCCACATATTTCTCATCTGCATTGATAACGGCAACCCCATCTGCGCGCAAGTACTTATAAATGTCGCCTTTTTCAACAGCAACATTTTCCACTGTTTTCAAACCAGCAAGATGCGCAGGATTAATATTAGTGATAAGCGAGTGTGTGGGCGACAATAATTTTGATAAGTATTCAATATCACCTAAATGATTCGTGCCTATTTCTAATACTGCAAATTGATGATCTTTATTCAGCTTCAGCAAAGTAAAAGGCAAACCAAAATGATTGTTAAAGCTACTTTGGGGAACCAATGTTGGCCCTTCTAATTCAAGAATAGTGCCTAACATTGATTTTACGGTTGTTTTACCACAAGAACCCGTAATACCTATCATAGGGATTTTAAATTGATTGCGCCAAAAATGCGCAAACTGCCCAAGTGCAATGGTTGTATCTTCTACTCTGATAACGGGAACTTTGACATTCTGTGCTTTAGATGTATTTTTGTTCACAATCAACGCATTTGCACCGCGTTGAATTGCAGCATCAATAAAATCATGCCCATCATGCGCCTCGCCTTTGAGCGCAATAAAAATAGTTCCAGATTTTAAGGTTCTAGTATCTGAGGAAATCTCAGTGTAATGAATGTTGTTGCCAGTCAGTGTGCCATGCATCGCTTGAGCAAGATCTTCTAGTTTCATTGCAACCCCTAAGTAAAATTCTATCCGCCTTGAGCAAATATTTCTTCAACACATTCCACATCATTAAATGGCAATCTTTCTTTGCCGAGATCTTGATAACTTTCATGTCCTTTTCCAGCTATCACAATCGTATCGACAGAAAGTGCGTGTGAAATAGCGTATGAAATCGCTGCTTTACGATCTTCTTCTATTAAAATTTTCTTGTGCTCATCAACAGGAATACCTGCCATAATATCGGTGATGATTTGACGTGGTGGCTCCATACGTGGGTTATCATTAGTCACAATAATTTTATCAGCCAATTTAGACGCAATTTCTCCCATTAAATGCCGCTTCTCTTTATCTCGGCCTCCCCCACATCCAAATACACACCATAAACGTCGTTTGCAATGTTGGCGGGCAGCAGTCAATGCTTTTTCCAAAGCATCGGGCGTATGCGCATAATCCACTATCACTTCTGGTAAATCACCCCGACCTAAGCGCTGCATTCTACCTGGCGCGCCCTGCGCACCAGAAAGCGCATTTAACACTTCTTTTAACGGATAGCCTTGCGCACAAACCTCTGTCAATACAGCTAATAAATTACTTAGATTGAAATCTCCCATTAAAGGAGAACGCAACTCGCCGTCTCCCCACGGTGTCACAACTTCTGCAACAATACCATTATTATGAAAAGAATAATGTTTAGCATATATAAATGAAGTGGAAACGGGGTAGCTTCTTCGCAGCAGTTTAGGTTGATTCAAAGAATATATAAAAATAGGTAGTTTTGGATTAATTTTTGCTAAAACCTTATCAAAATAAGGTGAATCTAAATTAATGATGGCTCGTTTTAACTCAGGCCTTTCAAATAACTTTTGTTTGGCTTTTAGATAGGTATTCATATCTTTATGATAATCTAAATGATCTTGGGTTAGATTTGTGAAAATACCTGAATCAATCTTTAAGCCATTTAATCGATTTTGATCTAAACCATGGGAAGATACTTCCATCGCAATTACTTTTGCACCTTCCTCTAATAAAGCAGCGTAATTTTGATGTAGCGTAACCGCATCTGGCGTAGTAAGGTTTTGAGTCTGTAATATTTTGCCAGCCATACCATAGCCCAGCGTACCCATCAATGCACTTTTACAATTTAATTTTTGCAAGGTTTGCGTAATTAAAAAACAACAGGTTGTTTTACCATTCGTACCTGTTACACCTACTGTTGTGGATGCTTGATCTTCGGCTTGATAAAAAGAATGCGCCAACAACCCAACTTTATCGAGTAAGCGGTCAATCGGAATAATGGGTATGGAGGTCTGAATATCAGAAAGGAACTGTTTTAAACCTTGTGCTTCCGCTAAAATCACAGATGCTTTATTTTGTATTGCATCCTTAATAAAAGCTCGACCATCTTGCGCATGTCCTTTAATCGCTAAAAAAGCAAAAGCAGGCTTTATCGCGCTGCTATTTAGTGTAAGACCTTTTATATCGTAATCGTCGCAATCAAGGCTATTTACCCTCTCCCCGATGCTTTCAAGCAGTAATTTTAATTGCATGTTATTTTTTCACTAAAATATCTTTTGAACTATAACTTTCCTGCGGTACATTTAAGATGCGCATTGTGCTAAAAGCAATTTTTGAAAAAACAGGGGCAGCAACATCACCACCATAGTATTTTCCATTGGATGGATCATCAACAATCACGACAATAGCAACTTTAGGGTTATTCGCAGGAACAAAACCTGCAAAGACAGATACGTGCTGACTGTCTGAATATCCTTGTTGACTAACTTTTCTGACCGTGCCTGTTTTACCCGCAACCTGGTAACCAGGAATGCTCGCTTTCGTACCAGTGCCCCCTTTTTGCGTCGATAATTGTAACATCTTATTGATTGCTTCCGCGACACTTGGACTAATAACTTGTTCAGATTGAATATCATGACTGTGCTTTAGAAAGCTAATTGGACACTTTTTGCCATGATTAGCCAAGATGGCATAACTTTGCGCAATTTGTAGTGGTGTTACGGTCAAACCATAGCCAAATGCCATTGTGGCTAAACTCAAGGGATGGTTGCGAACTTTTTCATTTAAATACCCACCCACTTCCCCAGGAAACAAACTGTCTGTTTTTTGCCCAAAACCCATTTTTCTAAAGGTTTCTAATAAGTTTTCAGGCGGCAAAGACAGTACTAATTTACTCATACCAACATTACTGGACTTTTGCATGATGGTATTTAAATCAAGGACACCATAGTTGCGAACATCTCGAACCATTCTGCCGCTCACTTTCATCCAACCTGGTCCTGTATCAACCTGAGTTTCTGGGCTGAATTTTCCAGATTCTAAGATATTTGCCATACTGATTGTTTTGATAACAGAACCTGGCTCAAAGCTATCTGTGACAGCACGATTTCGAAAACGGCTGTCCACGATATCAATTTTGGTATTAGGATTAAAAGAAGGTTGATTGACCATAGCAAGAATTTCGCCAGAATTTACATCTAATACAATGGCTGTGCCTGCTTTTGCTTGATGAAAATGCACTGCTTCCTTGAGTGCTTTATAGGTGGCATATTGTATTCTACTATCCAAGCTTAAAGTAATATTTTCGCCATTTTCTGGGAGTTTTTCATACTCTAAGCTTCCAACTTTTTGCCCCATGCGATCACTTAAAACTTTATATCGGCCTGGTTTTCCTGATAATTTATCATTAAAAAGTTGTTCTAAGCCTTGAATACCTTTGTGATCGACACTGGTCATACCTAACACATGTGCAAATACTTCGCCGGTTGGATAAAATCGTTTATATTCTGTTTGAAGAAATACACCTTTAAGTTTTAAGCGGCTTACTTTATATGCTAAATTGGGAGGCAAGTGCCGTTTCACATAAAGAAAGCGCTTATCTTTTTTACTTTTAATCTTCGTTTTAATTAAGCCAACATTGCGATTTAAAAGCGTCGCCAAATCTGCCCACTCCTTTTGAGACAGATCTACCGCTGTTGGATCAACCCAAATAGATTTAACAGGTGTACTAATCGCCAGTGGCTGACCATGCCTATCTAAAATCATTCCTCTAAAAGGAATAACGGGGACAGTATGAACCGCTCGCTTATATCCTTGATTTTGCAAGAATACTCTATCGTTTATTTGTAAATCCCATAATCTATATACAACTGCACTCAAAGCACCCATCGCACATAAAATGATAATCAACATCCTAAAACGAAAGAGTTGATTGTTCATTTTGCCAACACCACCACTTCTTGCGGTTGCGGTAACATCATGTTCAATCGTTGCCGGGCTGCACGATCAACCCGTGCATCTGACGCCCATGTCCCTTGCTCTACAAGCAGTTGACTCCATTCAACATGCGCATCTTCTGAAGCTCTTTGCAAATTTTGCAATTCTGCAAAATATTGACGTGTTTTATGTTTAATAAAAATGACACTGACGGCAGAAGCGAAAACTAAAGCAACCAACGCTACAATGAGCACGGATTGCATTCGCCCTCCCAATCCCTGACCAATACTTGCCATAGCAATTTCCTTCTATTTTTCGAGAGCATTTATCCTTTTCGAATCGCTCTTAAAACAGCACTTCTCGCCCTTGGGTTAATTTCACATTCATTTGAAGAAGGCATTGCTCTTTTTAAATGCCAATCAAATGGACGTTGAATTGCTTTTTCCATAATCGGTAGTTTTTTAGGTAAATTAGGTGTCACCAATTTTCTAAAACTTCTTTTTACCATTCTGTCTTCTAATGAATGAAAACTCATTACAGCCAAAATACCTTCTTTTTTCAATAAATTTGGCGCATCACTTAAGAGCTGATTTAAGGCATCGAGTTCTTTATTCACATGAATGCGAATTGCTTGAAATGAAAGCGTGGCAGGATGTATTTTCTTTTTGTGGTATCGTACTTTGACTTGAGAAATCAAATCACTGAGATGTTTTGTCGTTTCGATCGGCTGCACAGCTCTGGCAGCAATAATTTTTTCAGCAATACGATGCGCATCGACTTCTTCACCATATTTTTTTAAAACAGTTGATATTTCTTTAGAAGTTGCATTCTCTAACCACTCTGCAGCAGTTATTTTTTGCGATTGATCCATGCGCATATCTAATTTTGCTTCATATCTAAAGCTAAAGCCACGACTTGGATCATCCAATTGCGCAGAACTAACCCCTAAATCAACCAAAATACCATCTATTTTCCCAGCATTATTACCCAAAAGTTTAGGAATATCGCTAAAACAAGCATGATAAATTTGAAAACGAGCATCATGCGCATATTTTTGACGTGCATAAGCAATTGCATCAAGATCTTTATCTATGGCAATCAATTTCCCTTGAGGCCCAAGCTTATCTAAAATAGCTTGTGTATGCCCACCTCTACCAAAGGTTGCATCAATATACCAACCATTTGGCTTCACTTTTAAGCACTCAATGATTTCATTTAACATAACTGGATTGTGTATAAACTTACTCATAGCGATATAGACATTAGACTGGGTGGTAACTCATCCCCATCCTTTGTCTCCTCCTTCAACCAAATTTCACGTTGTTTATCCCATTCAGCCTTGTTCCATAATTCAAGCTTCTTACCTTGTCCTAAGAGGACAACTTGTTTCTCAAGGCCTGCAAATTCCCGTAAAGGAGGAGGAATGAGTAAGCGGCTATGGCTATCTGCATTCACTTCAGTTGCGTGGCCTAATAATAATCGTTGTACCTTTCTAGCATGTGCATTAAAACTAGGTAAGGCTTCAATTTGCTTTTCAATGATTTCCCATTGCGCCATGGGGTAGATAAGTAAGCAACGCTCTTGCGTATCGATGGTTATGATGCAAGAGCCATGCGTTGAATCACTTAGCTCATCATTTTCTACAACACTATCTGCTGATTTATTCTGTGTGGAATCTGTTACATTTGCTTGAGTTTTGGAGCTAGAAA
>JBFWLB010000062.1:0-14839 GCA_050252335.1 Candidatus Berkiella sp. | reverse complement strand
CAAAATGTCCGCTGTATTCATATACACCCCTGTATTATCACTCTTCAAGCTTCCTTGCTTTAAGTGATTATTATTACAGGACATTTTAACTTTGCCCAAGACCGGACATTTACCTTTGCCGCTACAAAAATTAATCAATGCGGGAACTTCTTCCGAAATAAATAAGTCAATCTACGCAGTCATCTTCGCATTTGAAGATATGTTTCATAATAATGTTAGGAGTGAAAAATGAACACAGCTGTAAAAACAATTGCCCTTATAGGTATGTTGAGCTTAACGACAGCGTGCTCTACAACCAAAGGTGAACAACGTGTACTAACGGGTACCGCTATAGGCGCAGGTGCAGGCGCACTCATTGGTGCAGCTTCTGGCAGTGCTGGAACAGGCGCATTAATAGGTGCTGGCGTAGGTGCTGCAGGTGGTTATCTGTACCATAGAGGCAAGAAAAATTAAACAGAAATCTTGAATTTTATTGAAAACACGAGCAGTCTCAAGAATGACAGCTGTTCGTGTTTTATGCCTTTTAACTAACCTTTAGGTTAAGATAATGTTCTCATTACGGTCGATCACATTTTTAGCTTATGTGGTGGTTGCCTTTGCAGTCTATTATGTTCCAATATTCAACTGGCCTTTTTCTTGGTGGATGGGATTTTTCCATGAAATCAGTAAAGCGTTAGGGATCCTTGCAACCGGCGGTTCTGTCTCTTCTTTAGAATTGTCTTTGCGTGGCATGGGAACAAGTTTTGCACAAGGCGGAAATATATGGTTCATTGCCACCTGTAGTTATTGTGGTGCTGTGCTATGGGGCATGCTCATTTATATTCTGGCTGATAAACTGCATAAAAAATATGCTATTTTTGAAGCCATCGTCTTAAGTCTCTTTATTCTCTTTATTTCAATTTTGTGGGTAAGAGATATCCTTACCATTTTGATCTTAATCATCATGGTTGGCCTTTTATTGTCAATTATTAAATTACATAATTACAGTTTAATGAAAATAACGCTCAAATTTATAGGAATTTATATCGTACTAGATGGCATAAGAACACCTTTAAACCTACTAGATGGTCGCATTCCCCTGGATCTTATTCCCCTGATACAACAAAGCACAGTATTCACTTATTTGTCTGTATTCTTATGGTTTTGCTTTGCACTGCTTGGTATATACGCTTTATGGATATGGCATAAACCAACTTATACTAAAAAACAGGTCACGCAAGACATACTTAAGTATATTGAATAACTTTTTTCAAAACTACACAATCAGCCATTTTTAAGCTAATATGGCAATTAGTATAAGTCAATTCACATACTTTTTAATATCGATGGATGCTAAGGAGCTTTAACATGGAAGTTTGCAAATTTTATAATGCACTGGCAGTGAAAAAACAAAATTTCTTGCTGTGTATCTTATCTTTGTTATTCTCAAGTATTATCTTTGCACAAGCGCAAACAACCACAACACCAGCTCCCTATATCTATGATTATGCAAAAGTCATTGATCCTTATATTTTCAAACAATACAATGAATTATTAGGTCAGATCGAACTTAATAATAAACTGCGCATTGAAGCGGTTATTTTGCAAGATTTAAAAAATGATCCTGCAAAAGAGATCAATTACGCTATTGAACAACTCTCAAACAGACAACCTGCACCGCAATATAGTGCTTTATTTATTGTGTCATTAAAAGAACAATATGCCAGCATCCATCCTTCAACCAATATGGAAGCCTTCTACCCACCTGCCGTGCAAGATGAGATTATTGGGAAGGTTAAAAAGGAGATGCAAGGTAAAGATTATCAACGTATTCTTAAGGAAGGCATTGGCGGGATAATTTATTATTTTGAAAAAAATACCAAAAATATCACCCCAAAACGAACCTTAAAAGATTTAATAATGGATAATTTGATTTTATTAGGTTTAGCTGCTTTATTCGCGGTTGTACTTGCGGTGTCTCGTCGCAAACCACAAGCTTAATATAGATAAGCCGCACCATGCGGCTTTTTTTTATCTTATATCTCACAGGACAGCCATAAAAAGTTGATTAACCCAAAATCTTTGCGCTAGAATTTCGTTCAGTACATAGGGATGTTAATTTGAATTATGACTTTAGCGCGTTCGGAACAAATCGACTTGAATGCAACGCCGTATTATCACGTCATGAACCGATGTGTGCGCCGTAGTTTTCTCTGTGGTTATGATGAATTGACACAAACCGACTATTCCCATCGCAAAGCATGGATTGTAGACAGATTAAAATACCTTGCGAATATATTCGCCATCAAAATTTGTGCTTATGCCATCATGAGCAATCATTATCATGTTGTTTTGTACGTGGAAGATAAAGTCACAGAGGACTGGTCAGAAGAAGAAATTATCTCTCGTTGGTCTGTTATTTTCCCCAAAGATGCTAAAGAAAACAAACATTTAAAGCAAAAAATTCAACTTTGGAAAGAGCGCTTGACAAGTATTAGCTGGTTCATGCGTTGCTTAAATGAACGAATCGCCCGCGATGTAAATGAAGAGGATGATACAGCTGGGAGATTTTGGGAAGGTCGCTTTAAATCCCAAGCCCTATTAGATGAAGGTGCATTGTTGAGTGCGATGGTTTATGTTGATTTAAATCCCATCAGAGCAGGCATTACAAAGACACCAGAAGAATCTGAATTTACTTCTATTTATGAACGCATTCAGTATATTGCTAAGCAGCTGAAAATCAATAAACCAAAATCTATTAAACAACAAAAACGTGAAAAAGCAGATTTATACAATCATCTCCCTCAACCCAAGTCCCTAGTACCTTTTGCGCATGTTTCAAAATTACACACCTATGCTATCAACTTTACGCTATCCGATTATTTAGAACTTGTAGACTATACAGGCAGGGTGATTCGGGATGATAAAGAAGCAGGCTCTATCCCTGGGCACCTTGCCCCTATTTTAACGAGATTACAATTCGAGCCTAAAAACTGGATTTCATTGGTCAGAAATTTAGGAAAAAATTTCTCTCATGCAGTGGGCAGCGAAATACTATTACTCAACTTTGCCAAAACAGGAAGAAAAGGCTTAAAGGGTATTGCTCAAGCAAAGAAGAGTTACGCAAAAGAGCTTATCGCCTAGTTTAATAATCCCTTTATTGTCTTTATCAACCTTATTCCCTATTCCTCAATCAAAATAAAATACATCCCTATCTTAAAAATTAAGATATAACCCAAACCGCCTATCTTTCCGTCCCTTCTTACTCTTGAACCCACAAGTTTTTATTGTGGCTGTCCTATATTTATCAGAAATACTTGGCTGTCCTTAATATCTTAGGTGGCTAAAATATTTAGAAATTCCCCGTTCCGAAACAGGTAATTGTTTGATAGAATGGTCGGCCATTCCCGGAGAGGTGTCTGAGCGGTCGAAAGAGCACGCCTGGAAAGTGTGTGTACGTTAACCCGTACCGAGGGTTCGAATCCCTCCCTCTCCGCCATTCATTTTATACCCCCTTTTAGGACGGTTTTTTCTTTAAGATCTATCTCGTTCACTCAGATCATTTATCACATTCAGAAACTGATCTACAGCGGCCTGACTAAACACACGATTCCTCAGCTGACATTGCTCACAAAACAATTTATTGCATACGATAAGCCCCCTCGAAACAGATGGACAATTTTCCTTGCAATAGCAGCACAATCATTTACTATCTATGAAGATATTGAAATAGCACGATATATATGCATAAAAACGGAGAATATTAATGAAATTCAAGGAACGTTTTTTTCAAATGGCTTGTGCGACAGCTCTTTTGCTATCTGTCGTGTCAGTGCCTGTATCCAGCAAAGCATGTACGCGTCTTGTCTATCTCGGCGCCAATGACCAAGTGATTACCGCTCGCTCGATGGACTGGAAAAGCGATGTGGGTACTAATCTTTGGATATTCCCGCGTGGTATGCAACGCTCAGGTGTGGCTGGTCCAAACTCGGTGGAATGGGTTTCCAAATATGGCTCTGTCATTGCCAGTGGCTATGATATCTCCACTACAGATGGCATGAATGAGGCGGGGCTGGTCACCAACATATTATGGCTAGTAGAATCCGATTATCCACATTACGATGGCACGATGCCCGGCCTGTCTATTGCGGCATGGGCACAATATGTTCTGGATAATTTTGCAACGGTGCAAGAGGCCGTCGAGGTGCTATCCCAACAACCTTTTACCATCGTAACCTCCCATGTTCCGGGAGAGAACCGACTTGCAACGCTGCATCTTTCCATGAGTGACGCACAAGGCGACAGCGCGATCATCGAATATATAGATGGCAAACAGGTCATTCATCACGGACGACAGTATCAGGTCATGACCAACTCCCCTATCTTCAAGGAACAGCTAGCTCTGAATGAATACTGGAAACAGATCGGTGGAACCGTGATGCTGCCTGGTACAAACAGAGCCGCCGACCGCTTTGTACGAGCCTCTTTCTATGTCAATGCGATTCCAAAAACCGAGAATCCTGTGGAAGCCATTGCCAGCGTATTTGGTGTGATCCGAAATGCATCGGTTCCGTTTGGTATTACCACCGCCGATCAACCCAATATCTCATCGACGCGTTGGCGTACGGTTTCCGAGCATGCTCAAAAACTGTATTTTTTTGAGTCCGCTTTGACGCCCAATATCTTCTGGGTTGATCTGAAAAAAATCGATTTTTCGAAGGATGCCGGCACCGTCAAAAAACTTGAGCTTGGCCCCAACCAGGAAAATATCTTTTCCGGCGCCGTCAACGAAAAATTTCAGACAACTGAAGCTTTCAAATTCTTAGGATTGTAAAAGATAGGCATGTTCGGCCTCGCTGATTTTACATGTCATACAAGGAGAATGTTATGTTGAAGGGGGTTGCTATTTTCACGCTGACCTCATGTTTGTTACTGTCTATGCAACAGCAGGCTTATGCCAAAAGTATGCATATGTATCAAGCAAAGGAACAGGATTCAAACATACCTGGACATACCAACCGAGCATTACAAGTGACGCCTTATGTATGGGCAACGGGCTTAAAGGGCGACATTTCACCCTTTAAGCGCGCACCGACAGTCACTGTGAAAAAATCATTTGGAGAAATCATAGAGGAGCTTAATCTCGGTGGTTTTATCAATCTCTGGGGTCGATACGATAATTTCGTATTTTCTAGCGATATCATGTACATCAATGCCACTGATAGTCAGACAATAGGTCCTGTGCCACCACTTCCTGTTCCCATACCACCAGGCATCTTCCTGAACGGCAGTGTTGACACTCAACAATTTATGATGACTTTGCAGGGCGGTTATAGGGTTTACGACGTACAAAATTTTACGCTTGATGCGCTTGCTGGCGCACAATTTTGGCGTATCTCCAATGAGGTAACAGTCAGTGCGGGATCTATTTCCCGCAGCTATAGAGAACACTTCAGCTGGGTTGATCCGGTTGTGGGCCTTCGTGTATTTATGCGGATGATGGATAAACTTTCTTTGCAAGCACAAGCAAACATAGGAGGTTTCAGTGTGGGTTCAGATTTTACCTGGTCTGCGCTTGCTACGATAAACTATCTTGCAACTGATTCTATGGCACTTTCAGCAGGCTATAAAATAATGGATATCGACTATAGCGACGGCGGACACGTCTACGATGTACGGTTGAATGGTCCCGTTCTTAGTATGACATGGCGTTTTTAATTGTCGGGAGTACTGAAGCCATCATTCTCTAAGCTATGGCAGAAACAGAAAATCTGTCAGTCTTAAGCCCTTTTACAATATATCTCATAGAGTGCTTGCACAACTTTTCTTGCTTGTAATGAGTCAATACTATAATAAACGGTTTGTGCCTCTTTACGTGTCTTAACCAAACCTTCACTACGCATCTTAGCCAAAAACTGTGAAATCTGTGATTGCCCTGCTGCCCCAGCCTCTGCCGTTACAAGCTCGGTGACACTCATTTCCCCATTGTGAACAAGATTACACAAAATTGACAATCGTACTGGATGAGAAAGTAGTTTCAGCAAACCTACTGCACGCTCTAATTTTTCACGCTGTTTACTCATGACTCTCCTCGTTAAACAAATATTTTCTCATCATCTTGACATTTATATTACGATATATTAATTTATATTATTATAATATATTAATATTATCAAGTCTTATAGTATTCAATAGGGGGCATCATGACAAGTTTTTCAATTATTCTTGCTGAAAACCTCTGCCCAGTGGATCCAAAGCAAGGTATCATCCTAGATGTCCGTACTAAAATGGAACATGCTGAAAAGCACATTGGCTTTGACCATACTCATGTACCATTAAACGAATTAAAACCCACTGAGTTGATGCAACACCATGGTTTACCCAAGGATGCTCAAGTTTACATTTTGTGCCGTAGTGGCCAACGTGCAAGCCAAGCAGCAGAAAAATTCGCTGCTGAGGGCTATTGTAACGTTAATGTAGTCGAAGGGGGCATAACTGCCTGTGAAAGATGTGGGCACGATCTCAAAGGTTATGGTACACAAACATCTATAAACCAAACAAAAATAAGAAAACCAATTTCACTTGAGAGACAGGTTCGCATTGCTGCTGGTTTATTCGTCACACTCGGCACAATACTAGCACTCTCCATAAGCTCTATATTTAGTCTTATTCCTCTATTCGTAGGCTGTGGCCTCATTTTCGCAGGCATTACAGATCGTTGTGGCATGGCATTGATACTTACCAAAGCCCCCTGGAATAAAATAGAGGACTAAGAAATATCATTTTTATCAAAATGACAAAATAAATCTATTAATAACATCTAAGATTAGGAGTCTTATATGACCAAAGAATACAAATCTATCATTAATGATATCAGCGCTTACACGAAAGAATTACACAAACTCATTCCAGATACTATGGCTGGATTTGCAAGCATGGCAAAATCAGCTACGACAACAAAAGCCATAGATGAAAAAACCAAAGAAATGATAGCGCTTGCTTTAGGTGTTGCTGCACACTGCGATGGATGCCTTGGTTATCATACCAAAGCACTTGCTCGCCTTGGTGCAACACGAGAGGAAATAGCCGAAGTCTTAGGTATGGCAGTCTATATGGGCGGTGGTCCATCCCTTATGTATGCAGCAGACGCACTACGCTCTTTTGATGAATTTAAAAATACTTAATTTTTAAAATGCGGGCATACTATGGCCCGCTTTACTCTATGCTTTATTAGCACGTGATCTCATACCAATAACAGCAACGATAATAGCACCTACCACAGCACATAATGGCACAACACAAAGCGCATATTGATAGGCATGGAGATCATATATTCTCAAGCCCTCATGACTTAAGCCCTCTCCTCCAGAAACATCCATTATTTTACCAATGGTCGTATGAAAAAATGAACCACCTAGCATATTGATACAATTCAAAAATGCGACAGTAACGCCTAAATGTTTAGGTGCTACCAAGTTTGAACCTGCAGCAAAGACAATCACTTGATAGCAACATAAAATACCTACCCCAAAGAACAAGCAAGAGAGCAACACTGAATTGTAACTTTGATTTAAAAATAACAATAAAAACGCTGCTGCCATACCCAATCCAGATGCAGCAATCACGGTATAGTTACCCAATTTCCTACTGAGTAATGCTAATAATGGACCACCAATTAACATACCAAAAAAGATGAAAGATATAAGTCCTGCGGCATCTGCCTTGTTGAGATCATAAGCGGTCATTAAATAAGGAACACCCCATACATCCGCAAACCCTTCCAAAGACCCAACCATCAATAGGTTAGCAATGGCTAAAAACCAAATAACTGGCGAAGAAAGCAAGGATCTAAAATTTGCAAGATTAAATTGTTCTTCTTCTTTTTGCTCGTTATTTGTTTGGGGAGACCGCAATATAAAATAGGTTAAACAACCAATGACAATTGAAATAGTCGCGAGCGTAAGCGCAACACTCTGCCAAGGATATGTTTCAATGAGCAGGCTCACAGGCTTGCCGCCAAAGATCGCTCCCATGAGTCCAAAGGTAAAGGAGAAACCGATCATTCGTGCATAATGTTCTTTAGGAAACCATTCAGAAACAACTTTGGAAATAGCAAGGAATCCAACCGCAGAACCTGCTCCGATTAAAAATCGACTTAATACCGCTACATAAAAATGATTGGTATGAGTGAACATCAAGGTAGCAAGCCCACATATCACGGCAAAGAGAAAGACAACACGCCGTACCCCAAATCGTTCCAATAAAATAGCCACGGGTATTTGCATACCTGCATAACCATAATAATAAAAGGCTGCCAGTAGACCAAAATGACTCGCATCAATGGAGAATTGATCCATAATCTGATGCATCATAAGTCCTGGCCATAAGCGCAAAATAAATTGGTAAGCAAAAAATGATAGTGGAAATAGCCACATCAAATAAGGCAAATATTTATGTCTAGGGCCAAGCATGTGCAACCTCATTCTACTTAAGGATTGTTAAAAATAGGAATAATCGAAAGGGGATGGGCGTATGTATCGGCATCAGCCGATAATAATGGGAGAGAAAATAATAATATCAAAATCGTAATACATTAGATTTTTATGAAATCCAAAATAGCTAAGCGCATTGACTTTAAAGTGAAGACTCTACGATAAATTTTTCTTAAGGTCAACAACTACCTGATATAACAAGATTTTAGCGGCATGAAAGCATAGATACTCAAAGTCATTTATCAATAAGATTAATTACACTTAATTTTATCCACAAAAATATTTTCATCTACTCTATACCACCAAAAAGTCATTTAACTTATTTTTGATGAGAGAGCAATTGATTTTATCACCTCTTTATCTTGCTCTATCTTTAATGTAACTAAAGCCTGAGCCAAAGCATATTGGGATTGATTATACACAGCTTTTTGAAAAGCACTGTTTCCCATACAAGCAAGAGAACGAAAGGTTTTTTGTAATCTAATGCCCACTTCTAAGATACCAGCACCATCTCTGGCAATAGGCGAGAAACAATCACTAAAAAAATCTTCTATGGGGATTTCTGGAATAAATACATTTGCGTATTTTATTTCTCTAGCGCTTTCTTCCAATTCTATGGAGGCCTTCGCTAAAATAGTAAAAACGCGTAATAAGGTGCCCAATACATCTATTGTTGTACCTGGATCATTAATAGCCTGAGAAAGTGATCGTGAAGCTATTTCTGTCAAAACAATCGTGCCAAATCTTGGATCTTGTTCAAACAAACGTTCGCCGTCAATGATAAAAGCATTCTGTATTTTCTCAATATCACTTTCATTAGTAACCGCACCGCCCAAATAAGCAATTGCTTGAAAAGAATCATTGAATGTGCCAGGTCTTGATATGACATATATTGGACTTTCGAGCTGATCAGCTATTTTTGAGAGTGTAGCCATATCAATGTGCTGTATGTAACCAATTTTAGGATGCGGTACAGTAGTATATTCTGGCTTAATCAATAAATTAGATAATGGCGTCCCGCCTAAATAAGGATGCTCACAAAACTCGCGAATAGATGCTGTTGCTGCTTTCTCAACCATGTCTATTGTCTTACCTAAACGCCCTAAACTGGATAGATACTCAATCCAACGCAATAGCATTAAAACAACTAGAAAAATCACTATAATGGTAGCAATAAAGAGTAGTAGCCGACCATTTTCATCATAGATATCCATTTTTAAGGCAATAATACCTACAAGACTAAAGAGAAAAGAACCTATAAAAGCTGAAAGTGCATTCTGTGCCGTACGATCGGTAAGCAATAAACGCGTAGAACGTGGTGTAGCACTGTTTGCAGCAGCAGAATAGGCTGTTACCATCACACTGAGTGAAAAGATAGTCACTGCTAACATACTGGATGCAATAATATTTAAGACGTCATATATAGCTTCAGCAGAAATTTTGAAGTTCAAATTAATAGGCAGATAGTTCTTTATAATGAGACCTGCCAACGCACATATAACACTAATAATGCAAAATAAACCAGCACGTAACCATAATTTCTCTGAAAGCTGGCGGCCTATCCATTGCCATTTTGATATCATATCTAACCTCTGATCCTAGAGAACCCTTCTATAAAGATGTTATGCTCTAATGGAGATGTTCAACATTTATTATTGATTATGGCAGAAATATCAAAAAATAATTATGACTCATAAAAAATCAAAAAAATAAGGAATAAATGAACAGTACTCAGGCAATAAATACTTTTAATTTCTCCAAAGCCTCAGGCATGTTCTTGCGGCCGTAGCCAATTCGAAAATGCTTGCCTGGATAATCATATACAGACGCTGGCAATAGCAGTACACCACTTTCTTTGATCAGTGTTGCACAAAATTCATCTATTGATTCAGCACCTTTATATTGTACAAAACCCACACATCCGCCTTGTGGCCTTTGCCATGAAAAAAGATGCTGATATTCTGCCATAAATTGATCTAATAATTTTAGATTATCAGATACAATTTTATTATTTCTATCCAAAATCTTTGCTTTGTTTTTTAAGGCAATGAGACTTATGATCTCAGCAGGTGCACTATTGCAGATGGATAAATAATCTTTCATTTTTTTAATTTGATGTAGCAGTTCAGTATCTTGGCAGGCAACCCAGCCCACTCTAAGCCCTGCCATGCCAAAGGCTTTACTCATCACTCCCAGTGACAATGCCTTAGGATACTTACAAGCAGCAGGCTCAGCCCAAGGTTCTTGTGGCACACCGAGCAATCGATACACCTCATCAGAAAATAACCATATGCCATGTTTATCGCACAATGCGACTAATTCTGAAAGTGCTGCTTGTGTAATCACTTGTCCGGTTGGATTATGAGGGAAATTAATAATCACACATTTTGTATTGGTTTGAATTGCTGCTTCAATCTCTTTTAGATCAATACACCAACCATTTTCTTCTCGCAATGGAATCTGTGTGACTGTTGCTTTTTTTAATTGAGAAATTTCAAGCAAGGACTGATAACACGGGGTCAAAACAATCACATGGTCATCAGGATTTGAAAGCACATGCAAAGATGCAAAGATACCTTCTTCAGCACCTGCAAAACATAAGATATTTTCAGATTTTAAACCGGGATAAAGACTTTTTGCAATTTCTTCACGCAACAGTGGTAAACCATAGGGTTCTGTATAATTTAAATGTATGTTATCCCACAATGCTTTGTCTTCGGTGCTAGCAAGCTCAAGTATTTCCGACATTGAAAAACTCTCTGCATCTGAACAACACAGCAAATAAGGACTGCTGAACTCATATTGTGTTAAATATTCTTCTAATTTAAATTCTTTCATGATTAGAATGTCTCCATTCTTTTAAATATTTAAATAGCGTTGCACGACCTATATTAAGGGCAGTTGTAATATAATCAGTCGCATTTTTTTCATTGAATGCGCCAATACTAAACAAGTGCTTTGCAAGCTCTTTCTTCTGACGGTTTGTTAAGCTTTCAAAATGCCATGATTGCTCTTGCAAATAAGCATGGATCGCAATATGTAATTTTTCTTGCCAATCTTTTGCGAAAAGACTTTTAGGTCCTGCTGCTTGACTTATTTCTAAGAATTGTTGACTGAGCGTTTGCATTTGATTAAAAACAGAAACATCACAGTTAATGCAGACAAGCCATTGGTCGCCAAGCGGTACTGAGATTGATTTGATCAAACGACCATCAAAACTGAGCTTTGGATAAACAATTGTCTCTAAATCATCCTCAAAGCCTGATTGCTCAAGTAAGGAAGGATCACCGATTTGGCGTTTTGACAGAACACCTTCTATATAACAAATCGTGCCTGAATTTAAATCATGGATCACAACTTCTACCAAAGGCTTCATCAACAGCACAATTGCATTACACAATGCTTTATAAAGTGACAGATCCATGCATACCCCCCCATTAAATATACTTTAATGTATTTAAATATACAACAAATAGACTTTTAAGTCTACATTCGTGGATAAAAAGAATTATAACTAAGAAGGCAATGCCAATTGGTGAAGAAATTTAAGAAATGAACGAAAGTGAATATAGATTATGTAATCATCGTTCCTTTTGAATGCGATACAACACATGCTTAGACAAAGGATGCTGAAGATCCAATTTGGGATGCACGAAATCATCTCGCACATCCCGCTTCATACCGATTCTTTCCATCACTTGAATGGAGCGAATATTAAGCCTAGCGGTAAAAGACACAATTTCAGCCAAATTAAGGGTGTGGAATCCATACTCAAGCACTGCTTTTGCGCCTTCCGTGGCATATCCCATCCCCCAATATTGTGAACCTAAACGCCACCCTACCTCTATAGCAGGGGTAAAATGTGCTTCCCATTGCGGGGTCGATAAGCCAATAAAACCTATCAACTCATGATTTTCTTTAAGTTCAACCGCAAAAAGGCAAAACTGTTTTTTTTCAAATCCTTTGTTGCAGTTTTGTATGAAGCTTTCTATTTGCGCTTTGCTCATACTGCCTAGCAAAAATTCGATGACTTTAGGATCTTGATTGATCTGCCAATAGGCATCTCCGTCTTCTTCTTTCCAAGTACGCAATATCAACCTATCTGTTTCAATAACCTTCATAGCACCCCATGTTTAAACATGATATAAACGGCTGAACACACTGTAATCATCCAAAATAAATACATTTTGGGCTTATGATATTTTCTCGTACAAATACTAAACACCGTCAATACAATTAAACCAGGGTAAGATACTTCTAATGCCGGCGCTAAAAAGGCAGCAATCCCTTTAAAATCTAAGAGTGAAATCAAAAAAGATATGAATGTCGTTGCAAATAAGATGATAGGAAATCTCGAGTCTTTACACTTAAATAAATTGCAAAGATAGCGAGCATAGATATTGTTTAAAGCAACTGCAGTTGTAATACAAGAAAGAAGCATTGCAATAGCAACAAATAAAGTCGCAAAATCTCCCATCACATGCATAACAATCGTTGGCAGCATTTGTTCGGGTTCAATACTTGAAATTAAATGTGAATAATGTGCCCCTAGAAATACAAATCCTAAATAAACAATCGATAGCATTATAGAGCCAATAATACTTGGCTTAATTGCAAATTTTAAAATTTCTCTATCAGTTGCTGTTGCAGGCATGAGGCTTTGCATTTGTTTAAAAATAAGTGCTGAAAAGAAAAGCGCAGCAAATAAATCCATTGTCTGATAGCCGGTTAAAAATCCATCTATAAATGCATGAGAGGCACTTATATCCTCAATATTACTAGGCGCTTTTATGATCCCCATTGCAATCAAGCCTAATAAGACAATCAATAAGATGGGACTCATCCACTTGCCTAAAACATTAATCATTACATCATCTTTTAAGCAAAAGAAAAAAGTTACAAGACAAAAAATAGCCGCAAAGATGACAAGGCTTAGCTCTGGAAAAACATAACTTATCCCCCCATGCGCAACCGTAATACATCTTGGCACAACCCCAAAAGCACCTAATAAAGAAAGTATGAAGAGGGGTAAAGCAATGCGTGCAATACCACCTGCCTCTCCAAAAAATTGGTTATAATCACCTTTATGTAGTTTAATAACAAACAAGCCTAGGAAGGGTAGCAAAATTCCAGAAAGAAACAATCCCACAAAACCAATAGCCCAACTATTCCCTGAATGATTACCAATTGAGATGGGAAATACTAAGTTCCCTGAGCCAAAAAACATTGCAAATATGGCAAAACCATAAAGAAAAATAGACTTATATTGCGACATCGTCATTGCTCCGAAGCATTCGTTTCTCATGAAATGATAAAAAAGATATAAATTTAGAGGGGGGATGAATATGGCCGTCAGGCCACAACAACGACTTGAGAAACAGTTAATACATGAAGGACACGAAGAAATGCGCCCTTTTTAAGTTTTTCTAAAAGAGATAAAACCGGGTAATTATACAGACAGTATAATCGAATCACGCCCCTAATCTCTCCAAAATAAACAATACTTTGCCGATAATAACAAGATTCTGTAAGTTAGTAAATGCAATCCACTCCAAAAATATGGCCTCTTATCGAGCCATCAAAGCAGACCTTTCCCTATTAGAGTCCTATGGCCTATTATTTTTCAGCGCTGCTCTGGAGCAGCGCCTGGGAAAATATAAACAAGCGCATACGGAGGGAGCCACTCATGCTTAAGCCAATATCTTTGATTAATGACTATGCCCATCCTCTGTTTTGCGAACGGATAGGGTTTGATACAATAATCTCATCTATCAAAAAGGAAATTGAGAAATGAAAAATATTTTTGTCGTTATTTTACGATATATTGTGCCAATAGAAAGTATTGATGCACACCGCCCTGCACATCTAAGCTTCCTTGATGATTTATATGCAAAAAATGTGTTTATCACTTCTGGCACACAAAATCCACGCTCAGGTGGCATCATGCTTGCCAAAGCAGAAAGTAGAGCAGCGCTCAAAGCAATATTGGCTGAAGATCCTTTCAATATCCATCATCTGGCTGAATACCAAATTATTGAATTTACGCCGACACGATATTCAGAAAAATTCAAAGCTATTTTGGATGAAGTGTAATAAATTCATATCATTCCTGATTCGCTATGTGAATTTATTTTCTCATTTTGGAGATTTATGCTGAGAGTTAAGCTCAAACAGCTAAATCCCTCTGCTCGTACAGCTACGCTGAACGAGCATCTCCCTTTACAAACTGAGTGCTCCCCATGAATGAAGGTTCGTCATTGCGAGCAAAAAGACGCAGGAAAAAGGTGAAATAAGAGATAAACTATCACGTCTTTTGCGTGGCAATCCATCTTAAAATCTTTCTTTCCATGCTTTTCTTAAAGATTGCA
>JBFWLB010000061.1:0-14996 GCA_050252335.1 Candidatus Berkiella sp. | reverse complement strand
TCGGTATGAGGCATAATATAATTTCCTTATCTTTGTTATACCAACATTTAGCCTAGCTGATTTCATCTGATTTGATCACCTTAGATATGTGTTTTCTTTTCTATGAGGTAAGTAATAGGTATTTAAAAAAGGGAGGGGGCTCAGGTGCGCACATGAATTCATTCACATGCGCTATTCTAATGAAAGCCTATGCTGCTGCCGCTGTTGGGTGTGGGCGGTGTGCTTTAGATTTTTTCAAGAGCTGCTTTTCTGTGTCGTATGTATCTAAATAGGATTTACGCACGGCAACGCTTGGATGTGAATGCATGCCAACTTTGCGTTTAAAAGAATTTAAGTATGATTTAGGTGTATCTAAGAGACCTTTTTCTTTCTTGGACTCATTGGCCTTTATTTTCTCTGCGCTATCGATGATTTTATCTAAGGCGCTGCCCAATGCTTTGGGGTTGGCATATTGGGCACAATGCCAATCCGCTAATAATTCATTGATTTGAGAAATGGCATAATAAGCGATGTTCGCAGCAAATACAAAGAGGAGCGCTACAGGTAGAGAAAAAGCGCTTAGTGCAAATACAGCGGTAGTCCAATAGAGAAATCTTGAGGCTGATTCTGCTAAGAAATCTTTATGTTTTAAATGACCAAATTCATGTGCATAAACGGCTTTTTTCTCTTTACGTGTGAAAGGTGCTTTTAATATATTGCTAAATACATAGATTTTTTGCTCACTAAATCCACCTACAGCAGCTGCATTAGGTGCAAAGCTTTCATCTACCTCGCAGATTTCTTTGTTTTTTACTGTGATCTTAGTTTTCTTTTCAAGTTTTTGCATCAGCTCATGATCTTCCTTTTCCTGAGCCCCCATTGCGTGTGTGTGCTTTAAAGCTTGCAGCATTTTTTCATTTCCAAGCAAAAGTGCATTTGCCATCAAGCCAATAAAAGCCAAATTATAGCCAAGTGCAATCGGTGTAAAGAGTATGAGCAGTGGTGAAAATGCTATCAAGACACCAGTTATTATGGGGGGGACAAGAGGCAATAAATGAAAGGCGGTGATGCCTGCTAAGAGCCCATAAAGCAGTATCGGTGTTAAGGTGGTTGCCATTAGGGTATAGGTAGCAAGCGTTGCGAAGGCAGCAAACCAGAGTGCTTTCTTTGCTTGAAGTGTATAAAAAGTTCTTTGGAACATGTCATCCTCAGTATTAGGGGGCAAGAAATTCTCTTATGTTAAAATGGGTTATATATTAGTTAGAAAATGTTATTAAAACAATTCCCGATAAAAGGTAGTAATAGAAGGATGAAATTTATTGGGTATTTAACTAAATCATGATAAAGAGCGGTGAAATTTAGCGCTTCATTCTTACAGGTGCGAGGCCGCCTAGATTTTCGGGGGCATGATAGACTTCTGCGATTCCATAGGGCTTGTATCCGTTGCTATGGGGTTGAGTTACAATTTAATTGGAGAGGATATCAAAGAGATGTCATCAAGGCATCTCTTGAACACAAGTGCGTTATCTTCTTTGCCCTATCTTTTTCTTGGTTTTTTTTGTTTCTTGAACAACAGCAATATCTGCTTCATCTTCCTCATCTAATACAATGACAATAGGTTGTGCTTTTTTAGTTGTGTCTTTGGGTGTTTGGGGCACTGGTCGCTTTTTCTCAACCGTCTTTTCTTTCTTTACAACCACTTCCACTTCATCTGCTTTTTCTTTGGCTTTTGAAGGGGTTGCTTTGGGTTTCGCGGTATCTGTATATTGTGTTGTAAGCGCAGATTTTTCCGAAGTCGTTTTTTGTGCTGCCCATTCAGGATGCGCTTTCAGAATACGCGCTTCTTCTGTTTGGATGAATGCTGGGAAATTATCGACTAAGCTTTGACGAATTTTATTTACTTCAGGCAAATATTTATGAGTCAGTGAATCAAAAAGATTAATCAGGGTTTGCGTTTCTGTTTTTGTTAAATTGAGTTCATGACACAGTGATGTGCACATGATTTTAGTTTTAGCTTTAACAGTATTTACATCCAAAGTCTGATTTTCATTGATAATACGTTCAACCAATTGTCCGTCTTGCAATCTTTCAAATAATTGTCTTTGCTCAATATTTGATAAATTTTTGAAATCTTGTAACTTTGTCATTAAGGTCACAAGACCTTGATAATTTTCAATATCAATTAATCCAAGCGCAAAGTTTTTCATTTCTATTAAAGCCGGTTTCTCTAAAACCGTGTTTTGAAATGCTTCAATGCTGCTGTATTCATTAATGTGATCGCCAATAATATCAACAATAGGATCTAAATTTTTGTCAGTTAATATATCTGCGATAAGATGATTCCCTTGTTTTGCCAAATCATTTAATGCTTTGTCTAAAGCAGGAATTTTTTTTATGCTTTTTATTTTATTTAATTCTTTTTGTGCGTCATGGATAGCAGTACGGCCCATTGCAATTTTTTCTTTCAATTTGGGCTTAATGACCTGATTTTTTCCAATGGATGTGCTTGCTGCAAATATAACGGCGCTATCACCGATGGCTTTAACAGATTTGCTAAAAAAATCTAACATCATAACCTCTACTAAATGGTTTGCTTTCAAGAGATGAAGTATATAGCTAATCTTCTTACCCAAAAGGAAATGCCGATAAGCGGTAGCGATCGGGTGATGTCAGAAGTAGTTGTCTGTATAACTTTGTGGTAGGCAGGTGCTTCTAATGTTGAAAACAGGCCTGAATTTTCATGAGGTCATTGCCATAATTGGCTATTGCAAGCATTAATAATATTCTTGCTTTAAAAGGCGATAAATCATGATGGTAAAGAACACCCATTTTATGAAGTTCTACGCCACCTCCTGGTCCGCCATAGACAGGAAAGACGCTGCCTTCTCGAACACGCGTTGCCATGACAACAGGAATACCTTTCTGAATGATGTTATGTAGTTCTGGCACTAAGTTATCATGAACGTTGCCACATCCGTAACCTGCAATGATAAGGCCTTGAGCGCCCTTTGTAATGGCATCGTTGAGTTGGCTGGCATCAAAACCTGGATAAGTGAAAAATAAATCTACTTTTGCTAACTGAGCCGGAAGAGAGAGTTCTGCAAAACGTCGTAAACGATTAAACCATTTTACGCGATTATTTTCGATAACGCCTAAGTGCCCCATTCGATCAACATCAAATGAATTGGGTAGATGTGTGTTCATTTTAGAGAGGTAACTCGGTGCGTAGATATGTCCGTTAAAAACAACCATCACACCTTTGTGTTCATCGGAGTCTGAGAGAATGACTTCAATCGCATGTTGTAGATTGCGAGGGCCATCTGTGTCGTATTCATCGGCAGAGCGCATAGCACCCGTGAGAATAATCGGTATTGTGCATTCTGCGATAAGGCTTAGGAAAAAAGAAGTTTCTTCAAGCGTATCAGTACCATGCAAAATAATAATACCTTGATAAATCTGTTGCTTAAGCTTTTCATTTAAAGTTTTTGCCAGTTGTAACCAGATATCAGGCGTCATTAATCTGCTATCCATGTTGGAAAAGCGTTCTATATCAATGTTGGCTTTTTTAGAGAGAAAGGCATTTTTTTTTAAATAAGCATCTACATCTAAAGTTGGAATGGCGCCTGTAGCAGGATGTGTGGTTTCACTTAAGATAGTGCCACCTGTAACAAGGAATAATATTTTTTTATTGTGTTGCATGAATAAATGTATCCCCGTAATTTTAAGGTGTTACTTTTTTGTTGTGAAAGGCCAATAACAAGTAGGCTCAATAATACTAGAAAGAAGCTATTAGGGACAAGAATTGTATGTAATAAATCATCCGCAAGTCATGCATGCATAGTTGTAGTTGGATACATTTTATGAAAAAAAATATAATTGGCAGGATATGAGCAGTGATTATTGATGATATTGCTTTAAGGATAGAATATTATTCAATCAAAAAGAGTAGTGAATAAAATGACAAAAGAAAAAGATTGGTATTTGTACATCATACAATGCAAAGATAACAGTTTATACACAGGTATTAGTGTGGATGTGCAGAAGCGATTTCGCGAACATGTTGAACAAACACCGAAGTGTGCAAAATATTTGCGCGGCAGACAGCCTTTAACTTTGGTATTTATTGCTTTAGTGGGAGAGAAATCTCAAGCATTGAAAATGGAGAATGTTGTAAAGAAACTCTCAAAACGAGCAAAGTTAAAACTCATTCATTCCAAGAAAGCAGAGCTTGCGTTATTTTCATTATTGGATTGAGCTGCTCTTCTAAATACTTAGAAATTAGTTAATAAACTTTAAATAGCATTGATGATAAGCGAAACATGGTAGTTTAATTGCTGATGATACTCTCTTACCGCTGCTTCTAGGCACTCTGCAAAAGCAAGCGTTGCTTGATTGGGTGGTGTTTTTTTGCCATAAAGCGCATTTAAGAAAAAGCAGCGTGTTTGTGCATGGGCTAAGGGAAGTGCTTTGAGTAATTTTCGTTGGTGCAATAAATGATTCACGGGTATCCAGGCAAAACCAGTACCTTCTTGCAGTAAACTAAGTGCCAAATAGCTGCTAGCAACTGTCCAGCGATGAGGCGTATCTAACTCGTCTTTATTCACAGAGATGAGTTTTTCAAAATCACGCACCACGAGTTGTGTGTAATTGCGGAGATCGTTAAGGCTGAGAGCATGTCCTAATTGATGTAAAGGGTGATCGATATGCGCGACTGCAATTTGAACAATCTGTATTTGACAGAATTCAATGTATCCTTTTGGTACTTGAAAAGTGATGACAATATCCGCCGTGTCCTTTTCGAGGCTTTCAAGTGTCCCAGATAGGCTTTCCTCATATATTTGTACGCGTGTATGCCCTAACAAATTAAAGGCCTTCAAAGCATGGGCTAGCGCTTGTCGTGGAAAAGGATCATCTAGCACAATACTGATTTCTGCTGGCCAATCTTGAGTTGTTTTCTTGGCAATATTTTCAATGGACTTTGCATTCTCTAGTAACAGGTTGGCACGATGGTAGAGTATTTGCCCAATAGGAGTGAGGACTGCTTTGCGTCCTTTGGTTTCTAAAATTTTTACATCCAGCTGAGCTTGCAGTTGTGCAAGCGTATAGCTAATTGTGGACTGGCTACGATGCAAATACTCTGCCGCTTGCGCAAAACCACCTTGCTCTAACACCGCCTTGAGTACAAGCCATTGATCTAGTGTGGATTTTACTTTCATTATCGATAAATTAGATATATTTTATCTAAAACATAGCATTTAAAATCTATTTTTTCAATATATTGGGGTGGCTTGTTGTTAAATTATCTGTAAAAGATAGCAATAATAATTGTTTTGGTTGTTAAAGAGTATTTTCAGAGTATATGCATGAAATTAAATACAATCGAGCCTCGCTATTTATTCCACATCGTCATAGAGTCTCTCTTTGCAAGACTAATTTTTTAAGCGAGATAAAATGCTGCGGAGAAAATCATTTTTCTGTAGAGAGGAGTTCATACACTTTTTTCTGTAAGTCTACGAGAGAGTAAGGCTTTACCAAAACTTCAGGAATAAATCCTTTGGGCAGCGCTTTCATAGAAAGTGATTCCTTGGCATAACCGGTTACAAGTAATATTTTAATGTTTGGATTTGCTTTGATTGCTGCAAGTGCTAAATCTAAGCCTGTCATACCACCTGGCATAATCATATCTGAGAGTATTAAATCAATATTTGAATTATTTTCAATCAGTTCCAATGCTTTGGGGCCATTCGGCGCTTGCAAAATGGTATGTCCAGTATTTTTAAAAAATGCTACAGTCATCTCACGAAGTGATTCTTCATCTTCAACAATGAGAATTGTTTTTACGTCGTTTATTTTAGGTGTAATATCAGAAGGTATTTTTTCTTCCTTAGTTGCAGGGGGTAGTGTTGATTTTATTTTGGGTAAATAAAGCGTCACTGTTGTACCTTGATTTGCTTCACTTTGAATAGTGACATAGCCTTTAGATTGATTGATAAATCCATACACCATACTTAATCCAAGACCACTGCCTTTGCCAACCACCCAGTTGAGCTAATTGTTGTGCACGAGAAGAGAATGCCTGAATCTTTTGTATTTCTCTTAAGCGCAGACGTGCAATTTGAGCGTTTTTTAAAGTATAAAATAAAACAAATGAGAGGATTAAACCCAGAATTATAATAGCATCAGAGGTTATGGCTTGATTATCTTCTTTCGCTGTGGATGTCGGTATTCCTGTCTCAATTTTCCATTTTTGATCGTATAATGTAAAATCTAGCGCCACCATGGAAACATCATTTTTCGTTGTTAATCCTTTATCAAAAGACGGCTCATTATTAATTGAGATGTGAACTTCATAATTTTTAAGCATTTCAGTCGCTAATATGGGAGCAAGTAATGATGTGAAATTGATAATCCCGAGAATAAATCCTTGTTGCTTGCTTGTATGGGAGGGGATGATAATCATTAAGCCATTTTCTCCCTTAGGAGATAGGATAGGCTTTATGACCAGTGAATTATGTTGAGGTAATAAGTCAATTTTTTTAAGATTATTTGACTTTAACCAAGGTGTTTTTTGTTCAGATGCAAGATGTTGGATGACATATTTTTTATCCATCCAAGCGATAGTCTCTAATTTTGGTGTTGCTGTTACAAGGGCATTGGCATTTGCTTCCCAGAGATCAGAAGATATGTTTGCTTGGTTTTTCCAATGATTCTCAAATAGAACTAAAGCCTGTATTTTGCTGTCAAGAGAAAATTTTATGTGCTCTTTAATATAGTAGGCAGCCAAATTAGCTTTCTCATCAGAACCATAAATAGTCTGAATTTTTAGTGCACTCCATAGCAATATTACGCAGATCAGAGTACAGATTGTAATTAAATAAGGAGACCAATTCTGAATGATGATTCGGTATCTATCCGCTATATTATAAATGGTCATGACTAGACAAAAACTAAGGAGTAGGAATCCGATAGCTGTATTGGGTGCCATTGAGGTAAATTGTTTCCAAAACAACAAAGAAGGTGTGTTGGCAAGATAGGAAAACAAACAAATGAGGGCAAAGCTGATAATACAAAAAGAACATAAGAAGCTTAAAAGTAGAGATGTTTTATTTTGCTTTTTTTGGGATAGGCAAAAGAGTCCTAAGCTCACAAAAAGAAAAGCGATGGTTGTATTAGGCGCCATTCGACCAGGATGTATTTGTAGTGTTAGATTATGAGGAGATACAATTAAATTATCTATATTAAGATTAATGGCAAAAATATACTGCGATAATGTAAGTATGTTTATACAAAAGAGAAGCAGGCTGCATAAACATGAAAAATATAACCATCGATTTGAATAATTTATAATAGCAAGGCTTAATCCAGATAATATAAAGCAAATTCCACTATTGTAAACCATGGGAACAACTTGTGGTGTAGTTTGAATAAAGGAATCTAGTCTAAGATGCCAACCAATGATAACCAAAAAACCGAACAATAAGCTTGAAAAGGATAGAAATAACGCATAGTAGCGCGTATTCAATTGTGTTTGATGCATGAGTGTTATACCCATTTACAATGTAGTTTGTCATCACAGTTATGCTGAAACCAGTGGAGTAGTGTATTGGCAGGCAAAGGCTTGGATATAAAATATCCTTGTGCAATATCACAGTTTAAATTTTTAAGATGTTCAAAGGTTTCTTTATCTTCGACGCCCTCTGCAACAACGTTTAGTTCTAGGCTATGTGCAAGTTCAATAATAGATTTTGTGATTTTTTGAGCTTGGGTATCTCTCTTTAGCTTCATAATGAAAGATTTATCTATTTTCATTTCAGAAAAGGGTAGTCGGTGTAATTCGATAAACGAGGAATAACCTGTTCCAAAATCATCTAAAGAGATCTTAAAACCTTTTAATCGCAAGCGCGTTAGAATATCCATGGCAATCTGGGGGTGACTCATGACTGATGTTTCAGTGACCTCAAAACAAACATTTTCTGGGTTGATTTTGTATTGATTCGCAAGAGCAATAATTTCATCCGTTAGGTTCAAATCATCTAAGTTACTCGCAGATAGATTGATCGAGATATTTATGTTCCAAAGATTCAAAGAACGAGCATATTGTTGAAACGCCATTTCCACAATGAGTCTTGTAAGGGGCACAATTAATCCAGAAGACTCTGCAAGGGGTATGAATTGATCAGGAAATATAATTTTATCTGGACTAACTACCCACCGAACTAATGTTTCTAAATTGATTATTTTAGAATTTTTTAAACAAATCATAGGCTGATAATATAAAACCAGTGCTTTATTTTCAATGGCTTTTTCTAAAGTGTCATTGCTTGGCTGAATAGAAGCACTTCTTGTATTCTCTAGGATTTCTATTAATGCTTGGATTGGTAATGGTTTCGGATAATGTCCAAGCATATTGAGATGATAATTAAGACCAAGATTAAAAGCGGTTGAGCGGATTTTTTCATCATGACCACTAACAATAATAATAGGTACCTTGCATTCTATTTCAGAAAAAGATCTTAAAAATTCTATGCCATCATGTGAAGGAATACCTAACTCTAAAATAATCAATGCGGGGGGTGAGGATACAGTATATTGTTTAGCATCTTCTATTTGATTGGTGATAAAAGAATCATAGCCAGAAGATTTGGCAATGTCTGCGAGTAGTGCTGAGACATCAGGATCGTCATCAATAATTAACACTGTATTATTATTCATGCACTCGTTTGTGGCGTTTAAGATTATAAATTATGGATGTATAGTTATATTCGGAAAGAAAAAGAATAACTGTAGCTTTAAACCAAAATATATCGTTTTTAAGTGAGCTGCAAGACCTAAAATAAGACCCAAGATAATCACTTCGCTAAGAAGCTATCAGCACAATAAGATATCTTGGGTATATACATTATTTGTTATATGTATCTGTGATTGGTTTTTGGGAAAATTGCTAGTTGATTAACTATTTATTGTGTTATTACCTACTCTAAGAAATGAGTATGTGCTTATGTCGGTTATCTTTGTCTCGTTTATTTTATGGATTGTCATATTTTGATGTTCTGCTTAAACACACTGCTACATCAAGAATCTGCCTATTGTGTGTTTTTGTGTTAAGCACATGATAGGGTAATTTTCCTTTCTTTGGTTTTGTCTTGATCCGCTGGAATGATCATCCAGATATGCTTGTGAAGAGGTATCTATCTTCTGTTGCAGAGTGGCCAAGCTATGCTGAAAGTGTGGAGAATAATATTACCTATTTTCTGAGGCTCAAAGATACAGGTGAATTTAGTAGGCTGTGGCTAATGGTTTTCTTGTTACCAATCTTAATGCTGCCATTATCATGATAGCGATTTCACTTAATAAGTATGGCGACGCTTCATTTTATTTAAGGCCATCCGCTGTTCTTAAAATGTATTAGGCATGCGCTTGTGCGCTAGATCAGAAAAGTGCTTCCAAAAAAATGAAATGCTAGGGCAATTTTAGTTGTAGGCAATAGGGGAGTCCACCTTGTATGCTTGCCTTTTCCTGGGGCGCTACAGTGCCAAATTTAATGTTTGAGACACAGCAGAAATTGTAGCAAGTCTCACGTTTGAGCCAGCCTTACATTTTGTCTTTTTTTCTTAGGCGTTTAAGACTTTCAGTATTTACCTAAAGCAAAGATCTATGATAAAAGGTTGTCTTAAATCAAGGGTAGATTTTTCTGTCCTCGCCACCTTAAAACACAGTGGTTAAACGGGTTGCGCAACCAACCTATTTTTAAAAAGCTCGGTAAGTTTCGGGGCAAGCTATGTCTAATAAAATTGGCTTTTGGTCTGTGTTTGAGTTGGTGTCAATTAGCCAGATTGGCTCTGGTCTCGTGCTTCCTGCTAGCTTAGCGTTTTATGGCAAACTCACTTTAATCGGTTGGATTATTTCCAGCATGGGCGCAATTTTATTGGCTGTCATGTTCTCTGAGTTGTGTGTACGCTATCCAAGAACAGGTGGGCCCAATGTTTATGTGCATGAAGCTTTCGGCTCTTCTGCCGCATTTTTTACCGGCTGGACCTACTGGGTGATCTCTTGGATCAGCACAATTGCTATTGTGACATCTGCGGTAGGTTACTTAACCCCATTTATAGGTGAGCAGTCTTCCCAAGTATATTTTGTACTAGAAGCTTTATTAATGATTGTGATTTGCGTGTTTAACTGTAAAGGAGTGAGTACCGCGAGTCGCACTAAATTTATTGTCATTGCGTTGAAGATGATTCCTCTTATATTAGTGCCTGTTGCGGCATTGTTCTTTTTTGATAGTAATAATTTTGCCAAGCTTGAGATCGAGCCAGAAGAGACTTCTTCTGTTTTAAATAGTGTGGTTATTCTCACTTTCTGGGGATTTATCGGTTTTGAATCAGCAACGACGGCTGCCAGTGAGGTCAGTAATCCTAAGCGTATTATTCCGCCTGCCTTAATTATTGGTACTATTTTTGTTGCCATCGTTTACTTTATCTCAAGTCTGGGCATTATGGGGGTTATTCCAAGTGCTGAGCTCATGAATTCTGAAGCCCCTTATGCAGATGCGGCGAGGCTTGTGTTTGGAGGATATTGGTATTTGTTTATCTCCTTGGTTGCCGCCATTATTTGCATTGGTGCTATTAACAGTTGGACTTTAGCGAGTGGTCAGATTGCTCTGGGTATTACAGAAGATGGTTTAATGCCGAAATTTTTTGCACAAACCAATAAGCATGGTGTGCCTGTGGTGCCTTTGACGATTAGCTGCATTGGCTCAATATTCTTTCTATTTCTAACTCAAAATGAAAGTTTAACGGAGAAAGTAAATACTATTATCGATTTATCGGTTGTTTCCTTTTTATTTGTGTATGTTCTGTGCTGCTTAGCTTTCTTGAAAATTATTTGGCAAGAAAAGAAAGTTATTCCTCTATGGCAATGGTTGTGTGGCTTAGTCTCTTTAGGGTTTTGCTTGTGGATTATTGTTTCTACACCCATGATGACCTTATTACTTTCAAGTTTATTTGTATTAAGTGGCTTGCCTGTGTACTTTTTCCGACGTAAAAAATTGAAGCGAATGATTATGAATCCGGTTGTAACAGAAGCCGCATTGGCAGAGTAAAATCCTTGTCTTCAGCTGATTGGAGACAAGCTAAGATATGTTCTGTGATGCGCTTAGACTTGTATAAATGCCTTCCTTTGTTAGAATGTGCCTCAAAGTCGTGCAGTTACACTGAGGATACATACAATGTTAAATTTTCAAGCCAGCCCCTCATCACTCTTTAATCCTTATTATAGTCCTGCGCTTAAACCAGTTTTAGATGAATTGGTGGCAAGATTGCACCGCACTTTTCCCAATTATCATCTGCAACGTAAAGCGACTTTAGAGGCAATACAATTTGTCCTTAATGCCAATGTTCTTAATATTCATGATTTGAAACAAAATCCCGAACGCTTTTTCTTTACCTTTGAATTATTGGGACTTGCGGGTGGAGGTTCTTTCGCAACAGCTTTAGGCGTGCAATATTTATTGGCTGGTGGTTCTTTATTAAATCTTGCTTCTCCAGAGCTTTGTGCACGCTATCTTCCTGACATTGCAAAGGGTAATCTTTGGGGGTGTTTGGCGATGACGGAGGTAGGACATGGTTCTAATGTCAAGGGTATTGAGACAACAGCACGATATGAGCCTGAGTCAGATCAGCTTATCATTGATAATTTTAATTGGGTTTATCAAAATAAAAAGCTGCAATATTGGGATGATGCGCAAGCGAGGCATCACAGCTTAACGGCAAGAAAGTGTTGGATAGGAAATTCTGGATACGCACATATTGGTGTTGTGATTGCGCAATTGTTTGTTCCTCATGAGGGAGAATGGGTGCACAAAGGTCCGCATGCTTTCTTGGTACCCATGCGTAATATCGTGACAAATGAGCCCAATATGGGGGTTTCGGTTGAGGACATGGGTGAGAAAATGGGACTCAACGGTGTATATAATGGTCTCATTCGTTTTCAAAATGTTCGTATCCCGCGTGATAACTTAATGATGCACAATATTGTCTCGCTCTCAAATCAGGGCGTGCATCAGAAATTAGTAGCGGCGCCAATGTTGAGTTTATATAGTAGCATTCAATATGGTCGCACCTTTATTGCGGCAACCAGCCATTCTCTTATCAATGTTAATGTGAGCATTTTAATGCAAATGCGTGACAGTCGTCGCTTATCTCCTAATGCAGAAACTTTGGCAAAATGGATTGCGCGTACTTATGGTCTGCATTTTGCAAAGAAGCACTTATTTCAAGCGTTAAAACAAGGTGGGAACGATACACTTGCAACGGGCATGAAAGTACTGACAACCGAATATGCACACAAACTATTAGATGAGATGCGTTATTATTATACCTCTGCACACTCTCTGCCTGTATTAGGCCATAATTTAGAATCTGTATTCAAAGATTGGGTTGCGAGCTGTACTTATGAAGGCGACAATCCTGTCATTGCGCAGAAAGTGCCCGGCGATCTCTTGATTTCATTGATGATGATGACCAAAGGATTTAATCTAGCTCGAGATGTGCCAATCTTATGGAAAATGTTTAATCAAATGCGGCCTCGTTTTTGGGGAGAAACGCCGCTGTTGGAACACATGCAGCAAGGATGTTGGTATTTGGTCTTGGCTTTGAGTTTAAAGTTACAATCAGGCTATGACAAAGCATTGTCTAAAGAGGAAAAAGAAGCGCATCAAGCGCGCATTTGGAATGATTGTCAGATATTCATTATTAAAATGGCACACCTTTGGACAGCCTTATCGGTATTAGAAATATTTTTTCAAGAAACTTCATCACACGCTGATGAAAGAATGAGAGACTTAGCAGAGTATATGGCAACCTGTGTCTATCAAGAAGAATTCGTGCAGGCCTTTTTTCATTCCGATGCTTTAAAAGAACAATATGCTTTTCAAGGCACAGATAAATTGACGACTCTATTGAAGTATTGTTTGTCCAAAGTGGATGGTTTTGTGCCAACGCAAGCGTCTTTTAAGCGTTTAAAACAACAACAATCAGAATGTTTGCAAAGACTCGTACCGCATTTTAATGATTTTGAGAAGGAATTGGTGGGGCAAAATGACTTTGTAGCATTAGTGAGAAAGCGTTTATTTACCCAGCCAGAGAATGATGTGGATATTGATGGCTTAATGGAAGGTATGCGACATTTAACGGTATGGCATGATTTTAAGCGTGGTGCTGCTGTTTCAGAGTCTGCGACAGAAGCACTATTCTTGTCAGAACCTGCTGATACAGTACATCAGAGGGCAAGACTCTAAAAAGAACCTACATTATTAGTTAACAAGCTCAATTTGTAATATATTGAAAAATATAACTTTATTTTGCATTAAAGCTTGTGCATTTCTCTTAAAAGATAGGCGCTCATTTCTCTTGAAGATGTGATATACTGAGCTGCTTAACTTTGGCAAAAATAGCAGTGGCTACTTGTCCTTGAAGCCTCATAGATGCTAGAGGAAAGTTTCAAAGAGACTTTCCCTTGTGTTGCAGAGTGTGTAGCTACAAAATAAATTCATCTTTTTCAGGAATTCTCATGACATTTAAATCTCTTGGTTTAATCGAAGCCATTCTCCTTGCAGTCGAAGAAAAGGGCTATCAAACACCTTCTCCTATTCAAGCACAAACCATACCTGCTATTTTGCAAGGTAAAGATGTGATGGCTTCTGCACAGACAGGAACAGGGAAAACGGCTGGCTTTGTACTCCCTATATTACAAAAATTAAGTAAATTGCCGCCTGTCAAACCACGTTATATCCGTACGCTCATCTTGGCGCCTACACGTGAATTAGCAGCACAAATTGAAGAAAGTACTGCTGCCTATGGTAAGAATTTAAAAGTAAAATCAGTCGCTGTATTTGGTGGTGTAAAAATCAACCCACAAATTCAGGCTTTAGAACGTGGCGTAGATATTTTGATTGCAACGCCAGGTAGATTAATCGATCTCTATGAGCAAAATGCAGTAAAATTTAATGAGTTAAGCATTCTTGTCTTGGATGAAGCAGATAGAATGCTCGATATGGGTTTTATCAAAGACATTCGACGTGTGTTGGCATTGCTTCCAAAAAATAGGCAAAATCTTTTATTTTCTGCTACTTTTTCGAATGATATTTTTACTTTAGCAAAAGGCTTGTTACATAATCCTATTGAGATAAACGTAACGCCTAGAAACACGACTGCAAAAGGTATTTCTCAAGTTGTTTATCCTGTTGATAAGGCACGCAAGGCAGAACTCTTAAGCCATTTGATTCAAACAAGGCAGTGGTATCAAGCGTTGGTTTTTTGTCGTACCAAACATGGCGCAAATAAACTCGTTAAATATTTGCATTTAGATGGCATTGAGGCGAGTGCGATACATGGTAACAAAAGTCAAGCTCAACGTACAAAAGCGCTTGCTGAATTCAAGCAAGGCAAAATTCAGATTCTAGTTGCAACAGATATCGCAGCACGTGGATTAGATATCGATCAACTTCCCTTTGTGGTCAATGTTGATTTACCTAATATTCCAGAAGACTATGTGCATCGTATTGGTCGTACAGGTCGAGCAGGTGCAGAAGGCCAAGCCATCTCATTGGTCAGTGCGGATGAAATTAAGCAATTGCTTGATATCGAACGTTTGATTAAAGCGAAAATTCAGCGTCAAGCAATTGATTCCTTTGAGCCTAGGCATGATTTACCTTCTCCTGCAGAAAAAAATCATCATCACACCAAGCCGGTAAGACGTACGACTAGAAATACGCAGCACTCACCACAACAAGAGCGTCGTTCTCCTTACTCATCTACAGAGAGAGCGGGCAGCAGCAGGGGCAGAAGTTCTGAGCAACGTTCTGGTGCGCCTTTTAGAGCTAGACAAGAGGATAATAATAGAGCAAGACCAGCAAGGGGTTTTGTAAGAAGGGCAGAGACTGGTTTTAATAAGCCACGTGAAGAAAGTGCAGGTAGAAGTAGAGGTTCTGAGCAACGCACTGGTGCGCCTTTTAGAGCCAG
>JBFWLB010000060.1:0-15033 GCA_050252335.1 Candidatus Berkiella sp. | reverse complement strand
ATATCATGCGATAGAAGAGATTGAATCACAATTTTCAGGTGTGCAACTCAATAACATTTTTGAGCGTATGATTCAACTTGAGAATAATAATATCTTATTACTCGATTAAGACTGATTAGAATCTTTTAAAATTTTACGAATAGAGCTTATGAGCCAGAAAACATGGCTTACACGCTTGACAGAAGATAACATTATTCAACTGAGTATAAGTGATGAATTTCTGCCCTATGGCTTAATTGCTTTAACGAGAAAGCATTTGCAAGAAAAAGCACTGAATGATCCCTTTGACAGTTTTGATTTTGCTATTTTAGAAAATGCGGGCATTGAGCAAATCCAAGATGTGATAGAAGAGCTGGTTTCTGCTTGTCCATCTTTGCCATTAGCAGCATTCAAATCAATAGCAAAAAAGGATATTGAATTTGCAAGAGATATTTTATTATTCATGCAAGGCCATGCACTACGATTTGAGATGGGAGAATATTGCTTAGCCCAACATCCAGAACTTAAAGATGAGCTTTATCTCAATTGGAAAAATACCACTGAGTCCATACCACTTACCCAGCAGTCTGAAATATTATTAAAAAGCTCTGTGAGTGCTGCAGGAGGTAAACATCCTGAGTTCTTAGATATTTTAGAAAGCAGTCGCATAAAAAAAGATACTCCAAATATAGAGAGTCAAGCGCAACGACAGAAATATAATTTTGACATCCTTGCAGGAATAACCTGTGTTACAGCCGCTTTAAGATTTGCCCCTCGATTTACAAGTTTGAGTAGTGCTGCTGCATCTTATACGGGCGCTTCTCTTGCGAGAGCAGCGATAGGGACCACCGCTGTTGTTACATCAGCCTCTGTAGTGCCATTGATAGCTCCGGCATCTTTGCTGTTATTGGGAGGCTTTGTTGCCTTAAAAGCTAAACAAAGAATGAATGAAGCCCGAGCAGAGCAGGCGGCCAAAACAAATAACAAGCATAGAGTGTCGCCAAAATAAATTATAAAAATATAAGAGTCTTTTAAAATGATGAAGTACTATCGATTATTCATGAAGAGTTTTTTATTAGCCTGCCTTTTTTTGTTTCTAACGGGCTTCGCCTTAACCCAAAAAGATACGCCTATTGGCAATGAACCTGATGGGAATCCTGATCCCAATGTAGGTATTGTTGTTAAACAAAATAGTACCGCCTTTGATATTCTTGCAGATTCTAGCCATAAAACGCATTTTCAAGCCATGAAGTTAGACGATAAAAATATTCGTTTTATGACAACGCCCATTGACTTGAAGCCACATAAATTCACGCTTGAAGACAATGAGGTAGGCTTTGTAGCAGATGAGGTTTATTTTGTAAGCATTAGCTTTAATGAAAAGACACATATTTGGGATAGTATTAATTTTACGCCTTATTTCATTCCTGCCAATTGGAAAACAGAGGAGGAGCTGTTGCCTTATTTAGAAAAATGGCAAGACTTGATGAGAAAAGCACACTGGGTATCAATGAGCACTAAGAAATCAGGGTTTCATATGATACCAAGGCCAGATATAGATAGTTCTTTTTATATAACATACGATATGTGGATCTTAGAAAATAAATATAAGGCTTATATTCAAGTAGAAAGAAACACTAGTCGTCCGCGCAATGATAATCTGAGTATCCCAAAATATAATATTCGTTTTTACATAGATAATTTGCAACAAACAATTCGTTTAGAGGATGTTCACTTATGGAAGTAACTGAAGCATATATGTCTTTTTTATAATAGCGTCAATGTATAAATAATATGTTAAAATTCGACAAAAAATCCTAACAAAATATAAGAGTCTTTTAAAATGATGAAGTACTATCGATTATTCATGAAGAGTTTTTTATTAACCTGCCTTTTTTTGTTTCTAACGGGCTTCTCCTTAACCCAAAAAGATATGCCTATTGGCAATGAACCTGAGGGGAATCCTGATCCCAATGTAGGTATTGTTGTTAAACAAAATAGTACCGCCTTTGATATTCTTGCAGATTCTAGCCATAAAACGCATTTTCAAGCCATGAAGTTAGACGATAAAAATATTCGTTTTATGACAACGCCCATTGACTTGAAGCCACATAAATTCACGCTTGAAGACAATGAGGTAGGCTTTGTCGCAGATGAGGTTTATTTTGTGAGTATTAGCTTTAATGAAAAGACACATATTTGGGATAGTATTAATTTTACGCCTTATTTCATTCCTGCCAATTGGAAAACAGAGGAGGAGCTGTTGCCTTATTTAGAAAAATGGCAGGATTTGATGAGGAAAGCGAATTGGTCGTCAAGGAGCCAAAAAACATCAGGATTTCATATTATACCAAGACCCAATATAGACAGAGCTTCTTTTGGAACATACGATATGTGGGTCTTAGAAAATAAATATAAGGCTTATATTCAAGTAAAAAGAAATACTATTCGTCTGCGCAATGATGATCTGAGTATCCCAAAATATAATATTCGTTTTTACATAGATAATTTGCAACAAACAATTCGTTTAGAGGATGTTCACTTATGGAAGTAACTGAATCATATATGTCTTTTTTATAATAGCTTCAATGTATAAATAATATGTTAAAATTCGACAAAAAATCCTAACAAAATATAAGAGTCGTTTAAAATGATGAAGTACTATCGATTATTCATGAAGAGTTTTTTATTAGCCTGCCTTTTTTTGTTTCTAACGGGCTTCGCATTAACCCAAAAAGATACACCTATTGGCAATGAACCTGAGGGGAATCCTGATCCCAATGTAGGTATTGTTGTCAAAGAAAATAGTACCGCCTTTGATATTCTTGCAGACTCTAGCCATAAAACGCATTTTCAAGCCATGAAGTTAGACGATAAAAATATTCGTTTTATGACAACGCCGATTGACTTAAAACCACATAAATTCACGCTTGAAGACAATGAGGTAGGCTTTGTCGCAGATGAGGTTTATTTTGTGAGCATTAGCTTTAATAAAAATACACATATTTGGAAAAGTATTAATTTTACGCCTTATTTCATTCCAGCGAATTGGAAAACAGAAGAAGAGTTGTTGCCGTATTTAGAAAAATGGCAAGACTTGATGAGAAAATCACATTGGGTATCAGTAAGTACTAGAACATCAAGAATTCATACAATACCAAGACCGAATGTAGAAGGACCATCATTACGTGTGTACGATATGTGGATCTTAGAAAATAAATATAAGGCTTATATTCAAGTAAAAAGAAATACTACTCGTCTGCGCAATAATGATCTGAGTATCCCAAAATATAATATTCGTTTTTACATAGATAATTTGCAACAAACAACCCGTTTATAGGATATTGACTGATGGAAGTAACTGAAGCACATGCTATTTTTTTAGATAAAGACGAAAAAACTAAAAATTTTATAAAAGAATTTGTAGACCCACAATTTGCTAATGCAGCTATTACCAGTGTTTATTGGAAATTATCAAAGAAGGATCCGACTTTTCTATGGTTCCAAGGAGCAGCCATTGCTTCTAATCAAGTCGGAAAGAATATTTTTGCTTCAGGTTCTGGCGCTATTATTGAACAATCAGAGTTTCTCTCAAGTGCAATAACCAATAATACACCCATCAATACCGATGATTTACCGATACTTTATAACAGCTTGATTGAGGGAAACAAAGCTATTTTCGAAAATATAATCCCTTTATATCTAACATATCAAGAGATTGGAATTGAAGGATTGAATTTACTTCATCTTGCTGAAGGTGATATGAATGTTGTTTCAGATAATATTTTTGATGCGTTTGTAGTGCATAATGAATTGTCGAAAAAGGCCAATGATATAGCCAATGAGCTTGGCGTTGAAATAAATGACCCAAGCGTAACGAAAGCACTTTTTGCAGATGAAAAAAATTTAGAGTATGCTTATGATGCAGCAATGCTCTCAATAGGGCATGAGCAGGATGTTGCGCAAGATATGTATCAGCCAGATTTTACTGCTGCTTTAAAAAACGAGCATTTTACAACTATAGCAGAGTTACTGAAGTTGACTGGGGTAACTGTTGGCGGTCAATATTATTCATTTGCGCAAATAAAAGATCCCTCTGATATATTGCAAAGAATGGAATATTTTAAAAGTGTGCTTTCAGCAATCAAAGACCAATATCTTTCTCCAGACACACTGAAAAAATTTCTTTTTGATGTTGATCATGCTTTTATTGATTCAATGAATAGAATTAATCCTTATCATTTTGATGCAAATTCTGAAGGAGGGGTAAGTAATATCCAGTCACACCGCTTCAGATTTGATTTTATCAAGCCAATAGATAATTTTCTGACTGAAAACTTTATTGTTAATAAAGAGGCTTTATTTCATAGTAATACGGATATTAGTTTTATTGATGATGGAAATCATAGTATTTTTCCAAGTATATTTTCTGGTGAGAAAGAAATTTCTAAAATGACCATAGATCCTTTGGCTACATTTCTCTCTATGAATCCTAGCTTTGAGGTGATTGCTGAAACGCCAGAAGAATTATTGGCCTCCAGCAATTATTTTAAAAGTCCATTGTACGATGGAACAAATGGAACCGCTTTTTCTAATCCCCAATTACCATATTTAGATGATAATACATTTATTGCGGTATATGGTAATCAGGATATTGTATATTACCCAGTTTATGGAGAGGTTCGTGGTATAACATTTCCTTTTATCTTTGACACAAATACAGGTGTGCCATTAACTGTTCCATTGTTTGATGATATTGGTCATTATTCTCATGAATCAACAATAGAGATACTGTATTCTAATCCAGAGCTCTTTAATACGCCAGGTCATATAAACTGGTATAATCCATATTGGAATGTTCTTGTTTTTCAGGCAAAACAGCAAGCATTTATTAATTATCAGATTAACAATTTTAGTAAATCATTTATGCATTTTATAACAGATGGGATTACGAATTATTCTCAAGATTTTGTATTGGTAGATTATCATTCAAACAATAAAATAAGTATGTCTGATGTGTTTTATGATTCAAATACTTTAAATAATTCAAATTTTGGGAATTCTTCATTATTTCTAAGTGAGGGAGATGCACCGGCTAAAGTTGTAATTTCAAGTATACAATTAGCAGATGGCACATTACTGGAAAGAAATGATATGGGGGGCTTTAGTTGTTCAAATTGCAGTTCGCATACACAAGAGCTAGAGCAAGCGGCTAATGCTTTTAGTTACATTCATATGTAGCATCATTCACGACAATAAAGACAAAAATGGCGACGTATTAAACGTCGCCATTTTTCAAGATGAGAAATAAAAAACACCCAGTGCTCTGAGTGTCTCATTAAGTTGAGCTGCGTGCTCGAGGCTTTGCTGTAGCTATTTCCGTTGTGGGATTGCGTAGGTCAAAGCGATCAAGGTTCATTACTTTTGTCCAAGCATCGACAAAGTCACGCACAAATTTCTCTTGTGCATCGGATGCTGCATAAACCTCTGCAACGGCACGTAACTCAGAGTTTGAACCAAAGATAAGATCAACCGGAGTGGCCGTCCACTTGAGTTGATTTGTTCCACGTATGCGACCTTCATATACGCTATCATCGGTTGATGACTTTTCCCATTGTGTAGACATGTCGAGCAGCTTCACAAAAAAATCATTACTCAGAGATCCTGGTTGCTCTGTGAATACACCATGCTTAGATTGCTCAATATTTGCATTCAAAACCCGCAGGCCACCGACTAAAACAGTCATTTCAGGTACCGTTAAGTTTAATAAACTTGCTTTATCAATGAGCATTTCTGCAGGTGAATGGATGTTACCTTTTCCAAAGTAATTACGAAACCCATCCGCTGTTGGTTCAAGTACTGCAAAAGAGCTCACATCTGTTTGCTGCTGTGATGCATCTGTTCGCCCAGGAATGAAGGGTACTTGCACATCGTGACCAGTATTTTTGGCAGCTTGTTCAATGGCGGCAGAGCCTGCCAGTACAATGAGATCAGCAAGTGAAACTTTCTTTCCATCTGATTGCTTAGCATTAAAGTCTTTTTGAATAGCTTCTAAGCCTTTTAGTACTTTTGCAAGTTCAGCTGGATTATTGACTGCCCAGTTCTTCTGAGGCTCAAGATTAATACGCGCGCCATTTGCGCCACCACGCATGTCTGTGCTGCGAAAGGTAGAGGCTGATGCCCATGCAGTTCTGATAAGTTCTGATCCGGTCAAGCCTGAGGCGAGCACAGTGGATTTCAGCGCTGCAATATCATTTGAGTCAATCAAGGTATGATCAACTGTGGGAACAGGATCTTGCCAAACCATTTCTTCATTTGGAACTTCTGTACCAAGATAACGCGCACGTGGGCCCATATCACGGTGTGTTAGTTTGAACCAAGCCTTAGCAAAAGCAAGTTCCAACTCTTTTGGATTCTCATGGAAACGTTTAGCAATTTCTTTATAGATAGGGTCAAATTTAAGAGCGAGATCGGTTGTGAACATGATGGGCGCATGTCTCTTTGACGGATCGTGAGCATCTGGCACAAGTTGTGATGCGGATTCTTCTTTGGGAATCCATTGGATTGCACCTGCTGGACTCTTCGTTTGTACCCATTCAAAAGCAAAGAGGTTATCTAAATATTGTGTACTCCAGGCAGTGGGTGTGACAGACCATGCACCTTCCAAACCACTGGTAATGGTATCTTCGGCATTACCTTTGCCACATTTGTTTTGCCAACCAAGACCTTGTTGTTCGATGCCTGCTGCTGCGGGTTCAGGTCCTAAACAATCAGATGGATTAGCTGCGCCGTGTGCTTTACCAAAAGTGTGTCCGCCTATGATAAGTGCGATTGTTTCTTCATCATCCATTGCCATGCGGCCGAAGGCTTCACGAATATCCTTCGCTGCAGCAAGTGGATCGGGTTTGCCATTGGGGCCTTCTGGATTCACATAAATTAATCCCATCTGTGTCGCCGCTAGTGGCTTTTGTAGCTCTCTATTGCCACTGTGTCGTTCATCAGCAAGAAATTGAGTCTCAGGCCCCCAGTAAACCAAGTCAGCTTCCCAATCATCTTCACGTCCACCTGCAAAACCTAGCGTTTTAAAGCCCATTGATTCTAGAGCCACATTACCTGTTAGAACCATTAGATCAGCCCAAGAAATTTTGCGACCATATTTTTGCTTGATTGGCCAAAGCAAGCGTCGTGCTTTATCAAGGCTTGCATTGTCTGGCCAGCTATTGAGTGGCTCGAATCGCTGTTGACCACCACCAGCACCACCTCGACCATCCGCTACGCGGTAGGTGCCTGCACTGTGCCAAGCCATACGAATGAAAAATGGCCCATAGTGGCCATAGTCTGCTGGCCACCAGTCTTGTGATGTCTTCATAAGCGTTTCGATCTCTTTTTTTAAGGTGTTGAGATCTAGGCTTTGAAAAGCTTCCGCAAGTTGAAGTCTTTATCCATCGGATTAGATTCAGCAGAATTTTGGCGAAGAGGGCTAAGATTCAGTTGTTTCGGCCACCAAAATTCATTTGCGCGCGGCATACTTTGGTTAACAACCGCACTTGCTGCATGATTTGTTTCTGGGCTTGCTTGCACTAGCGTTGACATGGCTAAAGCGGCAAATAAAGGTATTGTTTTGGTAAGTTGCAAAATCAGCTCCCTCTGCTAAGAAATAAATCATAATATACCGAATATGTTGAGAAATGTGCAGCACTTGCAAGTAATTGAGTGAGTTTGTAGGGAATAGGGTGAAAGACTAATCTTTCATACAGTTTTTTTAATTAATATTTTAATTGTTATTTATCTAACAATAAATGATTTGCCAATTTGATGTGTGCAAATAATGAGGTATTTTATCTATCTTACTCCCTTTAGTGCCTCATCGCATGCAAGTACGTCAAACTGTGCATTGAACTTTTTGTCTCTATTCGTGGATAATCTTAAAATGTATGACATATGTCATACAAAATCACATTTGTATAACAATTGTAATACAAACTGTATTACAAAGGTATGACAAAACTAGAGTGCCTGTATTACAAATGTAACACAAGCATTCAGAATCGTGCATTCTGATTTTAGGGGATATAGCTATGAATTTATTAAATATTTTTTTAAGTTACAGACTAACGACATGTGTGGTTTTTTTAAGAAGAAAGTAACGGTTAACCCGCATTTAGTTTAGGAAAAAAATTAAGTCGCATATCATTTTTCATGGCACGATCATGGTTCATAGCTTTATTAGCAGTAGTGCGTGTATTTGAAATAGCTATGGCTTTTTTAGCATTTTGTTGATTTTAGATAATATTTTAGTGTCATTACTGAGAGAAAATGTCATGCCTGCTAAAAATGATTTGCGTTGCGTGAATGTATAGTAATTTGTATAGCTTTTAAAGTAGCCGCCCCAATTTTTAGCAGCAATACCCGCTTTGATGGATTCACATTCAGCATGGGAAATTTTTTCTGATCGCTCATCTTCAAGCTCAAAGCACTCGCTGGCTTTTATGCGTTGATTGTGCTGCCATTTGGCAATTCTATTGCCTAAAAAATATCCAAAGAGAGCACAAGGAATACCTATGGTGATAGATAAGTAGAGAAAGCAGCATCCTAAAAGTAGGCCTGTGATAGAAAAGCGTAATGTCATATCTTTAAGAATTTTATTTAAATTTTCTTTAATGACCTCTGGATAATTTCGTTTATATAATATTTTATCTAGTTTTTCTTTCTCGCTTTTTGTGAGTACATTACCATGAATTTTTACCTTAAAGATATGAGGGTTGTATTTAATCGCATCAACAATTTTTTGCCCTCCTTCAGGTATAAAGTTGTCACTTGATAGCATAATTTTGAAGCAATTGGTCCATTTGAGCATCCATTCAAAGCGTATAAGCTCATCCAAAGAATTAAAAAAATAGTCGCCATTGTCATAGTTATTTAAAATTTTTTCACCTGTTTTTGATTTTTGATAAAAAGAAAAAGCTATACCGTATTTGCTGTTTTTGTTTCCAAATTGGCAGCTCCACAAATTGCTATATATATGGTTAGGGAATCCCGTTGGATATACTTTTTCAGTAGTATCTTTTTCATTCTCTTCGTTTTGCTTGCTTGGGTCGAGCAAATAATCTCGTGCTGTTTGGGTTTCTTGGAACTCTTGTGTTTTTTCTTTGAGATATAATTCTTTTTCAGTTTCAGTCGCATCTTTGGGATAGACTAGTTTATCTGGATGACATTTGAGGACGGATTTTTGAAAAGCTTTTTTTATTTCGGTCTCTGTAGGGGTGGCGTTTGATTTAAAACCGAGTATTACTAAAGCTTCTTGTCTATTCATCACTGTACCCAAAGATATTAAGGCTGTAGAAATGACAGAATGATGTCAATGCACCAAAGGTTTGTCAAGCTAATATATTGAATATACACGTTTTTTGGGTCTTTCTGCATTAAACAAAACTTGAAACAGTGATAGCTGATGCCTATAATTGCCATCTTTTTAAAATAACCCAATCATCCTAATATATTTTCTAATCGAATCTATCTTATGCGATTAATCGCTTGAGTTCTTACTGTGGTAATTATGTCCAATATGCGGAATCATTTGCCAATCATGCTATTGGTCTTGCTATCATGCCTCAGTATTATATTGCATCTACGTTGGTGAGTAATGCTATATATTATGGATGTATGTATTCTGGTTTGGATAGATTCGAATCACTTGAAGCATTAGCACAATTATGTGGCGATCAAATATGCTACCGTTACACCAATGGCAACTCATCTGAAATATTGTTTGATGAGCGCTATTTTATGAGATTAAATAGAAATTTATCAGAGGTTATTGGTGAAAAAGCGACTTCTTGGGTAGCACCCGCAGTTTATCATCTAGAATATACAAACCAGCAACTTAATCGGATGATTGCCTCGCCGGGTGAGATGTTAAAGCCTTACTTTAGTGCAAGCACATTGCCAAGTTTAGCTGAGTACTTGGATGGTTTTCATATGTCTTTAGATGAGCTGCCATTTGCAGAGTCAGTAAAGACCACAGCTGAAGCGCTTCAATCAGTGCAAAGTTATGTTAGTGATTTTTACAAAAAACGCCAATTGTTGGAAGAGCAACTTTTTAACTACATTGAAGAGAGTGCGCTTGATCAATTTGGTGATTCAACTTTCAAATCAGAACGCCTTCATGCTATCCAGTCATTTCGCACAAATTGCATTAGTGTGGCAACACAAGAATTAGTAGATGATATTGAAACCACAAGCAAAAACTTAGCAGAAGCCAAGGAAACACTTAAACATGCAAATGAACAATTAACGGCCTATCAGAAAAAGCCATCCAGTGACCAAAATGCTCAAAACTTAGCTTCATTAAAGGCTACTGTAACGGATGCTCAAGATGTGGTATCTAACTTGCAAAATGAGGTTGACGTATCTAAAAATAGATTAACTGAAAAACAAGGCATTCTAAAGGAAGCAAAAGAGAAAGAAGAAGCATTATTTGAACAGACTGAAGGTTATCGTTATTACGAAGAATGGCAGTCAAAAGTGTTCGAAGCAAAACATGGTGAATTTGATAATAATCTATCTGGTGCCCAGAAGGATGCATTGAAACAAGCTGAACAAGAAGCCTTTAGCAAGAGCAGATATTATAATTCAGATATAATCAATCAAGCTGCTGAATTATGGAAAGAAAGTATTCATGCATTTTTTGAAGCACATAAAAATAATTTTCTAGACACTACGAATATACCAAATACCATTAATAACATTATTAATAATGCCTTTAATCTTTACTTAGGCCAACCTAATGATCGAAATAATATTGCGCAATTTTGTGCAGACGAAATTATTCGTTATAAATATCCGTTCTATCCAGAAGTTGGGAATGCTGCTGTTATTGAAGCAGAGCGCCAAAGGTATTTTCAGAAAATTACAAACGACACCATTGATGGGTACAACAAACACCAAGATAGAGTTGAAAGAAGACTATATAATTACATTATTGCAAAAATCACTGATACTGATGTAAAGAAAGTACATAAATATCACAGGTGGGAATATCTTGTGAAAGGACCAAGCAATGAAATTCTAGGGAAGACAATTGGATGGGTGCCATTCCCTGATTTTACTGGTAATGGGACACCGCCTAAGGGGACAGGGGCTGTTGGTCTCCAATTTAATGCGAATCGTAATAGTGCAAATCTTAAGCTGACTGTCAATAATCAGCCTGTGTTTACTTTTTACGACTCTGGAAAATCAACAGGCTACTCTTTGGTTTTACCTTCTCAGAAAGAAGTTAGCAATAGAATACAGAACAAACCAGTTGTGTTATCAAGCACCAACACTAGTGTTGAGGCTGCTGCCCCTCAATCTGAAGCATTTATATCAGATGAAAATACTTCTGGATTCTCGCTTGAAAACCCATATATTCAAGCCATTATTGAGGAGCAGCGTGATATCTTATTTGGGTTATCTAAGCAACAAGATTCTGAGAGTAAAAATGCAGATTGCCAGAAGGAAGTTGTTGAGCCTGAAAATCAAACTATCCCACAAAAGCAAGCTGAAACCAATGTAGCGTTTTTGATGCAATTACAATATGGATTTCGTTATCTCAAAGGGGACAGAAGTACAGAAATTTTAGAGTGGCAAAAAAATAACAGAAAGAATTCTCCAAAAAAGGTTGCCTTTTATGAAGGTGTACAAAGTGGGACAGAAACTGCTAGACATATTCGCTTAGGTATTTTCGATGCAGCTAAAGAGTTTGCTGGTGCAATATATGAACTTTTGAACACAACAGGCGATTATATTGAAAGCGTTGTGCCAATGGAAAATACTAGTTTGATGGATAAAGTCAAAGGTTATCAAATAGGCCTACCCCTTGCGGCTGCTAAAGCAGTGCAAGTACTTGGTATCTTTATTGGTGAAGAAGCAGCTCGCAAAATCATGAATGAAGAGTTAGCGACAACTAAGTACATCCGAGATTCGATTAATCAATTTGTCACCAATTTTGATAAAATGGATGAAAACGAGCGGGTACGCGAAGTATCGCGCCTCATATCCTCATTTGCTATGCCTGGCGTCTTTGCTAAAGGGATCTCAGCGTCAGTGCGTGTGGGCGAGCATGTTGTAAAAGGCATGGGTCAAGTGGTAGAGCAAGTGTCTATCCATACTTACCACCTAAGACCATCTACAATTGCGCAACGGCAGAAACTTGCTGCGCAGGCAGGTGTTTCTCCATCAATTTTGTCTCAATTTGATACAATCTTAGCAAAAGGTGCTGAGCCAAGATATTCATTCAGGGAAAGCACCTTGCATCAAAGTAAGTCTCAAAGCTATACCCCAGGCCATAAAGCGCAAACACAGCTCAATCATCCTAATATTAATGCTCAATGGTTTGATACGGTAAGTGCTTATTTTACACCGATTGAAAAGCTAACAATACCTGAAGACAAGGCTCTAAGCTTTATGGGGGGAAAATACAGCAGTTATATCCTTAAGGAGGATTCTTTATTTTGGCGGGCAGGAGATTCAGATGAGTGGTTAGGACAATTTTTCTCTAAAATGAAGCCTGTAAGCGAGATACAAGCAAGGATTGATAGGGCTATAATGCCTATTTGGCCTAAAGGTGGAACTTCTATTTTAGAAAAAGCCTATTGTGTCAAAATACCAAAAGGAGCAGCCATTCACGTGGGGTTAACAGCCCCTCAAGGAGGGATGTTTTTGGGTGGGACGCAGCAAATATATATTGAGGCTCCGTGGACAATAAAAGGAGCCGCACTTGTTAATGAAAAATATTTAAATGAGGGTATGGTATGGAATCAAAAAGCACGCAAAGCCAAGAAATGATTTCGTTGGTAGTAGATATAATGCATACTATTGAGTACAGCTCTCAAGGTGAGGATCATTTTTGGTATAAATACTTCAACGTTATATTAGAAAGACTGAATAAACCACATTCTTTAAATATTCTGGCTAGAGATATAGTCTCTGTATATGGAGGTATGGGGTCTTTTAGTGATCTAGTTTTGCATAAGAGTAGAATGCCATTGCAAGAAGAAAACGATAAACTTGAACAGTTACGTCATGATTTATATATCCTTTGTAAAAAAATTTCAGATGAAAATATTTTGTAGATCGTGTGGAGATTTGAAAAAATATGAAAGCTATGCATGATGATTGATATATAGAAAACTAGAGCTGTCCAAGAGCAGAATTTAAAACATGGAACCAAAAAGCACGCCAAGCGAAGAAATGATTGAGATTATTAAAGAAATAATGGCATTAATGGAATGTCATTATGTTGGTAAAGAAGCTCGCTATTACAAATACTTTGAAACAGTGCTTGAACGGCTAAATAAACCACATGATTTAAAAAAAATGGTCAAAGAATTGAGAGGGTTATTTGGCGGTATGGGGTCTTTTAATGATATTATTCTTCACAAGAATGAAGTAACCATGCTTATAGAAGAGAATGATCGGCTTCAAGAGCAAAGAGGAAAATTATTTGCTTTATGTAAGGAAATACTTGGCAGTGATTTTAAGTAAGTTTATTGCATAATTTTAGATCTAAGTGTAGAAATGCTCAATATATTGTACAGAAAGTGGCATGGTATGGAACCAAAAAGCACGCAAAGCCAAGAAATGATTAATACTATTAAAGAGATAATGATATTAATAGAGCATGATTATATTGGTAAAGAAGAATATTATTACTCTTTTTTTGAACGCATACTAGAGCGCTTAAATAAACCACATGACCTACAGAAAATAGCAAAAGATATTATGCCGATTTTTGGTGGAATGGGAACATTTAATGACTTAATATTACATCAGAATGAGTTTTCTCCATTAATTGAAGAGAACCGTCGGTTCTCTAAACTTAAAACAGAATTATTTTTGTTGTGCAAACAAGTGATTTTAGAAAATTAAGAAAAATCATGAAGAACCTCATGTTCAATGCTGGATGTGTAGGGTATTTTTGTATTACACAATAAGACATCTGATATTTTAAAGGCAGCAGTATGATATGAGGCCAGAAATCACGTCAAGCCAAGAAATGATTTATTTGATTATGGAGATAATGAATACTATTGAATGTGATTATATTGGCAAGGAAAATTTTTGGTATAAATATTTTAATGCAATTCTTGAAAGGCTTAACAGACCACATTTTTTGTATAAAATAGCTAAAGATACAATCTCTGTATACGGAGGGATGGGGTCTTTTAGTGATTTGGTTTTACATAAAAATAAAAGTACTATGCTTCAAGAAGAAAACAATAAACTTAAACAGTTGCGTCATGATTTATATATTCTTTGTAAAAAAATTCTGGATGAAAATGGTTCTTAAATCTATACGAGAGATTTAAAAAAACATGAAAGCCATGCATGATGATTGATATATAGAAAACTAGAGACTGTCCAAGAGCAGAGTTTAAAATATGGAACCAAAAAGCACGCCAAGCGAAGAAATGATTTATTTGGTTATGGAGATAATGAGTACTATTGAATGTGATTATGTTGGCAAGGAAAATTCTTGGTATAAATTCTTCGATAGAATCCTTGAAAGACTGAATAAGCCACACTCTTTGAACAGTATTGCTAGAAACATAATCTCTGTATACGGAGGAATGGGTTCTTTTAATGATTTAGTTTTACATAAAAATCAAATCACTATGCTTCAAGAGGAAAATGATAAACTTGAAAAATTGCGTCATGATTTATATATTCTTTGTGGAAACATTCTAACCAACACTGAATTGTAAATTGTGTGTAAGCGTAGAAAAATGACCCAAAGCGAAGAAATGATTAAGATTATTAAAGAGATAATGTTATTAATTGAATGTCATTATGTTGGCAAAGAAACCAGTTATTACAAATACTTTGGAACAGTGCTTGAACGGCTAAATAAACCACATGACTTAAAAAAAATAGCCAAAGAATTGAGAGGGATATTTGGGGGCATGGGGTCTTTTAATGATATTATTCTTCACAAGAATGAAGTAACCATGCTTATAGAAGAGAATGATCGGCTTCAAGAGCAAAGAGGAAAATTATTTGCTTTATGTAAGGAAA
>JBFWLB010000059.1:0-15345 GCA_050252335.1 Candidatus Berkiella sp. | reverse complement strand
CTTAAAATAGCAATTAAATACGATTTCCTTTCAAATGACCCCATATTTCACCTCCCGGTTACTTTAAATATGAGGCAACGACCGTTTATTTTCCTTTTTCGGTTACATTTAATATGAGGCAATTCGTCTTTATATTTTTCGATATTTTTTCTGAACTTTCTGGCATTTAAGCAGTCTGACAACTATAAAATAACGACAGTTACACAGCACAACTGTAATGCAGCTTTACAAAATACATGTATCGTAGTAGTTCAGGAGAGCATTCTAGGAGTTTTCATGCAAGGTACTAAATTAATTTGTTTTGATTTTGATCAAACTGTCGTGAATGGTCATTTTCACTATGCCATGATAGGTCGTCACATTAGACCCAATGATGGAAGACCAGGTGTACAAGTGTTACAACAAAATGGCACTTTCAAGAATATGCTCACTGGCCAAGCTGTACCTAATAGCGGTGGTGCCCCCTTACAAACAATAAATGAATTCTTAGAAAGTGGTGATGGACTTAAAAATGCCAAAGAAATGGCTGATACGATTCGCTATGCAATCGATAATGGCCATAAAGTTGCCATTACTTCTTTTACGCTCTATCCCGAAGTTATACTCCCCACCTTGAAAAAATTAGGTCTTGCAGATAAATACATTCAGCAAATCTGTATCGTTGGCGGATTCCCCAATCACAACCAACCCAATAATTCACCTGATGGTAAAGAACAACATATTGCAGCAGCATTGCAATATTTTAACGCTCAAGGTTCAGATTTAGCAAGAATGGATGCAATGCTGGTGGATAGTGTTACTCATAATTTAGATAAAACGCCTACTGGCACAACAAATGTTGCAGTACCAAAATATTCTAACCCAGAACCAAACTATTTTGCAGCAATAAGAAGCTTTGTAGGAACAAAACTAAATACTTCGCTGGGGAAAGAAACAATTGAAGAATTAGCGCTTGCTATTGAGACAAAGACGCCTATACCCCAAAAAAGAAATGCTTCATCTAAACCCATTTCATTTTCAGGCGCTCATAGAAAGTCGCCCACCTCTTCCTCAATCCCAAAAGATGTCAGTCCATTTTTGCCGATAACACTCGAAAAATTAGGTTTAGACAAAGGCCATGTTGCAACTCATCCTGAAAAGCCAGGCAATATTTATATAACATTTGATACGCCAGCAGACATGCAAGCAGCATGTACAAATTTAGAAAGAATTTTGGGACACAATACTTTTCGAATTGCAAACATGGAAAATACTATTCAAATCTACTCTACTATACAAGCAATTATGGAGCTAACGCCACCGGCTGTAACACCCGCTAGCCTTGCTATTGATAAGGGAACATTACGTACTTATCCAGAAAAACCCGGTAACATTTATTTAGTTTTTGAAACAGCAGAAGAAATACAAACTGCACAGAGAAACTTAAGCCAAGTATTTGGAGAAAATGCTTTTAGAGTAGCCAATCAAAAGAATGCTATACAAATTTATCGAGAAATTCAAAATCTTCTTGGCGTACCGACACCTGATGTCACACCTGCAAGCTTAGGCCTTGACAAAGGAAAGCCCGAAGTTTCTACAGACAGACCAGGCAACATTTATCTCGTCTTTGAAACACCAGAAGAGATGCAAACTGCTTGCAAAAATCTCGTCAACGTATTTGGGGATAATTCATTTAGGATAGCTACCAATGCCAATACCATACAAATATATCGGGAAGTTCAGAACCTCATTGGTGTAGCTTCTATCTTAAGTAGCCAAGTAAAAACTACACCCGACCCAGTAAATTTTGGTCTCAATAAAGGCACGCTAAAAACATTCCGCGACCAGCCTGGGAAAACTTATATGCAATTCACAAGCAATGCAGAAAGAGATAAAGCACATCAGTTATTAAATAAAACTTTTGGGGAAGGTGCATCACGTATTGCCAGTCACACACAAAGCATAGAAATCAGTGATAAAGTACAACAGTTTTTAGAAAAAGAACCCAAAAAGAAAGTAAGGTCAAAAATATAACTGCTGCTAGTTGTAGCGCATTAAAATAAAGAACGGGCGCACTGCACATAGCATGCGCCTCAACCGTATCAAAATACATAAAATATACTACATTTTCTTTTTCTGAGTATTTTCGATTTTAAACTCATCTGTATTTACATCGCCCACCACATATTGCCTTGCACTGCTGGCTAAGCTGTAACCCATTTTACATACAAGATAAGTACCTGCTGCGGCCATACCATGTATGGCCGTGTCTGTCTGAGAATCGTGACTACCTTGCAAATATTGAGATAACAACATTCCTAAACCAGCACTTACCATTAATTCAAGCACATGAACTTCTACACCAAATCTCATGCTCAATCGCCCCTATTATTATTTTTATTATGAACCAATGATATGCCATGCATTTGAATGAAAATAACCAAAAACTGTAGCATAGGGCGCTAAAACGACTCCTACAGCGGCGGTAACTACAATACTGGCAGACAGCCCCAAAGTGATTGCCATCGCAACAGGTACGGTTATCATAGAAAAAACCATCGCATCTTGGATAGCTTTATCTTGTATCTTTTGAAAGGTGGCAACATCCAAACAATTTGTGCCACCGGAAATGGCCATTATTTCTTGCGAAGACAAAGCGCGCATACATCTACTCCCATAAAAAAATCAGTGTAACACCCTGTTATCAATAGAGTAAAATGAATATATAGGACATCCATATTTAATTTTAAATCCAAATAGTCTATATCCGCCTTATAGAGTATCCGTCTTTAAATTCAAATACTGAAGCGCAGCTACAAAAATAAGGAATGATAGGGCAGTCATCGACTTTTTTATGAAATGATTGAAATTCTTTGATAACAATGAAGGAAAATGCGAAATAATATTTAATTAAGCAATTTGACGGGAATAACTTTTCTGAGCTTGACTCATACCTTTTAAACCTCGTTTATTCTCTTTCCTAAAGTTCAGCAACAATATCTCGCTCCCTATTGCATAAGAGAAGCTTTTACCTAAATGCTTAACCAATGAAACCCAGTTTTTAGATTGAATGTGTAACCTAGTTAAAATTGGAGCAAGATGCTCAGGAATAGAACCAGATGCTTTATCATCTCGAATGATTCTACCCGTCTGATCTACAAGATCTAAGTAATCCACAAGTTCAAAATTGATGGAATGAGTGTGATGTTTTGAAACAAGTGCAAAAGGGACTAAGGATTTTGGTTGGGTAAGACTATTATATACATCTGCCCTTTCACGCTTTTGTTGTTTAATCGATTTTGCTTTATTGATTCTTAATTGTGTAGCAATATGCTGAATACGCTCATGAATAGAGGTAAATTCTGATTCTTCGGGTGTGTTGGCTGCCCCTGCCCTCACTGGGTTTAAATCGACATAAACCATTGCACTTAACAAAGCCGCCTCATCAAGAAGCGCTTGCGATTTAAAGCGACCTTCCCAGAATCGTCCTGCAGTATCATCTTCTTCGTTTACATCTCGAGCAATACGCTCATTTAAACAACGCATAAACCAGCTAATGCTTGTTAAGCGTTCTTTCCAAAGTTGAATTTTTTGCTTCAAATGCTTATTTTCTTTAGCATCTTTAGAAAAAATTTTTGACCAACGATGCACAATTTCTTCTTCTGACCAATCTTGTACTGCTTTATCATCAACAAATAGAACAACATGATAGTGATTACTCATGATGGCATAAGCACATATTTTGATGGCAAAGATATCCGCTAGATATTTCAACCTATCAACAATCCAAGCCTTTCGATGAGAATAGTCTTTTTGAATTGACTCATCAAAGCCACAGAGAAAACTGCGACGCACACAACGATTCATAACGTGATAATAAGGCGTTGCGCTTAAGTCTATTTGTTCTGAACGAGCTAAGGTCATAACTTAAATGAATTGCCATTGACTGAAGAAAATTCTAGCGCAAAGATTTTGGGTAAATCAACTTATTGTGGATGTCCTATATATTGATTCTAGAGGCGAATGCCTAGGAGGATGCCAACAAATAATAATAAGCCAAACCAATTATTATTAAGGAAGGCTTTAAAGTAATGCTGAGGCAATCCATCGCGAATGAGCCATTGTTGATAAATGACCATCAATAATCCAATAAAGACAGCCACAAAGAAATAGGCGCTTAATTTTAGCTGCACACCAATTACACAATACAAGCCAAGTACAAGACCATGACACACAAAGACAAGCAATCTGTCATACGGCGCACATAACACTGCCGTTGATTTTATGCCAATCTTAAGATCATCCTCTCTATCAACCATTGCATACAAAGTATCATAAGCCACAGCCCATATGACAGTTGCACCAAATAATAGCCAACAAATACTGTTACATTCATTTATGCTAGCCATGTACGCCATAGGAATTGCCCATGAAAAAGCAGCGCCTAATACCACTTGTGGCCAATGCGTAATACGCTTCATAAATGGATAGACGACCAATAAAGCAACAGCCACTATCGATAATAATACTGTATTCACATTGGTAAGACAGACCAAGAAAAAAGCAATCAAGCAAAGACTGCTTGCTAGTAGCAACGCGGATCTCACAGAGATAATACGGCGCGCTAAAGGTCTATCTTGAGTGCGTTTCACATGGCCATCAAAATTTCTATCCGCAATGTCATTGACGATACACCCAGCTGCGCGCGTAATAATCACACCCAAGCAAAAAATAATAATGAGCTTAAAAGAAGGAGTACCATTATTGGCAAGCCATAAAGCACTTAAGGTGGGCCACAATAATAGTAAAGTACCTATTGGTCGATGAAAGCGCATTAACTGCCAATAATGTTCTAAAACATGCATCTTAAGATATCACTCGATTATTTTTCTTATTCAATAAACCTGACAGCCAGCCTGTACCAATCGCTATAGAAAATAATACCAAACACATTCCTATACCATCATACAAACCAAACTTTTCGTGCAAGAACGCCCATGCCATCAAGGTGGTAGAAACAGGTAAGACACTGGTAAAAATGGCTGCAGAGCTTGCGGGTACATGCAACAACCCGCGCGACCAAAACCAAAAGAAAAACATGCTCGCAAAACCTGTTAATAATAGTAAAATCCAGCTACTCAGAACAATACCACTTAAATCGTTACTCATAAATTCATAAGCACCAAGAGGAAGCAACATAAGGAAAATCATAAAATTAACAACTGTAGCACCACCTAAGGGGGTTACTTTCTGATTCGTGAACTTATTGAAAATTGAATACAGCGCTTCTGGCACCATCGAAATTAAAATCACAAAATCACCCAAAAAGCTGCCAGTGATATGAACAGGATCTTTGGCATTATCGAGATTAATAACCAGAATACCTACCATTGCCAACATAATGCCTAAATATTTCGCTTTATTCAGCTTTTCTCCCAGAAAGAAAAAAGCACACAGCGCCATAATGGCTGGCAAAGCGCTACTGATAATGCCCGCTGAAATAGCAGTGGTATATTGAATGCCCCAATAAAACAAAACATTAAATAAAAAGCCTCCAGTTAAAGCTTGCATGCTCAAGAAAAACCAATCTTTCTTAGATAAGGTGCTAAAGCTATGCTTTTTAACAAGGAGAGACTCTTTTAATAGACACATTAAAATCATCATGAGAACAGTGCTAGCCATGAAGCGGCCACAAAGATAGACGTGTATGGGCACACCATCATCAATGAGATACTTACCTGCAACAACATTGACACCTATTGCTGCTTGCCCAATTGCTAACAAACAATAAGCGAATAATAGTGTCAAATTCAAAGTTAGTCCCCACAATAATGGCGCTCAAAACCAGCCCATAGTGTACACGTTTATGTGCTTTGCACAAAATCAGAATGATTACTTAATGATTGCTTAAAGCAGCCAAGGTAGCTTCAAACTGCTCTATGCCCCATAAAATATCCGCTTTTTCAATAATCAATGGCGGAGCAAAACGTATCACAGTATCATGCGCTTCTTTGGTTAATACCCCTTTTTTCATTAATTCATAGCAAACTTTGGAAGCTGGAATTTTCGTAGCTATCTCTACCCCCACCCATAAGCCTTTACCACGAATATCATGAATCAAAGGGCTTTTGATTTTTTTAAGCGCCGTCATCAATATTTCACCCAAATCACGACTTCTCTCGACAAGATGCTCCTCTTCTAAAATATTCAGCGCTTCTAAACCCACTCTTGCCGCAAGTGCATTCCCTCCAAAGGTGGAACCATGTATACCTGGCGTATATACTTCCATCACAGAACGTTTTGCCACAAAAGCAGATACCGCCAATACTCCACCACCTAATGCCTTACCAACAATCACACCATCTGGCTGCACCGTTTCATGCTCAAAAGCAAACATCTTGCCTGTTCGTCCTAAACCAGACTGGATCTCATCTAAAATCATCAACACATTGTTTTCATCACAAATCTTTCTACATTCTGTCAGCCAACCTTGCTGCCCTAAATGAATGCCGGATTCTCCTTGAATCGGTTCAAATATGACAGCACAAGTATTGGCCGTAATTGCTTTTCGCAACGCAGTCATATCGGCAAAAGGAATTTTCACAAAGCCCGGTGTAAAAGGGCCAAAATGCTTTTTATATGAAGGTTCTGAAGAAAAGCCTGTAATGGTTGTGGTTCTACCATGAAAATTTTGTTCTGCGACAATAATTTCAGCTTTGTTATCAGGAATGCCCTTTTTCTCATAACCCCATTTGCGTGCTGCTTTGATGGCCGTTTCAACAGCCTCAGCTCCAGAGTTCATGGGCAGTGCCATATCTAAATGCGCAACATTACATAATTTTTCTAAAAATGGCATCAACCTATTATTATGAAAGGCGCGTGAAGTCACACACAAACTATTGATTTGCTCTGTCATTGCCGTAACAATTCGAGGATGACAATGACCAAAACTCACAGCGGAATAAGCTGACATGAGATCAAGATATTTCTTACCTTCAATATCCCATAGCCAAACACCCTTGCCACGCTCAAGCACAACGGGCAGTGGTGCATAATTATGTGCACCCACTTTTTTTTCTAGTTCAATAAATGCTTTTGTATCCATACTTTCACCTATCGTTTTTATTTAAAAATTTCTATGAGAATTTCATTTATAAGCTGCTGTGTTTTATTCTGCACATCCAATGTAGGATTAAATTCTGCTATTTCTACAGCCGCTAATTGAGGATTTTTTGCCAAGCTTCTTAGAGCCGGCAACACATCTTTTTTGAATAACCCATTTTCTTCTGGGCTGCCAACGCCAGGCGCATCGCTTGGATCAAAAGCATCCAAATCAATCGTCAGACCAAAATGCGAGACTTGCCTTGATAGACTTTCGACAACTTCTTTAAAGATCGCTTTAAATCCCTTGGCATTTATTTCTTTTATATCATAGACGCGTATCCCTAAAGAGCGAATAAGATCTATTTCAGCTTGTTCAAAACTTCTAATACCCAAATAAATAAAATTCTCAGGTTTAATTTTAGGGCGTCTATCTAAAAGTTCAGCCAATTTTCGCTCACCCAATCCAAGTAAATGTGCAACTGGCATACCATGAATCGCATGAGAAAGAGAGGTCTCAGGTGTGTGTGCATCCAAATGTGCATCCACCCAAATCAAAGCAAAATCCTCATATGCATCCAAAGCATCAACCACACCACTCCATGTACCCATGGCAATAGAATGATCACCGCCAATTACAACAGGAAAAATATCAGCAGCAATTGTCTGCGCAAGACGAGATGCCAAACGCTCATTAAAATCAATAATATTGTTAAGTTTAGCTTTTTTATCTAAGGTTGGCTGATTTGCTATATATGGCTGCTGCACTTTAATCTGGCTAAACGACTGTATATCTAAGCCTTGCACTTGCAATGCATGCTCTAATTTTTGTGCTTGTAAGTGCGCCGCACCCCATTCTGTCTCATGTTTTTGTGCCCCCCACCCCATTTGAGCACCGATCAGCGCTATTTTTCTATCAGTCATATTCATCCTTGTTTTATACTTTTGCGTATTCTGTTTTCCTCTTAAACCACCGCTCCATCAATAATTGCTGCGAAGCAACACCCAATGGGTGCTCCGACAAAAATTGGTTCACCTTGGGGATCTGCGCAAAATCTCTTGCAAAATGTGCAACTTTTAATTGTTGTAAGCCAGATTGACGTGTACCAAGCACTTCTCCAGGCCCTCGCAATTGGAGATCTTTTTCTGCAATTTCAAAACCATCGGTTGTGCTACGCATGGTCATTAATCTTTCTTTTGCAAAATGTGATAAAGGTGTTTGATAGAGTAACACACAGTAACTTTGTTGTGCGCCTCGCCCAACCCGTCCTCTGAGCTGATGCAGTTGAGATAGTCCAAAACGTTCTGCATTTTCAATCACCATAAGGGTTGCATTAGGGACATTTACCCCCACTTCAATCACTGTTGTAGCTACCAGCAAATGAATTTCACCCGCATAAAAAGCATTCATAATGGCTTCTTTTTCATTGGCTTTCAATTTGCCATGCACCAATCCAATGGATAAATTTGGCAATCGCTGTTTTAATGCCAAATAGGTATCATTGGCAGCTTGTGCTTCTAAATGCTCTGACTCATCCACTAAGGCACAGACCCAATACACTTGTTCATTCTGTTCACAATGTCTTTGTATACGAACAATAATATCGTCTCTTTTTTGATTAGAAACAGCTACTGTTTGTATTGATTTACGTCCTTGGGGTAAGGTCAATATCTGAGAGGTATCCAGGTGTGTGTAATAGCTCATGCAAAGTGTACGAGGAATTGGTGTGGCCGTCATAATCAACTGATGTGGCACAGTCATTGCTGTTTTTTGCCCACCTTTCTGATTCAAACTTAAGCGCTGATGCACACCAAAACGATGCTGCTCATCAATTACTACTAAACCTAAATCCGCAAAGTGAATACGATCTTGAAACAACGCATGTGTACCAACAATAATATGAACATGATGTTCTTTTATTTCATCACAGAGCTGATTTTTTTGTTTTTCCTTTAAACTACCCACTAATAAGGCAACTTTAACCTCAGATGCTGAAAAATAATGCTGAAACTGCTGAAACAATTGTCCTGCCAATACTTCGGTAGGTGCCATAATGGCAACTTGTTTATTATTTTCTATTGCAATACTGGCAGATAGTAAAGCAATCACTGTTTTACCTGAGCCCACATCACCTTGTAATAATCGCAACATCGGCTTATCTTTGGCGAGATCTCTTTGTATCTCCGCAAAAGCTTGTTCTTGTCCAGATGTTAGCGTGAAGGGCAATTGTGCTTTCAATGCATCTATTTTTTCTTGTTTAATAAGCAGTGGCGTAGCACAATGTTGGTAATTTATTTCTCTCACACGTGCAAGGCTCGTACGATGCGCTAATAACTCTTCAAAAATAAGCCGCTGATAAGCATTATCTTTTCTTTCAAGCAACAAAAGCTTGTCACAATCAGGTGTAGGAAGATGAATTTTCTCAAGCGCTGCAAGAAAATCAATCCCAAAACGTTCATCAATTATTTTTTCCCAAATAGGATCGGGTACCAGCAAATGGCTACGATAAGTTAACAATGATCGGATAATTTTTCGCCACCAATTTTGAGAAATACCTGATACACTGGCATAAACGGGACATAAATGGCTATCAACCAAGCTATCTTCTGTTACCAGTTGATATTCTGGATGAACCATTGTTTTGCCTTTTTGAAAAAGCTTTACTTCACCAAAACAGCGCAATAAAGCGCCTGGTTTGAAAGACTTAAGCATATTTGCATAATAATGAAAGAACACAAGCCGTATAATCCCAGAACCATCTTCTAAGGTAACAATCAATTGCTTGCGTCTATTGGTCACTTCTTGGTAACCGATAATAGTACCTTGGATCAAGGCTTCGCTTTCAAGTAATGTATCTCTAATGGGTACTAAGCGCGTGCGATCTTGATATCGATAAGGGAAATGCAACAGAACATCACCTAAAGTGACAATATCGAGTTTGGCTAATTTTTCAGAGATTGATTCACCAACGCCCTTAAGGGTTAGAACAGAGTCAAACCATACATAAGATGGCACCACATCTCTTTGGAGGGTATTGTTCATTATTTTCCACGCTTGATCCTTGTCACTTCACCGACAGCTCTTAATCTCCTCATAATGCGTGCTAAATGTGGTCTATCACGCACAGAGACGACAAATCGGACTGTATTCACACGTGTATCCCTTTGATCAACATTTACATTTAAGATATTTGCATTTGCTTCACTGATAGCATTCGCAAGTTGAGCCAAAACACCTCTATCATTAATGACATCTACGATAATTGGTACTTGAAACTCGCCTTTAATTTCTCGCTCCCATTTCACATTGATGCAATGATTGGGCTTGCTTTTGTATTTTTTAATCTTTGAGCAATTTTCAGTGTGTATAACAATGCCTTGCCCTGGCTTCAAATATCCCATAATTAAATCACCAGGAATAGGGTAACAGCAGCCGGCATAGGTGACAACTAAACCTTCTGTGCCTTGAATCACCAAACATTCTTTGGCTTTATCATGCATAGGTGTTGAATCATGCTGCGCATCCAAAAAGACTTGTGCGACCAAAGCCGCCATACGTTTACCAAGCCCCACTTCTTCTAACACATTATCTAAGCTTGTTGCGCTGAGTTTTTGCAAAATAGCATCCAACTCTTCTTGCTCAAATGCACTGATATTCAAACCTGTTTCAGCCAATATGCCATTAATAAGTCTGCGCCCTAATTGCACAGATTCTGTTCTCTGCTGATTCTTTAGCCAATGGCGAATATTACTTTTTGCTTTACCTGTAACGACAAAACTCAGCCATGCAGGGTTGGGATAAGCCCCTTCTGCATTAATGATTTCTACCATTTGACCATTTTTCAAGCGTGTGCTCAAAGGTGCCAAACGACGATTAATTTTACAAGCAACACAGGTATTACCAATATCTGTGTGAATTAAATAAGCAAAATCTACGGACGTGGCGCCTTGTGGTAATGAGAAGATACTACCCTTCGGTGTAAAGACATAAACCTCATTCGGATAGAGATCAATTTTTACATTTTCAATAAATTCTAAGGGATTGCCTGTATGCTTTTGTATATCTATCAAACCTTTTAACCATTGGTTGGTATTAAAGTGCTTGGAGATTGCATCATTTTGTTCGCCGGACTTATAGAGCCAATGTGAAGCAATGCCATGCTCAGCAACTTGCTCCATTTCAAAAGTGCGAATTTGTGCTTCTATGGGAACGCCATGGGGCCCAATTAAGGAAGTATGCAATGATTGATACCCATTGGGTTTGGGAACAGCAATATAGTCTTTGAAACGTTTCGTAATGGGACGATACAAACTGTGCACACAGCCTAAAGCGGTATAACAGTCTTCTTTTCTCTTAACAATAATTCTAAAGGCATAAACATCCATAACTTCTGTAAAGCTTAAACGCTTTGCTTGCATTTTTTGATAGAGGCTATATAGATGTTTCTCTCGCCCCCATACTTTGCAATCAGTCATACCAAGGTCTTCTAACTGCTTAATAAGCTTTTGTTCAATCTTATGGATCAGGGCATGACGATTACCACGCGCTTTACGCACTGACTCTTTTAGTACACGATAACGAATCGGATAAAGCGCAGCAAACCCCAGATCTTCAAACTCGATACGCATATTATTCATGCCCAATCGATGTGCAATAGGTGCATAAATTTCTAAGGTTTCTTGAGCAATACGACGTTTTTTAGGATAAGGTAATGCGCCTAGGGTGCGCATATTATGTAATCTATCCGCTAGTTTGATAATGATGACTCGGATATCCTGCGCCATAGCCATCATCATTTTTCGAAAATTTTCGGCTTGTTGCAGCTCTCTTGTTTCACAAGAGATTTGCGTCAATTTACTCACGCCATCTACTAACTCTGCTACTTTCTCACCGAAGTTCGCGGCTATTGTTTTTTTATCTACGCGCGTGTCTTCAATGACGTCATGCAAAATAGCAGCACAGATGCACTCTGCATCCATTTTAAGCTGTCCTAATATCCTTGCTACCTCAATAGGGTGCGTAATATAAGGTTCGCCAGTGTACCTTTTCTGGCCTTCATGTGCTTTATCAGCTGTAATGTAGGCCTTGGTAATTTTTTCTACTTCTTCATCAGTAAGGTATACTGCCAGTAGATCTCGTAAGTCTGTAAAGGCAAACACAAAGTTCCTTAATGATCATCCTCATCCAAGAATGCACTTGTAATATTGCCAGAGGCAATTTCCCTTAAAGCAACAACGGTTGCTTTATCATTTTCCCAAGGAAGGGTTGGCTCAACACCTGTCAAAGAGAGTTGTCTCGCTCTTTTAGTTGCAACGATAACCAATTCAAAACGATTATCAACATTATCCAAACAATCTTCTACTGTTATACGTGCCATCTATCTAAAACTCCTCAACACTAAAAATTACGCCAATAATTCTGATATTAAATCTTGATACTGCAACTTTTGTCGAGCAGTAACCAAACGTCGCGCTCTTATAATTGCAATTAACTCTTGCGCTGCTTTCTCAAAGTCATCATTCACAACAACATAGTCATATTCAGCATAATGAGAGATCTCCTCATTTGCCTGCTCCATGCGATATTCAATGACTTCTTTTTTATCTTGATTTCGCAACTCTAAACGTTTTTTTAAGTCTTGTTTTGATGGCGGAAGCAAAAAGATGCTCACACAATCTGTAATGGATTTGACGATACGTGCACCTTGCCAATCAATCTCCAATACAACATCTATGCCCGCTCTAAGCTTTTCTTCGACCCAATCTTTGGAAGTGCCATATGAATACTTAAATACTTTTGCACTTTCTAAAAATCTATTTTCCTGCCGATACTGCTCAAATGTTGCCTCATCTAAAAACACATAGTCTCTGTGATTCACTTCTTTTGCACGCGGTGGACGAGTCGTATATGAAACAGAAATCTGTATGTTATCAAGGCTTGCCAGCAAAGCATTCACAAGCGTTGTCTTACCTGCACCGGAAGGGGCAGAAATAATATATAACTCACCTAGCTTCATATCTTACTCCACATTCTGTACCTGCTCGCGCATCTGCTCAATTATTACTTTTAAATCTACTGCTAACTTACTTAATGTGGCGTCTTGAGATTTTGATGCCAATGTATTGGCTTCACGGTTCATTTCTTGCATTAAAAAATCTAAGCGTCTGCCCGTCGGCTCTTTTGCTGCCAAACAGTTTTTTACTTCTTCATAATGGCATTGTAATCTATCTAGTTCTTCTGCAACATCCCACTTGCTGGCAAAAATCACCATTTCTTGAGCAACTCTATCTTTTTCGAAAGAACCCAGTGCCTCAAGCCGACTCATTAACTTTTGCTTTTGCTTCTCAAATGAAAGCGCCACATTGTTTCTTGCTTTATCTACAATAAACAAGATGTCATTTAACTTACCTGTTAGCGTGTTAGCAATCTCAGCCCCTTCCCGTTGACGCATCATGACAAAATCATCTAAAGCTTTTTCTAACAAGGCTGTAAATTCAGTGGTTAATTTTGAGAGATCTTGTGGAGGTATGGTAATAACGCCTGGCCACTTTAATAAAGAAAGTGCGGATATCTTCGAGGAAATAGCTGTATTTTGGCTTTGTACCTGATCGATACAGTCAATAAGCTGGCTTGTGAGTTCCTTGTTGACATAAAGTGCAGGCACAAAATTTTCGCCTGGCACAAATGTAAGCTGACAATCCACTTTTCCACGCTGAATCCATTGATTAATGGTCTTACGCCAACTAAACTCAGCTTCATGCAGCCCTTCAGGCAAGCGAAAATGCACATCGAGATAACGATGGTTTACTGAACGCACTTCCCAAGTCGCACTACCCCAATCCGCACGCTTGGTAGCACTTGCAAATGCCGTCATACTTTGTAACATAAAGCCATTCCAAAACAAGTTAGTCGACAAATAATAAAAGCTAGATCTCATATGGTAGCCTGAAATCTAACTCCACGCAAAGATATTGCACGTAGGTCAGACAAGCCAACAACACCACACATCATATGGTGTCCCTATTTGCAGCAGCACTAAGTTCGCTATTTAGTCAAAAACAACGTTATAATGCGCCTTTTTGAAGATGCAGTAATTACGGTTTAAGGTAGGCAAAAATATGCGTCCCAGTGCCCGAAAAAATGATGAAATGCGTGAAATCTCATTTGTTAGAAATTTTATCAAACATCCAGAAGGATCGGTGCTTGTTTCTTATGGCGATACCAAAGTCGTCTGTAATGCCTCTGTTATGAGTGGTGTACCCAGATTCTTAAAAGGTACCGGACAAGGGTGGATTACCGCTGAATATGCCATGCTGCCTCGTTCAACCAATGATCGAATGATGCGTGAATCACAGGTTGGTAAACCACACGGTCGCTCACAAGAAATCCAACGCTTGATTGGTAGAGCACTACGTGCTTGCGTCAACATGAAGGGCTTAGGCGAGAACACGATTACCATTGACTGTGATGTCTTACAAGCAGACGGTGGCACACGCACAGCTAGCATTACAGGCGCATGTGTTGCTTTGGTAGAAGCATTACGCTGGATGCAAACACGTCAAATGATCAAAGAACTCCCCCTAAAGTTTTTAATTGCTTCTGTGTCTGTTGGTGTTTATAAAGGTTTTCCTGTGCTTGATCTAGATTATCAAGAAGACTCTAATGCAGAAACCGATATGAATGTCGTTATGACAGAAAAGGGTGACTTTATTGAGCTACAAGGCACTGCGGAAGGACATCCTTTTAAACACCAAGATTTAAATGGCATGCTTGAATTGGCACAAAAAGGTATTCAAGAGCTTATTTTCAAGCAAAAAAGAGTGTTAAACCTCTAGAAACTACCACAAACCGCGCCTCATCACTGGAGAGCGGCTTAAATAATCCTAGAAGCTGTCTATTTTTAAGACAGCTTCTAAATGCTCAAATCATAATCCATAATCAATGGTGCATGATCAGAAAAGCGCTCTGCCTTATAGATTGAAGCGGATTTTACTTTTCTTGCAATCTCTGGTGTTACAATTTGATAATCAATTCTCCATCCTACATTATTCTCAAAGGCAACACGGCTTCTATTAGACCACCACGTATAATTATCTGGCTCAAGATTGACCACGCGAAAAGCATCAACAAAACCTACTTTATCAAATAATTTATCCAACCATGCGCGCTCTTCAGGCAGAAAACCTGAATTTTTTTGATTTGTTTTCCAATTTTTAAGATCTATCTCTTTATGCGCAATATTCCAATCACCACAAATGATGTAA
>JBFWLB010000058.1:0-15487 GCA_050252335.1 Candidatus Berkiella sp. | reverse complement strand
AAAATGTCCGCTGTATTCATATACACCCCTGTATTATCACTCTTCAAGCTTCCTTGCTTTAAGTGATTATTATTACAGGACATTTTAACTTTGCCCAAGACCGGACATTTACCTTTGCCGCTACAATCAGGTAGAGTACTGGAACTTTTATTCAGCTGTAGTTGTCGAACTTAAAAAACGATAAAACAGGTTTATCTAAGGTGGTAACTGATATGAAAATTCCAAAACTATTTTTTGTATTAGGTGTGGCCGTGATGATAAGTGGGTGTGAGACACTCAGCACAAAAAACAATTATTATAGAACTTCTAGTGTTGATTACTATCAACCTGTTTCAAGTTATATTGTGACTGAAAGAAGGTATGTTCATCCATATTACAATAATAGATACCAGAATTATGAATATCGATCTGCTGTCTCTCCTTATAATTCATATTATTATAGGTATGATTATAGCGCTCCTAGAGATCCTTTTAGATATTATTACCAATATAGAGGGCCAGATCATTATTCTCAATACCACAGCTATTGGCATAGACGTTATTGACACTAGAAATTGACACTAGAAGCTGCCTCAAAAAAGCCTCTTTGTGTTGTTCTTATCTTGGGAATAGCTGGTGTATTATTGGGTTGCTTTAAGCTTTAAGCTTTAACGGCTTATGAATGCGTATAATCATTAAATATCTTTAACTATTTCATGTAAAAATAGATAGTTGCATTACTACATTACAAAGTGGATATTAAAGACCATTCGTATAAATTTCTTAATTACCACCAAAAGTGATTACTGCATGAAAACTTATGTTTCTTTAGTTTTGCTGATTAACTTGTTATTTTCTTCAATGAGCTTTGCAAATGAATATGCAGATGATCGTCGTCAAATGAAAATCATGTTGACTCAAATAGTAAAAGATTTAAATGATGGCGCACTTAATAATTTTGATCAATATCTCGCTAAAGATGCTGTTGTTACCTTCTATGATGGCGAGTACGCAACAGGCATTCCTGCCATTAAAAAATGTATGGAAAAAATGTTAACAGGTGATAATCCAGTATTAAAAATCATAAAAACAACAGCCAAAGAAACAGAAGAGGCGAAAGTATACCCTAATAATACAGCCATTGCTTATGGTCAGATTACAAATGATTTGGTATTTATTAATGGCAAATCTATGCATATTGATGGTAGATGGACCACAAGTTTAATAAAGCAAGATAGCCAATGGAAAATTACAAGTTTACATTTTTCAGCTAATCTCTTTGATAATGCTATTTTAAATGAAGCGCAAGAAAGACTTCTGATGTTTTGTAGCATTGCATTGATAATTGGTTTTATTCTAGGCTGGATATTAAAGAGACGAAAGAATTCATTATAATCTCATTAAACCAGTATATATCTAGTACTCCCCAGGCATGATTCGCATAATGCCTCTACATCAGTAGAGGCATTTTTTTATTCGCTTTAGCAAATGATTTTGCAGAGAAATTTATTGATAGCGATTCGGAGCACGCCGTGCTCGAGTACTTCTTCTTGGGTTTTCTCTTGTATAAACAGGCATAGAAAGATTTTGAGGTGCATTATTATCTAAGGACTCCTCATCACTATCATCTACAAGCGGTTCGATTGATGAAAGATCAGGGCTATTTTCAAGATCAAATGACGAACTCAAACTAGACTCTTGTGAGTTTCGTCGTGGAAAATTAAACAACAAGCTTTGTGACTGAGCTATATTTTCCAAATCTAAAGAAACATCGTTCAATATACGCTGAAATAATTGTTCAAAAGGGATGGCTAATAGACGCGCTCCTGTGTTGGTGTTGATCTTTTCAATCATTTTTTCTCTTGATAAAGCTTGTTCAAAAAAATCAGAAAGCAATGAATTGAAAATTTCTGTTTTATCACAAGCTATGGCATAAGCATAAGCAAATGCGACATCTGCGCGCTGGCGAATGATTGTATGCAATAAGTCACAAACGCTAGATGTGCTAATAGCATGTGGACCACAAGCATAATTAAAATTTGCATAAAGAGAAGTACATGTTGCTTGTTCGGCAGTTATTATATGATGAGGATTTTCATTATCTGGTGCAATGCTCTGATCATTAGAGATCAGAACCACAAGATTGTTTTTTGAGCCATCTTGATGATGAAGCGTAAAAGACCATTTTAAACCATATGCATCTATATAATTACCATCAATTTTTCCTTGAATATCAGCGCAATTTATAAGTCCTGATGTTTCGGATAATTTTTCAATCACTTCTTGATAGCGAAGCGTGCCTCCCAGTATTTCTGCAAACTTTTCTGTAAGAGTGCAACGCTCTGAGCCAGGCGCAGGTGGTAATGCATTTCTGAGTGTTTCACGCGTAGCGTCAGCATTTTCCGTTATTATCGCTCTTTCTTGAATACGAGCATTTTTGCTCTCTAAACCTATTTTGCCCAAGTAATTTGCTTGGTCTGCAATTTCTGTGAGGATAAGATCTTGAAAAGCTTTCTCAATATCTGTATCTGTTATTTTGTCTAAATTAGACAATAAAATAGATATCTTTTCTTCTTTTGCTGTCATATCATCTGTATCAAAATCAGTTCCTATAAATTTTACAGGATAATTTTTTATATATTGAAGAGAGATATACAGATCATAGTCATTTAGCATATCTTCTATTCTTTTGATGTCGTCATGCAATTTATTATTTATTGCAGGCATGGATGTTATGATTTTTTTGTGCTCACAAATTTCCGTGAGCAAATGTACGATTACATCAAACTCCTCAAGTTTTTCAAAATGAAAATGTTTAACCACGTTTTGAATATTTTCTTGTATTTCTTGAGCGAATGAAGAAGAACTAAAATCTAGCTGTGCCATAAAAAGATTTGCCTTTTAAAATAGCTTTCCAATTGAGGGTTAGGATACTACCTTAGCTATTGAATATTGCAAGCATTATTTTCGTGCATATACTTCAATATTTTTCAATAAATTAATAGAACGCCTACAATTATGCTATCTACATTAATTTTTTTATACGTTACCTAAAATCAATTAGAATCTACATAAAGTAAGCATTATCAAAAGGTGAAGAACTATGCCTAACGATAAAGAATCGCAAGATATTGAAGCAATTAATAAAACAGTCATGTCAGCACTTGAGATGTTAATGGGAGCTGGGGGGCATAAAACAGGTTTTAAGGGGTTGAACAGTTCTCGTTTATCTGCACTTAAAATTGCCAAAGGCATTGCCACTGATCATACACATCGTGGCTATAAAGATGTGACAATGCAAGCATTTCAAATGGGATTGCAGAGGATATTAGATGATTATTTTGTAGCACTTAAATTATTGGAAGGGACAAAAATCGAAAGTTCTCAGCTACTTGATAAATTGTCAGATCAAGCTAATTGTGAGTACATCCTAAAAATATTAGGATTTACAAAAGTGGTACGAAAAACAATTCATATCAGTATAGAGGGGCCACCCGCATTAAATGCTCAACAAATATTTCAAAAAATAAATAATTTGCTTGTTTTAAAAGGACAAAAAAATACGGAAGACCGAAGGCAGCGAATCGAATTAATGATTTCTGGTGCCATGTGCTATTTACCATTTTCTGAACCCAACGATGGGCACCCATTTAATATTCCCATTAAAGGTGCTAATGGCCAATATCATCAACAAGAGACTCAAGTAGAGCGCCTTAACATGAATCCTGGAATAGGGGGGCCTTATCATGCATTATATCTGCGGCCAGTACAGTCTGTAGTAGGATATACTCAAGATCATATTGTATTTATGGGAACAAACCCATTACCAACTTCCTCAGGTGCAGCTATTACCATACATGCCGATACTATTTCTGGTAATAGTATTGGTGAAAATTTTGTTGAATCATCCGAAGAACGATTTGAGAAACTGTTTAAAGCCCAATTTAAGAATAATTTAAAAAAACTCCTTGAGAACCATTTGGATGATTTTAGAAACAAACAAGGTGACGTGAATTATGAGAAGCTTTGGTTGGCAGCACGTATTAAGTGTGTTGGGCAAAGTTTGGGGGGCTCCATATCATTGCAAATGCTTGTTAAATTCCCCTATATGGTTGAAGTGTCTGCCTTTGAACCACCGTTTTTACTGGAAAAGCATAAAGAAGAAATGCAATCTAATTTAGAGAATGCACATGTTCACTTTAGCAAAATGATCAGGGAAATTGCGCCTGAGATAAAAAATAAGCAGGCATTAAGAGATCTGAAAAAAAACTTTCTGAAGGACAGCAACACACTTCCTGGCGTTTTAAAAAACAATAACGTTGTGATTGTGCAGTTAATTGATTTTGTGACAAAATTTGGAACTTTCTCGCCACCGATCAAAATATTACATGTGGATACAGATAAAACAATCCCTAAATATTCTGCAATTAGGGATTATATTTATAAACGTGTTATGGCTTACTCATTACTTTCGCATGCAATGATTTTAGCTGGGCAAAATGACAAAAATATTAAAGAACTTGATAACTTAGATGAGCTGTTTAGTCATAAATCCAGAAGACGATTTACAAATTTTTTAAACACAGTGGTTTGGAAAGCAATCAATCATCCAATGTCTGGCTACATCCGTTTAAAAAACTATATACTTACCCATGTATATGATCCAACTCTCAATCCTGACAAACATCCAAAATATTTAGAAACGAATACGGCTATTCTTAACAAACAGCTAGATGGAAAATGGAGCGCCATTCAACAAGCACTTAATAACTTAGAAGATCCTAACAGCTGGCAAACAGGCGCTCATGTGCAATATAAAATCAATGAGCTGTCTAGAATGATGCAGCGCGCAGAAAAAATTGGAATAGATACAACTCATATAACATCCAAAATCAAATATTTTTATGATAAATTTTATAATTTTGGCAGTCCTGATATTGGAAAGAAAGAAATTTATCTGGGATATTTAATGCAGACATTATATCCTACTACTGATGAAATACAGCAAGAATTCCAAACTCGAATCATACAAGCTGCCATTCAACAATTAAAAGAAAAACCTTTTTCAATATCAAATATTACTGAAATGTATATATTATTGAATGACAGAAAAAGAAAAGATTTTATTGCTGAGTTGAAAATACATATAAAAAATGATACTTCATCAGAATTTTCTAAGCTCTTAAAAAGTCTTTCAGAACACGCTCAGCGGAGCTCAGAGAAATCAGCACTTAAAGATTTATCTAAAAAAAATCATTCGGAAGATTATCAGCAACGTTCTTTTCTGCTATTTCAATTTTTTAAATCTTCACTTGTTAATATAACTGCATCTGATTTTGAGGCACCATCCCTATCAAGAAGAAAGGGACTAAAGTAAGGTGAGCATGACGCTTAAGCGTGAATACTTCAAAGTACTTACGCTTAAAAAATATTTATCTACGAGGTCAAAAAATCAAGATGTTCAACTAATATCTTGGTACCAATTGCAATTAAGCATAAGCCCCCCAGCACTTCAGCAACCTTGCCTGCTTTTGTACCAAGGTAATGCCCCATCATAATGCCTAATGTGCTCATACAAAATGTAGCAGCACCAATGATGCTGGTCATTAACAGAATATTCGCCTCTAATAATGCAAGTGTGGCGCCTACAGCCATAGAGTCTATACTGGTGCCGATAGCTGTTAGAATCAAGAAACTTAGTTTATGCGCTTCTTTACGCTCAATTTCTGAATTATGAATCCCTTCATAAATCATTTTTGAGCCAATCGCTAATAAAATAGCAAATGCGACCCAATGATCTATAGATGAAATGGAGCCACTTGCCATAAGACCAATTAACCAGCCAATAATAAGTGCAAGCATTTCGACTGTACTAAACACCAGTCCAGTTCTCATTGCGTAACCCACGCTAGGCTTACGCAAGCTAATCCCTTTGCCTATAGCTGCAGCAAAAGCATCCATCGACATACTAAATGCAATGATGGTATTTGAAATAATGCTCATGATATCTCCAATTTGCACTCATATAGCAGAGACTGCAGCTAATAAACTCACCACATAAAGTGATTTTGCCAAAAGACGAGATAAGACTGCAATCTTCATATTGTACGGTGCTATGAATTTATAAGATAATTTAATATTTCGAACAGCCATCAAAAGCTAGGTGACTGATATGGCAAGCTCAAATCCTGAAAAAGAATATGTAATTTATGTTGTGGATCTTATGCAATCCATTGGCCCTGCTTATTCAAAAAAGATGTTTGGAGGTTATGGTATTTTTCTTGATGGTTTAATGTTTGCTTTAATTGCAAATAGTACACTTTATCTAAAAGCAGACAAAGCTACTGAAGCGGATTTTGTAGAAAGGGGGCTTGAAGCCTTTTCATATCAAAAACAAGGTAAAATTTTTAAACTAGGCTATTTTCAAGCCCCCGAAGAAACCTTAGACAATATCGAAGAAATGCGTGATTGGGCAAATAAAGCTTACAGTGTCGCTATAAGAGCTGCGAACAAGAAGAAATAAATTCCCTCGCGTATTTTTAAGGATTGCAGCTCGGTATTTCTGTCCTATCAAGCATTTAGAAAATTTTTGGATTAAATTCTTATTACTTTGAAACAAAAAGCAGCGTTAAAATATCCAGGATGCATTTATTTTGTATAGTTCCAAAAAGCTTGCTGGAACAATACAAAATAGTATAATCATGCTTAGCCTACAGAGCTATGGAACAAAACATCAAATGGAGTTTTAATGAAATTACATATATCTTCATCAGTTCTTTTATTTGCTTTAACACCCATAGCTTTTGCAAATTATACGCCACTAGAATCACCAACAATCCCCAGCGCTGGAAAATTCTATGTAGGGGCTTTTGCAGGTGGTGGAGCACCCAATCATTTTAACGGAAGTCAATATGCGACAGCCTTTATTACAGAAGCCGCAGGAGGGCCTTTATCCATCAATGCTTTTGGTCAATTAAATAATAAAAATGTATTTTTTTTAGGCGCGCAACTTGGGTATCTTGCACAAGCGATCCCTTTAAATTCCTCGATGCAATGGGCGATAAAACCTGGCGCAGAATTGGAAATATACTCTATGAATAAGCGTTCAGTGAATGGAGAGTTTATCAATAATACAGAGAGACTTCCTGAGCATGATTTTATAGTTTCATATCCAATGAGAAGAACTATGTTTCTTGCGAACGCCATTTTAAATTTCAATAACACGCGCTCCCCAGTCAATCCCTATTTGGGCTTTGGTATTGGTAATGCAATTGTAAAAATATCAAATGCAAGTGCTAATCAAATAAGTCCACCTGAAGCAGGGATTAACCACTATAATGCAAATCCGCATGATATTACTTCAACTTTTGCGGGGCAACTAAAGCTAGGTTTTAGCTACGATCTCAATAAATACTTTAGTTTATTTGCTGATTATCGATGGCTGTATTTAGCAAGCACTGATTTTGATTTTGGTTCTACTGTTTATCCTACCCATGCAGAAACAAGTAGCTGGAGAGTGAAACTAAAGGCACAAAACTATCATTTAGGTAATATGGGGGTAAGGTTTAATTGCTAAGCAATTTAGCTTTAAACACAATCGCATATAAAAATATATCTTTACTCTATTTCAAATGATATTGTGCGGCAGAGAATTGGCTACCTATCCGTATAGGTGCTTTTTTCTGTACTCTGAAAAACCGTATATTTTTCCCAATCAAAAAAGAAAGGGTAGGTGTAGCAGCATTTTTATCTTGATTAGGCTTGCGTGACGAGGCCAAGAGCTTTTCAATTCTGCGCTGGATAAGCGTTTTATAATGTACATTTTTCTTCATACATTTGCCCATTACAGTGCCATATTTAGCTACTATTTTTTTACTAATCACGCTTTATGCCCATTAAACGAATCAAAGCATTAGTTTTTCATTAGTAATCATTTAAATCCAGCAATAACAGACAAAATGCATAATATTGGGACTCTATTGTACCCCCATATTTGCAGGTAAGATGTGCATGCACTGTTATGAAGATCTTAAAATTGCTTTTTTATTCGGTTTGGGGGATGAGCGTTCTATAAGACCCTGCTCTTCTGCATTCTCGGAATTTAGTAATCCTTAGCGTGACTTTTTCATTTTTTTAGAGGCTCTCATATCATTGTCCTCAGGATTGCCTCCAGTAGCATCAACTACCCGCCGTTTATTGCTCGTTGTAAGCATAGTGGTCGTAGTAGTAGTTGTTGTAGTCTTGGTAGTCGCTTTTTGTTTTTCACTTCTAAGGTCAAAATTTTGATTATCTTTAAGTGTGTTGGCCAAAGCTTTAATCACTTCGTTCATGCTTGGCCTATCCTTAGGATTTGCACTAATCATAGGTTCGTAAATATGCTTAGGAAGAGACAAATCATCTCGAAATATTATTCCTAGAGAATATACATCTGTGGAAAATGAAAAAACTCTTTTGGATTTTGTATTATCAAATTCAAGCCCAGAATCTTTGTCTTTTACGATGTGTTTAGGTGGCATATTTTTCTTTCCTTGAGGAAAACAAATTTCCGGAGGGGTATATTTCGGCGTGCCAAGTGGGACTTTACTTTCCACGAACGCTGACGTAGCGCCTGACTTTAGCCTTAGCGAAAGCCCAAAGTCTATTGCAGCCACTGCAATCATGTCGCCTATAAAATTTATCATGAAATTCTCGGGCTTAACATCTCCATGGATAACACTGTTAGCATGCAAACCTGATAGTGCTTGAGCGCACATAAAAGCAATATGTAAACTTTGTGTGTCGCTCTTTTTTTCAAGAGCAGGATCAGGGGCTGTTCCAGCATAGTAATCCGCTATGTCGATATAGGTATTTACAGGATTAGCATTTTTCTTTAAGAATTTTGCTAGTTCTTCTCCGTGCTCTAAATCTAAAATAGTGTATAATTTTTTATTTGTTTTTCTGCCTAAAAAATCTTTTTCCTTTTTTAATTTTCTCTGAGCTTGTCCATGGAATTTCCCAAGTAGACTCAGGATCATTAGCTCTGCGTCGTCTTCACTTTTAAGGCCTCGGCCTTCAATTTTAACCGCGAACTGTTGTCCTGCTATTGTTTGCACAAGCTGTACCTTGCCATATCCTCCTTTACCTAAGTACTCCCTCGTTTGTTTTGCATAGATCTCCCCATCTACGCAAATAAATGAAAGGTGATTTATTGGATCTTTTAATTTAACGGCCTTTTTATTTTTGGGGTTGTTAAAGAATTCTTTAGCATCGTTCCATGCTTCATCAGGGATGTAGAGTGCTGGCATATACAACTTCTCGCGCTATTGCAGAAAGCAATAATTTGTTATGTATTCAACTATATTACCTTCCAAATTTTCGTGTGTCGATGGAATTGTAGGACTGTGTAATTGCAAATTGCTGATTAACATCAATAAAACTGGATATATCAACAATAAAACCTATAGCCAAAAGACCTACTACCTATAGGGTAAATAGAAGCGAATGCCAGCGGGGCAACCATGCCGTAGCTTCAGCGAAGGCAGGTGAGGGTTAATAATATCGTTTTATCTATTGTAGGGGCCGGTCTCTGTGCCGGCCCGTCTTACATTCATAGGAAAAGAGGGCGGACACAGCGGTCCGCCCCTACATGATATGAGCGCAGCGAATAAATTTTCTCTCTTTCGTAAAGAGAGAAGGGCAAAGCCAAGAAAGATTTAGACCCATTGCTCTTCCCCTTGCACAATTATGTGGCCAGACATCGCTTGAATCCGGCTTTTGAGTGGCGCTTGGTGGGTGTTAAACACAAAATTCTATTCCAACCACAAATGTGTACGACAATAAATTTCTCTTTAACGTTGATTCTCGCCCAAAAACCACACAGCAATAAAGCGCCACACCAAAAATATTAAAAAACCTGATATTTGATGAATTTTTATTGATATTGAGAGTTGGGCATGTATAATCCGTGCAATATTTCTGCATATTGACATATATGTGCAGATGCATTATTCCCTGTGGAACCGATATTTTTACCATAATTACATTACGAGAATTCATCATGCCTAACAATGATTGCAGTCCTAACTCAGTTCAAAAAATTAATATTTTTGACGCAATTAAGAATAAAGATATCTATGGAATTATGACATACGTGAATTTAGGTGGAGATATAAATATAAAAAACGAGCAAGGAGCCACGCCATTAATGTATGCAATAGGGGAAAAGTGGAGCACACAAGAAATTAAAAATTTTTTAGATTATGTTCCCAATATTGATTTGTCAATCGAAGCCTCATGCAAGAAGGGTTACGCTAAACCTATCGACATGGCAATTAAGAAAAATGATTATGATCTAGTACGTGTCTTGCTTGATTATTCAGAAACTATAATTATTGGAAAGGAAATAAGTGAAAAATATCTTTTTATAGATTGCAGTGGTAAATTTAAGGAATGCATTGAATCTATTGTCCCCCACATAAATACAGAAAATTTTTCTCGACTAGAGTGTGACCTTATAATTTACCTATATAAGGGATATGGTCTTCACAAATCTAATAATCTTGATAATGTTGGATGGGGGCTTGTTGATTTATTATTATCGCAACCTGAATCGATCCCTATAAAGTATCAACAAAAATTATTACATAGTACTCATTTGAATTTCTGTGAATATCTCATTACAAACAAATATGTTGAAGAACTTGCTATTTATAACGAGATGTGCAGCCTAGCACTACAACATGGTCACGGTTACAGCCCTGGTAATAAAATTAAGCTATTTGAGTTTTTTTATAATAAGATCGAAGACAAAGAATCGGTCGCTTTGTTTCTTAATGAGCATAAAAATGAGATATTTGAATACTCAAAATTTGCAGCAATAGTCGGGCATGAGTACGATAAACCAGGAACGGTATCTTATTGCTCAGATGCCACAGGCATTCACATTCTATCAGATGTAAAATTAAGTAATAACATTTCCGAGCATAACAAAATAGACACTAAATTAGAAAAAATAATGGGGAATACCGATTATTCAAAAGAGACAAATGATACGCTCTATATTTTTGAAAATTCTTTGCATGCAGATGAGTTTTCAATAGGGTTACAACCTACGCAATTAGACATTACAGATAGTATTAATTATATGGAAAAAAGTGCTGATAATGCGCAAAAGCCAATCCATGCATCTGATGTAATCAATGTATATTCTCAGCCGAATATTTTTATTAATGATAATGAATGTGCGCCATTTAAAACAAACATTCATTGCCCTCATCAAAATGCGCATTTGTTGATTGAACCAAAATTCCAATTAGAAGAAATGCAGGGATTTGAGTTTATACTATCGCTATAAAGTATGATTGAACCCCAAAGGAAAGTTGACTTAGCTAATAATATTATTTGCTCTCTTTTAGAGAGCTTGCTTCTTTGAACAATATAATAAACTCTTCAATTTTTCTCTGATCCTCTAAAGCTAAATCATTAATATGCCTATATTTGTGCCAAAATATTTTAAAGGTAATATCATCCATTTTTTTTTCTGAATGCTCAGTCATAAGTTCTTCGACAGTTATTCCTAAGGTATAGGAAATTTTTTGCGCTACGACTAAAGAGGGTATGCGTTCGCCTTTCTCTATTAAGCTTAAAGCAGCTCTAGTGATACCAACTCTTCTGGCCAACTCCGATTGGCTCCATCCAGCATGCTCCCTTAACCTATAGTATAATTAATTTTCTGTTGACAAAATTTGTTAACAGAAGTTTACAGTATTTTGTTATCACCTCATATCACAATACGACGTTAGGTTAAAAATAGCGATAGAAGGAATTTTATGAAAGATAATCTATTTCAGACTCAAATACCATTAGTTCGAGACAATCCACTTATTCGCAAACCACAACAAGAATCATATGAGCAACTTGCAGCATATGCGCGCAGTCTTAATCAAACAGATCTTGAAGTCGGAATCGTTTTACCCGTTGGTTGCGGAAAGTCAGGTTGTATTGCATTGGCTCCATTTGTATTTAGGTCTAAGCGTACCCTTGTTGTCGCACCTAATGTAAATATCGCAAAGCAACTTTATGAGATTTTTAATCCATCCTCGCCAAATATGTTTTATACAAAATGCAATGTATTAAAAAGTACTATTTATCCTGAACCAGTTGAAATAAGAGGTAATACTACTAATTTATCAGATCTTAACGAGGCAGATGTTGTAATAACAAATATTCAGCAATTACAAGGCCCTGAGAATCGCTGGTTACAAGCACTAGCAGATGATTTTTTTGATCTTATTTTATTTGATGAGGGACACCATAATGTAGCTGAAAGTTGGACAACATTAAAAGAAAAGTTTCCCAAAGCAAGAGTTGTTAATTTTAGCGCAACGCCTTTACGATCAGATGGGAAAATTATGGCAGGGCGAATACTTTATTCTTTTCCAGTCTATCAAGCGATTCAAGAAGGTTATGTTAAGCAACTTAAAGCTATTGTGTTGAATCCAAAAACTTTGCGCTATATTCGCAAAGAAGATGACCAAGAAATAGAGGTAGACCTTGATGAAGTTCGTAGACTAGGTGAAGAAGATTCAAGTTTTAGGCGCAGCATCGTTACATCTGCAGAAACATTAAATACGATTGTTGATGCATCAATTAGAGAGCTAAGAAAATTACGCGAAAGCACAGGAGAACAACGTCTGAAAATAATTGCTTCTGCTCTTAACCGCCAACATTGTATTCAAATCGTTGAAGCGTATCGTGAGCGAGGCCTGAATGCGGATTATGTGCATTCTCTTGAAGAGGGTACTGCCAATCAACGCGTTATGAGAAAATTAGATAATCATGCCCTAGATGTAATTATACAAGTTAGGAAATTAGGGGAGGGATTTGATCATCCTTTCTTAGCCGTTGCCGCGGTATTTAGCATTTTCTCAAATTTGTCACCATTCGTACAATTCGTTGGTCGAATTATGCGGGTTATAAAACAAGATTCACCTGGGGACAAACTTAATAGAGGAACGGTTATATTTCATGCTGGATCTAATATAGCTAGCCGTTGGGCTGATTTTCAAAATTTCAGCAAGGCAGATCAAGAATATTTTGATACTTTACTACCGATGCAGGAGCTTAATTTCAGCTCAGTGGATGAATTAGAAATCGTACCTGAAGTGAAAGAGCTTAATGAAAATACAACTTATACAATTTCTAGCCAAGCTTCTGTACAGCTTGAAGTAATTCCACTTATAAAAGAGGATACAGAGGCTATGAATGCATTAAAACTCCTTCTCGCTAAGGGCTATACTGTAGAGCAGCTCATTCCTGTTTATGAAGAATTAGAGCGAATACACGTACCAAAAGCCAAGAGGCGTCAAGCAAAACGCTTTAGTTTAAATTTACGCATTAAAACAGAAGTAAGTCAAATCTTATCTGCACGATCTTTAAGTCATGAAGGCAAAGAATTAGATAAAAAACGCCTCAATAAATCAAATTTTATTATAGTGAAGTCTGCCATTGATCGTCATGTTAATAAACATGTCAATCGCGGTTCTAATGATAGACACAATTTCAATAAAGAGGACTTAGAGAGTATCGAAAATAGCTTTTCTGAAATTGTTATGGCAGCTATTAAAGAGGTTTTCAATGACTAGAATGAAATCTATTACTATTAAAACTGAACTTGACACAGCCAAACGAACGCATAATTGTCGCGCCAATAAGCAACATCAAATATGTGCTGGTGAGCAAAGGTTAAAAATTAAGAATCAGCGTAGCTGGAATCATTATTGCATGGTATGTGCAAAAAAAATTCTACAAAATGACATATCAAAACTCACCGCTCTGCAAAATAAGATAATGAATATATTAATCAGGTAGAAGATCTATAATCCGTATCCGTCCAAAATACCTCACCTTCAAAGTCCTGAACTGTAATGTCAGACTTAGCGCTCCTTTTCAACGTGGGGCGTTAACATGACAATACAAGATAATAAACACGATCTCAAATTTTGGGATAAGGCAGTTAGACTGTATCAATCAACAGACATTAGCCTGCCTAAATTTTGTGAGAGAAATGGTTTAGACCAGGCTCAATTTGATCAATGGGTTAAACTGTTTTATTACGCAAGCAAAGACACAGATGAAAAGCGCCAGTTCAAAGAGTCCTATTGGAAGTTTCAAGCCGTCAAACTCAAATATGATAAATGGTCACCAACGGGATTAGCATTTACGGGGCGCGAAACTATCTGTGAAGTTGTCCTTAAGAACGGTCGTCATTTCTTCTTTGATTCAACCATTAGTGAAGCCTCTTTGCATAAAATTGTATCAGATTAAAGAATTGCCAGATGAGCAGAAATCACAGTTTAGACAGCGTCTAGCCAAACCAATATTAAATGAGTTCAATGCTTGGCTGAAGCAACAAATCAAGCTTTTGATACCGAAGTGTCATTTTGCACGTGCCATCAAATATGCGCTGAAATTTTGGAATGAGCTTATTATCTATTGTGATTATGGTTATTTAGATATCGATAATAATGCTGCGGAACGTGCTATGAGACCAATAGCTTTGGGTAGGAAAAATTGGATCTTTGCAGGATCAAATGACGACGCTAGAACCGCAGCAACCATAATGACTTCAAAGATATGTGTAATTGCTCTAAAAGCTTATAAAAATCATGCAGATAATAAGGATATATACTATATTTGACAGTATGTACCATAATTGGTACAATTTGAATTATGATATTTAAAGGATTAAAAGCCCATTTTTATCAAACCTCGAAAGGGAACGAGCCTGTACGTGAATGGCTACAAGCGTTGTCTAGAGATGAGAAGAAAATTATCGGCGAAGATATTAAAACTGTTCAGCTAGGCTGGCCTTTAGGTATGCCACTGGTTAGAAATCTAGACAAGGGTTTATGGGAAGTAAGAAGCAACTTGAAATCAAACAAAATAGCGAGAGTTATATTCTTTATGCATAATAACTCAATGATCTTATTGCATGGGTTTATAAAAAAATCACAAAAAACGCCTCCCCAAGACATTGAGACTGCATTAAAACGAATGAAGGAGGTTAAACATAATGGTTAGTAAAAACAAACATATTGGTTCCAGTTTTGATGATTTTCTTGAAGAGGAAAATCTTCTTGCACCCACTGAAATTGAAGCAATTAAGCGCATTATTGCTTATTTATTGCAACAACAAATTGACAATAAAATCATGACAAAGACTGACATGGCTCAAATTCTTGGAACTAGTCGCTCTGGCTTAGATCGTTTATTAGATCCAGAAAATACGTCCGTAACATTGCATACGTTGGCAAAAGCAGCAGAACTTACCGGAAAGAAAATACATATTACGCTGCAATAAATTGCATAGTACACTTATACTATGCAATCACGAATGGGCGCGTGGTAACCGTCCGGATTAAAGGCAACCGACCATTTCATCACACTTTTCATTTTCTAGCAAATTGCGTATAAACAAAGTTAGGTTTTGCTTCTGTTGTTTGGCAGTTTCTATCACAGTCATTATGGT
>JBFWLB010000057.1:0-15781 GCA_050252335.1 Candidatus Berkiella sp. | reverse complement strand
ACGCTCTTCCGATCTAATTGAAAAGCTAAGGGGCGATATATCACTTACTTATTTTGAATTTACAACACTCGCTGCTTTTTATATTTTTAAGCAACAACCTTTGGATGTATTGATCATTGAGGTCGGATTAGGTGGGCGCTTAGATGCTGTCAATTGCTTATCCCCAGATTTATCATTGATTACAACGATTGCCTATGACCATCAAAGTTGGTTAGGTTGTGATTTAGACAGTATTGCAAAAGAGAAAGCAGGTATATTCAGAGAAAATAAGCCTTGTATCATAGGAAAATCTGCATTAATTCCAAGTTTAGTAGAGCATGCAAAGCATTTGAAATGTGAGATTTATGCAGATGGTAGGGACTTCGACTGGGGGCTTGAAAATAATGAAATGCATTGGCATTTTAAAAATCAGCACCTTTCTGTGCCGCAACATAACTTACCCAATAATAGTGTTTCAATCGCTTTATGCGCGTATAAGGTTTTAGGCACCATGCTCGCATTACCCGATCTGAATGCGGTGATTAACAGTTTAGAAAGAGTCTCCTTGCTAGGTAGATTTTATACAGTGATGCAAATGCCCGAAATGATTGTCGATGTGGCGCATAATGAAGAAAGCTGTCAGCTACTTAAGAGTAGGATATTAGCCTATGACAAGCCTGGAAAACGGTTTGCTGTATGGGCGATGCTCAATGATAAGGAAGTTGATAAGGTATCTGATATGTTTAAAGATGTATTTGATGCTTGGTATATTCCAAAGCTCAATTCCTCGAGGGCCTTTCCACAAAAAATGTTGGTTGAGTCACTTTCAAGCTGTGGTGTTAATAAGATATTTTGTGTAGATTCAACTAAACTAGCATATGAAATGCTAATACAAGAGATGAAGGTACAGGATCAAGTCATTGTCTTTGGTTCCTTCTTTACTGTAAGCGAATGGTTAGAAGCACATAAATCAAAATAACTTACATTCGCGCCACACCAGGAGAAAGAGATGCAAAAAATAAAAGAGAGATTATTTGGCGCAGTCGTATTCTTAGCCTTGGGCGTCATATTTGTACCCATGTTTTTTTCAGAAAATAATAAGAAAATTCACTTAACAGATATGCAAATGAAAGAGCCTGTTGTGAGTGGGGTACTGACACCTATTTCTGAACCAGAGAACTTGGTTATTTTGAATCAGCTTGAAAAGCCTAGTTTTGATGGCACAGTCATGCAACCCTATCAAGATATGGAAGATTTGGCATTGCATGAATCTCCTAATTCTGAAGATACAACTACACAGAATATATCCAATGAATCATTGGAGACAAGTTCAAAAGCAACACAACAAATGGTTGCTCAAAATGACATGATATTCCCACTTCCTGCTGTCTTTGCAACGGATACCTCTTCTGCGATGACACCTGATATGAATAGCGATATTCAAGGCAATACAGCACAAGCCGCTGAAAATCAGAAAAATACAAATGATTTGCTTCAACAGGGTGATAAAAGTACACAGCCAGTATTAAAGCAAGTTAAAAATAGCGTTAAGACTAAGCCAGAAAGCAGTACTCCTTCTAAAAAAGCAAGAATCACCGAAGTTTCTGCTGCTTGGGTTGTTCAGCTTGCAACTTTTAAAGAAGGGACAAATGCAGATAGTTTAGTCAAAAATTTGCAAAGAGATGGTTATCCTGCTTACTCTAAACTCATGCAAAATAGCCAAGGCACTTATACCTTAGTTTTAGTTGGACCCAAAGTTGCGAAGGCGGAAGCAGATTCTTTGAAAGTAGAGCTAAAGACTAAGTATCGATTGCAAGGCGTCGTTATTCAACATCAACCTATATCAAGTTGAGGCATTCTATGGCAGAAATTGGTTGGCCGGATATTCTAATTTTAGCAGTAATTATATTTTCTATTCTCATTGGTCTCTTTCGAGGTTTTATCAAAGAATCTATTTCATTGGTTACTTGGATATCAGCGATTGTATTAGCGATTGTATTTTCAGGACCTTTTTCAAGTATCTTAACTTTTACAAAAGAACCTTTTATTCGAACGATTGCTGCCTTTTTTATTATCTTTATCCTAACCGTGCTAGTGGGATCTATTATTAATTTCTTTGTTGGGAAATTGGTCAGAAGTACTCCATTTAGCTCGCCAGATAGGGTTTTAGGTGGGGCTTTTGGTTTATTCAGAGGTGTTGTTATTGTGACGATTGTGGTATTGTTAGCGGGCTTAACGCCATTGACCAAAGCTGATACGTGGACATCATCGTATTCCATTGAAAAATTCGAAGTATTGGCTTTATGGGTTAAAGATAGGCTGCCAGAGGAACATGCCAAGCCTTTTAAGTTTCCTGATAGAAAACCTGAAGTAAAATCACAAAAAAGTTAGATGTGCAGAATGTATTTCATATTGTGAATCATTTAGCGCTGCGCTCTTTCTATTATTAAGATGAGATATAAAATATGTGTGGTGTAGTTGGTATAGTTGCTAGTCAAGCTGTGAATCAAGAGATATTTGATGCATTAACGGTATTACAGCATCGAGGTCAAGATGCTGCGGGTATGATGACTTGCAATGATAGAAAATTTTCTCTGCGCAAAGGCAATGGTCTTGTGAGAGATGTTTTCCGAACACGCCATATGCGAAGATTGACCGGGAACATGGGTATTGGCCATGTTCGTTATCCTACCGCAGGATCCAGCTCAGAATCTGAAGCACAACCTTTTTATGTAAATTCTCCTTTTGGTATTGCCCTTGCTCATAATGGTAACTTAACCAATACCACGCAATTACAATCTGAATTATTTAAAGATGATCTTAGACATATCAATACAGGTTCTGATTCAGAAGTTATTTTGAATGTATTTGCGCATGAATTACAACAAGCCTGTGATCCACATGTAAATTTAACACCTGAAGCGGTTTTTAAAGCGGTGAGTGGTGTGCATAAGCGTTGTCGAGGTGGTTATGCAGTTGTTGCTGTGATTGCCGGACATGGTGTTGTTGCATTTAGAGATTCTTTTGGTATCAGACCTCTTATTTTTGGCCAGCGTGATGGCATTGAGCATCCTGAAGTCATGGTTGCTTCAGAAAGTGCTGCATTGACTGCATTAGGTTTTCAGATTATTGATGATGTAGGTGCAGGGGAAGCTATTTTTATTAAAACCAATGGTGAAATTTTTAGAAAAGTTTGCTCAAGCAATGCTAGTCTATCACCTTGTTTGTTTGAATTTGTCTATTTTGCTCGACCAGATTCAATTATTGATAAAATTTCAGTCTATAAAGTCAGAAAAAATCTGGGTAAGCATGTTGCAGAAAAAATCATGAAAACATGGCCGGATCATGATATTGATGTGGTTATTCCAATTCCTGAGACCAGTCGCAATGCTGCAATTCCACTGGCTAATCAGCTGGGTGTTGAATTGCGAGAAGGATTTGTAAAAAATAGATATATTGGCCGCACTTTTATCATGCCAGGTCAAGCAACGCGTCGTAAGGCAGTGCATCAAAAATTGAGCGTGATAGAACTTGAATTTAAAAATAAAAACGTTTTATTAATCGACGATTCAATTGTGCGCGGCACAACGTCGAAGGAAATTGTCAATATGGCACGAAATGCAGGAGCCAATAAAGTTTATTTTGCATCCAGTGCTCCGCCTATTCGTTTTCCAAACATTTATGGTATTGATATGCCAAGTAAAGATGAACTTGTTGCGCATAATCATTCAATAGAAGAAATAGAAAAAATGATAGGTGCTGATAAGCTCATTTATCTCGATCTGGATGATCTCGTATCTGTTGCAAAAGAAGGAAATCAATCGATAAAGCAATTTGAAAGCGCTGTTTTCGATGGTATTTATCTGACAGGAGATGAAACAGATTATTTGAATCAAGTTGCGAAAGCACGTGGTGAGAAGAAAGAAAACAATGATGATTTTGATACTGTAATTGATTATATTTAAAATCATTATCAATCTAAAATGCATATGTCCTCATAACTGAGTTTTAAGTTTCATCATAGTTGGTAAGCGCTTGGGTGCCTACCCTCAGTATTATTTAGGGCTTCCCTCTACATAAAGAACGCTTAAACTTCATATATCAAGGCTATGTACTCGAAGTATTTTTTTTGAGGTGGGGTTCTGATGGCTGATTCAACTGTCTATTATCTGTCTATTCCTGATATTACTTGTGGTAACTGTGTTAACACAATTAAAGCACATCTGCTTGCAAAAGGTTATGTGCAAAATATTGATATCAATATTTTAACGAAAAGATGTAAAGTTGTTGTTAATAAGCCGACTCAGCCTAAACAGGTCATTGATGATATTAAAGAAAGTGGTTCAAAATTTGCAAATACAAAATTATTGACGGATAAAAGAACGGTTTATTTTGCTGTAGAAGGATTAAACACGCAATCAGAAAGTGACCATCTAAGAGCTATTTTTAATAAGCTATCTTTCCTTTTAAATTCTTATCAAGTAAATTTTTCTTCCAAATCTATTAAATTAGAATTAATTGATGATGAGAATAAAGAAACATTAAAACATATTTTTGCAGCGATACAAGCAGATACATTATTAAAGCATATCGCTTTAGAACCCTTATCTTTGCAAGAAGACAAAGAGAATAATCAGTCTACATTTAAGCACTATTTTAACAATGCCTGGATTAATCTTGGGATTGGTGCACCCATATGGATCATCAGCATGATGGGGTGGATCCCAACGCCATTGACTTTGCCAGGGCAATTAGTGGGACTTGGTTTGGGTAGCTTGACCATGATCATTATGTATGTAACGGGTAAAGAATTCTATAAAGATGCATTCACTCAATTCTTAAAAAACCGTTCTTATAATATGAATACCTTGATTTCCCTTGGAACAGGGAGTGCTTGGCTTTACTCCATGCTATTGGTTGCCTTCCCTACCTTTTTCCCTTTCGCTGTGCTGCATTATCAATTTTTAGCAGTAAATATGATTCTTGGTATCATCAATCTTGGTAAGGGCATTCGTGAAAGACTGCAAGAAAAAACGCGTGCTAAAGTAAAAAGCATAGAAGATATGTTTATTGATTTGCAACCACAACAAGCAAATCGACTCAAACTAAAATTTTCTCCTAAAATTTTAGTTTCTGATTTAAGCAATGCGCAAACTGAGAATATTTCTTATAAAAAGCTTAGAAAACATGACATCATGGAAATCAAGCCTGGTGAGCGCGTGCCCGTAGAGGGGGTCGTAATTGGGGTTAAGGATGATGACAAATCAACCCTCGATCAAAGCACGCTCACAGGAGAAGCAAAACCTTGCGTTATTAGAAAAGGAAGTTCAGTACACAGTGGTAGTTTAAATCGAGGTGCTACGGTTTATGTGTGTGCAACTCGAAATGGTAACGAAGGAAATTTAACGAAGCTGATTGAAGATGCAAAACGGCACGGTAATTCAAATGAAACCTCTATTTCTTCAACCATTGATAAAGTCGCAAAGATATTTGTGCCAACCATTATTACACTTGCTATCTTAAGTGGGCTTGGGTGGTTTCTTTGGGGACCTGCGCCTCAATTAGCTTATATGATTAAATCTGCTTTGGCCGTTACCTTGTGTGCTTGCCCTTGTGCTTTGGGGCTTGCAACGCCTATTTCTACCATGATCAGTATTTTTAAATTATTTAAGAAGGGAATACTAGTTCATCAAGCAACGGTCATTGAGAAGGTTGCGCAATTAGACGCCATTGTTTTTGATAAAACAGGTACTTTAACCGAACCTACGGTCAAAGAGGTATTTACTTCTGGTTCTGGATGGTTAGATAAGCAAGTACTCAAATACTTTGCAAGTATTGAACAAGGCTCATCTCATCCGATTGCTCATGCATTGGAGGACACATTACAAGATACACTTAAGCTTGTCAGTGTGGAGCAATTGGATAATGGACTTGAAGGTGTGCTTGAAACTGAAACGAAAGAGCATGTTAAGGTCATTGTAGGTAATTATGCGCAGTTAGATAATAAAAAAATAGTTATCAATAATGGTTTTAGAGATAAAGAAACTGAGTGGGAAAAAAATGGTTACACTATATTGTATATTGCTGTAGCCACGCCCAGAGAAGCTAGCAAACTAGAAGTCGCAGGCTATACACCTGATTATCATTGTGTGGGTATGATTGCCTTAGAACACAATATTCGACCAGATGCTAAAACGACGATTGAAGCACTGAGAAAGCAAAATATTGATTTATACGTGCTTTCTGGTGACAACGAAGCCTCAACGAATTTAGTGGCAGCTCAATTAGGTATTAAAAAAGTCTTTGCAGAAAGACGGCCCGATCAAAAAGCAGCCTATATTGCCCAAATTAGAAAAAATAAACGCATTGTTGCTATGGTTGGGGATGGCGCTAACGATATTGAAGCTATTAACAAGGCGGATGTGGGTATTGCTGTTGGACCATGGACACATGCATCGACACGCTCAAAAGTTACCGTACAGTCTTTATCGGACTTAACAACGTTGTTGACTATTTCTAAACAAGCAATGTCAAATATTCATCAAAATTTGTTGTGGACAGGATTTTATAATGTGTTCAGCTTGATTGCTGCTTCTGGCTTATTATATCCATTCTTTGGTTTTGTTTTGAATCCGGTTTTGGCAAGTATTACGATGGCTTTTTCTTCAATTTTTGTAGTGTTTAATTCAAGTCGATTATCCTATTTAATTGATAATGCCATTCATCAGCAAGAAGGAAAGGTTGAGCCAAAGGGGTTAGCGGGATTATTACGAGCATGGTTACAACCGCATCAAGCAGTCAAAAATTTAAAAAACACCTTAAATCTAGGTTCGCATGAAGACGATGAAGATGTTATTTATGTGGGACAAAAGCGTGGGCATTTAAGATTTACACGTCCTGTCATTGTAAAGCAAGAGTCTGTTGAGCCTCAAGAAGATGCTGTGGAAAAGCTTTTGCCAACACTCTCTCCCAAGAAGCCGGGTCTGAATGCTATCAGAATAAAGCAAGAGGGCTGTTAGGGCAGAGTATAGAAATGCCGGATAATTTCCGGCATGACAACAGAAAACAAAATTACTTAATTATTGGGCGCCATCTTCATTGTGAAGGTTATAAGCTGTTAATGTATTGTCTAATAAGCTTGCAATTGTCATCGGGCCAACGCCACCGGGCACAGGTGTGATGAGCTTTGCTTTTTGAAGTGCTTCATCAAAACACAGATCGCCGACTAAGCTGCCATTCTCAAGCCTATTAATACCTACATCAATGACGATAGCGTCTTCTTTTATCCAATCACCGAGAATAAAATGTGGTTTTCCGACAGCTACAACTAAGATATCAGCGCCTCTGATAATCGAAGGTAAGTTTTCAGTAAATCGATGACATATAGTAACAGTGGCACCTAAATTCAGTAGTTCCAGTCCCATAGGTCGTCCAACAATATTGGATGCACCAACGACAACCGCATTTTTGCCGCGTGCAGAGATTTGTAGTGCCTCAAAGAGCATGACGATCCCTTTGGGTGTACAAGGTCTTAAAAAAGGTTTGCGTTGCGCCAGTCGACCTAGGTTGTAAGCATGAAAGCCATCTACATCTTTGTCTGTTGCAATTGCCTCAAGCACCAATGACTCATCGATATGTTTGGGTAAAGGTAGCTGAACTAAGATCCCATCTACGCGTGTATCATTATTTAATTTATGAATATAGGCTAAAAGCTCAGTTTCTGATATGCTATCTGGAAAATGTTGTACATCAGAGTAGAATCCAACTTCCTCGCAGGCAAGGCGTTTATTTTTTACATAAACAGTCGATGCGGGATTTTCCCCTACTAAGATCACAGCAAGCCCAGGCGGGCGTTTTTTTGCTGATATTAAATTTTTCACTGTTATTGCAATTTTATTTCTGTATACTTTGGCAATTGCTTTGCCATCTATAATTTTAGGATGAGCTGTCATCGAATGCCCTCTAACTTAATAAGGTGTTCAGTGTGGCATGAAATTTTATTATTTTCCAGAAGATTGCATTGACTGTTTGGGTAAGAAGTTAGTATTATGATGCGCCAAGTTTGGGTAGATTGAATACACAAACAGCAAAACAGTGTAGAAAACTCACTAAATGTTTTGTGGTTGGTTGATAAACTTGATTTTTTAGCGCTTGCTAAATAAAATCATCAAGTTGTAAGAGTTAGTCGGGGTATAGCGCAGCCTGGTAGCGCGCTTGCTTTGGGAGCAAGATGTCGGGGGTTCAAATCCCTCTACCCCGACCATTTTTTGTTTTAGCGCTTGTAGCTCATTTGGATAGAGCATCGGCCTTCTAAGCCGAGGGTAGCAGGTTCGAATCCTGCCAAGCGCGCCACTATGGTGGATGTAGCTCAGTTGGTAGAGCCCCGGATTGTGATTCCGGTCGTCGTGGGTTCAAGTCCCATCATTCACCCCAATTTCATTTTGGTATCCTTACTGTTTCAGATAAAATACTCTGGGGCCGTTAGCTCAGTTGGTAGAGCAGCTGACTCTTAATCAGCGGGTCGTAGGTTCGAAACCTACACGGCCCACCAATAAATAGCTTAGCCATTGAATAGATAGCCGAGCATTTGTACTTCAAATACGACGCATGTCTGTTTGAGGTGGGTAGAAAGGGTGGCAAATGTGCCGTAGTGATTCTATTCAATTATCGCTACATTAATTGGATAGATAAATTATTTCTTTTATGCGAAAGTGGCGAAATTGGTATACGCGCTGGATTTAGGTTCCAGTGGGGCAACCCGTGAGAGTTCGAGTCTCTCCTTTCGCACCACATTATCGGAAGAGCATGCCCTCTATCCACGTAATTGGTTGCAATAATCATAAAGAATAACTTCTTGAAAATTTAATTCCTAAGAGGGGCATTTCATGTCAGTTTCAGTTCAAAGCACAAGTTCTTTAGGGCGCAAAGTAGAAGCAACAATCCCTAATCAAAAACTCCAAACCTTGCTAAGTAATAGAATTACCAAACTCTCTAAAGAGGTTAAGTTAAAAGGCTTTAGACCTGGTAAAGTGCCCGTTCAAGTGATTCAAAAGCAATTTGGTAGCTCTGTACGTCAAGAAGTCATCGCAGAATTAATTGAAGAAACCTTAAAAGAAACATTGGTTGAAAATAAGCTTACACCAGCAGGTCAGCCTGTGGTTGAGCAAATCAAAGATAAAGAGCAAGAAGATTTAAGTTTCACCGTCACTTTTGAAATATTTCCTGAAATTGCATTGGCTGATCTCAGTAATGTTGAAATCAATAAAAAAGTAGCAACTGTGACAGAAGCTGATGTAGATAAGATGCAAGAAAAGCTTTGTCGCAACTTGGGTAGCTGGCTACCAACAGATAAGGCTGCGCAAAATGGTGATAGATTAGTCATCGATTTTACACGTAAGCTTGATGGTGCTGAAAGCGATGAAACACAAAACAATGTAAAAATTGAATTAGGTCATGCAACAACTTTGCCTGGTTTAAGTGAAAAGCTTTTAGGTTGCAAAGTAGAGCAGACTGTTGAGTTTGACACCACTTATCCTGAAAAATGGGCTGAAGAAAAAGCAGCGGGTAAAGCTGTTAAGCTCAATATTACAGTCAAAGAAGTGCAAACAAACGAACCTTTAACCAGTGCTGTATTAGCAGAACGTTTAGGTTTGAAAGCAGATGATACAGCGGCGCTTCGTGAAAAAATTAAAAGCAGAATGGAAGATGAAGTAAATAGAACTTTATTCCAAGGCTTGCAAGAAGATGTTCTTGAAATTTTATTGAAAGAAAATAATTTTGATTTGCCTGATGTGCTTGTGCAACAAGAAAAAAGAGCGATTCACAAAGAAAGCGAAAGAAAGAACGAAAAAGCAGTTCAAGCGCTGGATGACACAGAAGTAAATGATTCTGCTGTTAAAAGAGTGAAGCTTGGTTTGTTGGTAAATGAAATAATCAAGAAATACAATGTAAAAGCGGATGGTAAGAGACTGAGAAAAGAAGTTGAATATCTTGCTCAAGAGTTCCCAAATCCAGAAGAAATTGTAAATATATACTTTAGCAACAAACAGTTATTATCAAGTGTAGAGAGAGTGGTATTGTTGCAGCAAGCAATAGAGTCATTACTCAAAGATATGAAACTGGTTGAAAAGTCGGTTAGCTTTGATGAAGTGATGAATCCTGAAAACTAAAAATTAAAGCGTATGCGCATGACTGACTTAAGATTTCATATGCATACGCTATTGAATAACAGCGATTTTATGTATAGGTTGGAACGATGGAAGCGTTCTTTGATGGATACCTAATTACACTATGACAGGGGAGCAATAAATCATGAACTTCAAGCAAAGCAATGGAGATATTTATAACCTAGGCGTACCCATGGTTATCGAGCAATCTGCTCGAGGTGAGAGAGCCTATGATATTTATTCCAGACTACTTAAAGAACGCGTTATTTTTTTAGTGGGACCGGTTGAAGACTACAGCGCAAATTTAATTGTTGCTCAATTACTCTTTTTAGAATCAGAAAATCCAGACAAAGATATCTATTTGTATATTAATTCACCCGGTGGTTCTGTATCTGCTGGTTTGGCTATTTATGACACTATGCAGTTTATTAAACCTGATGTAAGTACACTATGTACTGGTTTGGCTGCAAGTATGGGTGCATTCTTGTTGGCAGGTGGTGCTAAAGGCAAAAGACATGCATTGCCAAATGCAAGAATGATGATCCATCAGCCTTTGGGTGGTGTTCAAGGTCAGGCAAGTGACATTGAAATTCATGCTAAAGAAATTCTTAAAACAAGAGCCAAACTGAATGAGATTTTAGCCCATCACACAGGCCAACCCATTGATACTATTGAAAAAGATACTAATAGAGATTACTTCATGAATCCACAAGAAGCCATGAAATATGGACTCATAGATACAGTGATTGAAAAACGAGCATAAGGATCTGCTAAGATAAAGACATACGGGGGTGATTTACGAATATTTGTAGTCACACGGCTTGAAATACAGCATATTGCCCCCATCATGTAAAAATACGTGTCCTAAAGATCTTTTAGGTTTTGATATCAGAGGTACTTTTAATGAGTGAAAAAAGAGGCGGTCGTGGAAATGAGAATGGCAAATTATTATATTGCTCATTTTGCGGCAAGAGTCAGCATGAGGTTCGTAAGTTAATTGCTGGTCCCTCCGTTTTTATCTGTGATGAATGCGTTGAGTTATGCAACGATATTATTCGTGAAGAAATAGAAGAGAGTAGCTCTCCTAATCAAGCTGCCGAATTGCCTACCCCGCATGAAATCAATGCAATTTTAAATGAATATGTGATTGGCCAAGATAGAGCTAAAAAAGTTTTATCTGTTGCTGTTTATAATCATTACAAGCGCTTACAAAGTAATACTAAGAAAGACGATATTGAACTGGGTAAAAGTAATATTCTCCTCATCGGCCCAACAGGTAGTGGTAAAACACTTTTGGCCGAAACCTTAGCACGTTTACTCGATGTACCTTTTACTATTGCAGATGCAACGACACTGACCGAAGCAGGTTATGTGGGTGAAGATGTTGAGAACATTATTCAAAAGTTATTGCAAAAATGTGACTATGATGTCGAGAAAGCGCAGACAGGTATTGTATATATCGATGAAATTGACAAAATTTCAAGAAAATCTGATAACCCATCAATTACGCGTGATGTATCTGGTGAAGGTGTTCAGCAAGCTTTATTGAAATTAATTGAAGGTACAGTTGCTTCTGTTCCACCTCAAGGTGGGCGCAAACATCCTCAACAAGAATTTTTACAAGTAAATACTTCTGGTATTTTATTTATTTGTGGTGGTGCATTTGCTGGTTTAGAAAAAGTGATTATGGATCGCTCAGATAAAAGCAGCATTGGTTTTTCTGCCAAAGTAAGTAGTAAGCAAGATTCTAAGAAAGTAAGTGAAACATTGTTAAATGTTGAACCTGAAGATCTTGTCAAATATGGCTTAATACCAGAATTTGTAGGTCGTTTACCTGTATTAGCAACATTGGAAGATTTAGACGAAGCTGCGCTTATCAATATTCTAACAGAACCTAAAAATGCGCTTACAAAACAATACGCAAAGTTGTTTGAGATGGAAGGCATTGAATTAGAGTTCCGCAAAGAAGCCCTGCAAAAAGTTGCCAATAAAGCAATGCAACGTAAAACAGGTGCACGTGGTTTACGATCTATTTTGGAGCAAGCATTATTAGATTTAATGTATGACTTACCTTCTTTAAAAGATGTTTCTAAAGTTGTCATTGATGAAGGTTTTATTAATGGTGACACGAATCCTATCTTCATTTATGAAGGCGATGGCAAACAAAAAATTGCACAAGATAATGAAAAATAAATATAAATAGATAGAGGTTTTGTTAAAAAATTCATTTTTGCGTGTCATGTTGGAAGTGATAGTCACTGAAGGCTTTGTTTTGAGTGACTGTTATTGCCCTGTCTTTAATCACACAAACAAATGATCTCGTCAGAGTCTATTACTAAGGAACCATATGGACGTTGAATCAAAAAGTGATGAGAAAGGTGAAATGATCGAGATCCCTGTTTTACCTCTCAGAGACGTTGTTGTTTATCCTCATATGGTGATCCCACTCTTTGTTGGACGAGAAAAGTCGATCAAAGCGTTGGATGCCGCCATGGCAGCAGGGGAAAAGCAAATTTTATTGGTTGCGCAAAATGAGGCAACCAAAGACAATCCTACAGAAAAAGATGTTTTTCAAGTGGGAGCCATTTCTACAATATTACAGTTGCTTAAGTTACCAGATGGTACTGTTAAAGTACTTGTTGAAGGTATAAAACGAGGGAAAATAGAATCCTTTGTAAGCAATGATCCTTATTTCTTAGCACAAACAGAAGTTTTAGAAGAGCATCCTATTTCTGAAGGTGAATCAGAAGTCTTAATTCGAACCCTCATGGGACAGTTTGAAAAATACGTCAAGCTGAATAAAAAGATCCCGCCTGAGATTGTTACCTCTGTTGCCAGTATCGATGATTTAGGACGTTTGTCTGATACGATTGCTGCGCATATTTCTCTTAAAATACAGGATAAGCAATCTGTATTAGAGATGAGCAATTTAAGATTACGTGTTGAAAAGCTAATGGCGCTCATGGAATCTGAAATTGACATGCTTCAAGTTGAACACCGTATTCGTTCAAACGTGAAGCGTCAGATGGAAAAATCTCAAAGAGAATATTATTTAAATGAGCAAATGAAGGCGATTCAAGAAGAATTAGGCCATCAAGCAGATGAATATGAAGAATTAAAAAATAAAATTGAAAAAGCGGGTATGTCTCAAGAGGCGCTTGAGAAAGTAAATAATGAGCTTAATAAACTAAAAATGATGGCGCCTATGTCTGCAGAAGCTACTGTTTGCAGAAACTATATTGATTGGATGCTTCAAGTACCTTGGAAGAAGAAATCTAAATTAAAATTGGATTTGCCTGAAGCCGAGGCAATTTTGGATTCCGACCATTACGGCCTTGAAAAAGTAAAAGAACGTATTATTGAGTTTCTCGCCGTACAAAAAAGAGTGAAGAAACTTAAAGGGCCTATTTTATGTTTAGTAGGGCCACCAGGGGTTGGTAAAACATCATTAGGGCGCTCTATTGCGCGCGCAACACAACGTAATTACATTCGTATGTCTTTGGGTGGCGTGAGAGATGAAGCTGAAATAAGAGGCCATCGAAAAACTTACGTAGGTGCTATGCCTGGTAAGATTTTACAAAAGCTCGCTAAAGTAGGCGTTAGAAATCCACTGTTTCTACTGGATGAAGTAGATAAGATGGCAATGGATTTTAGAGGCGATCCTGCTTCTGCTTTGCTTGAGGTATTAGATCCAGAACAAAACAATGCTTTCAATGATCACTACTTAGAAGTGGATTATGATTTGTCAGACATCATGTTTGTTGCAACGGCTAATTCTCTAAACATTCCAGCGCCATTGTTGGATAGAATGGAGGTTATTCGCTTATCTGGTTATACCGAAGACGAAAAGTTAAATATTGCAACCAAATATCTTATTCCTAAACAAATGAAGAATAATGGTTTGCAAGAAAGTGAACTCAAGGTTTCTGAAAAAGCCGTGCTCGCAATGATTCGATATTACACGCGTGAAGCGGGTGTACGAAGTTTAGAGCGAGAGGTTGCCAAATTGGCAAGAAAAGTGGTTAAAGAAATTTTGATGGATGACAGCATCAAAACTATTTCGGTAGAAGAGGCAACACTTGAGAAATATTTAGGTGTGCAGCGTTATCGATTTGGTGTTGCTGAAGAGCAAGATAGAATCGGACAAGTGACGGGGTTAGCCTGGACAGAAGTTGGGGGTGATATCCTAACCATTGAAGCAATGGCCGTTCCTGGTAAAGGCAAAACCACGAGCACAGGTAAGCTTGGTGAAGTTATGCAAGAGTCGATTCAAGCAGCGTTATCAGTTGTTCGAAGTCGGACCAAGATGTTGGGCATTCCATCAGACTTCTATGAGAAAAAAGATATTCATATTCATGTACCAGAAGGTGCTACGCCTAAAGATGGCCCTAGCGCAGGGATAGGTATGTGTACGGCGCTTGTGTCGGTGCTTACGAATATTGCTGTTAGAGCAGATGTTGCCATGACGGGTGAAATTACGCTGCGTGGTGAAGTGTTGCCTATCGGTGGACTCAAAGAAAAATTATTAGCGGCTAGGCGTGCAGGTATCAAGGTTGTGATTATTCCTGAAGAGAATAAGCGTGACTTAAAGGAAATACCTGAGAACATTATTAAGGACTTAAAAATTCATTGTGTGAAATGGATTGATGAAGTGCTTGAGATTGCCTTGACGCAATTACCACAGCCTCTAAAAGAAGAGGAAGTGGGTACTGATGCTGTAAAAAAAAAGAATGCTGATTCAGAACCACAAGACGTCCAGTCCCACTGACTAACTAAATGAATGGCTGTGAATTTTTTATAAAAATTCACAGCTTTACTTGTGCGTCATGATTTGCCATGGTAACTTCCCTGGTTAAATGAAGGATCATCAAAAATAATTTACAAAACTTAAGGGGAAACCGAGTGAGTAAGATTGCTGTCAATAAGTCGGATTTAGTTGATTTGATTTCTGAAGAAGCAGAAATTTCTAAAGCAAGTGCACAACGGGTATTGAATTCGTTCCTAGAAGCGATTACTCTTACGCTTCGCAGTGGTAAGTCGTTAACCTTTCCTGGTTTCGGCACTTTCTCGGTTAAAGCGAGAGCTGCTAGAGTAGGTCGCAATCCTAAGACCGGCGAGCCAATAAATATAGAAGCATCAAATGTTCCTAATTTTAAAGCTGGTAAAGGACTGAAAGATGCTGTAAACTCTGGCTCCGTTGTTACCGAAGAAGAAGAAGCGTAATAATAATCGGGTGCTTAGCTCAGTTGGGAGAGCATCGCCCTTACAAGGCGAGGGTCGGGGGTTCAAGCCCCTCAGCACCCACCAGATTCGGAGCGGTAGTTCAGCTGGTTAGAATACCGGCCTGTCACGCCGGGGGTCGCGGGTTCGAGTCCCGTCCGCTCCGCCATTTTCTGCAAGAATCCTCTTCATTATCTGGAGAGGGTTCAAAGCTTCGAGATAAAAATTCACTAAAAAATTAAAAATTCAATGTAAGTAATTCATGATGAATTTCTTCTTGAATGGATCACAGCCCCATCTCTCTATGAGGTTATAAAATGTTACAAGCATTAAGAGAAACAGCCCAAGGTTGGATTGCCTGGGTGATCGTCGTTCTAATTGCATTAACGTTCATTTTATTTTGGGGATCTGGAAGC
>JBFWLB010000056.1:0-15788 GCA_050252335.1 Candidatus Berkiella sp. | reverse complement strand
AACGGCTTTTACTAATTTAGACTTAGCACGCACATAGTTACCTTGCGTTAAGTAGCCCATACCTAATTCAGCGTTTAATCGCGCAGCTTTTTCATAGTCTACAACATTAGGCATGTCATACATGCTGGTAGGTGGTGTTTGAGATATTTTGTCTTTAGCCTGATTTGTTTCTTGAGATTTATTTACAGTCTGGCACCCTGATAACAAGACCAAGAGTGCTACTAATAATCCTTTATTCAAACTCATAAACGCTCCTAATAAGCCTCACAAGGAAATTTTAAGCAAATGCCTCAATTAATCGTCGGCTCCTGACTGACAGTTGTATTAACTACCACGGGCAGCTGATACTGTTTCATCGATTGATAGGCTTGGCTTCTTTTTGTTCTATCCAATACACGACCTGCTAATTGCCCACAAGCAGCATCGATATCATCACCACGCGTTCGTCTCACGATTGTAATGATATCGTGAGCCATTAATATTTCTTGAAATGCTTGAATGGTTTCTTTAGAGGAACACTTATAATCAGCACCTGAGAAAGGATTAAAGGGAATTAAGTTTACTTTGGCTGGAAAATTACTTAGAACCCTAACCAGTTCATGTGCATGATGCTTTTGATCATTAATACCCGCTAACATGACATATTCAATTGTTACTTTTCTACGCTTGTGCTTTTGCGTCCAACGTTTGCAGGTTTTAACTAAATCAGCAAGCGGATATTTTTTATTAATCGGCATAATTTCAGTACGAATAGCATCATTAGGCGCATGTAAAGAAACCGCTAAAGCGATATCGGTATCATCAATAAATTTTTCCAAGAACGGCAAAACACCCGAAGTACTCAGTGTTACCCGTTTTTTAGATAAATTATAAGCAATATCATCTTGCATAATGCTAATCGACGGAAGCACATTCTCGTAATTTAAGAGGGGTTCACCCATTCCCATAAATACTACGTTCGTTACGGGATTTTCTTTTTCAATTTCTTTACGCAAAGTATGCACAACATACCAAAGTTGCCCAATAATCTCAGCTGGCGTGAGATTTCTCTGAAACCCTTGCTGCGCTGTATGGCAAAATTTACAATTAAGTGCACATCCTACCTGAGATGAAATACATAAAGTTGCACGATTTTTTTCTGGAATGTAAACCGTTTCTATTGCTGAATTATTGAATGAAGAAAATAGCCATTTGCGTGTACCATCTTTAGAGTGTTGCATAGACAAAAGCCCAGGCGTTCGAATATAAGCATTTGCCTTTAGCTTTTCTCTTAAAGCATGACTCAAATCCGTCATCTCATCAAAGTCGATAACACCCTTTTGATGAATCCATCTCAACATTTGCTGAGCACGAAATGGTTTTTCGTTCATTTTTGTAAAGAATTGAGTTAACCCCTTCCTATCTAGGTCCAATAAATTTACTTTTTCTTGAAGGTCTGTCATAAATTTAAGTCTTATTTATTAAGGGGTTACTATACTTCAATAGCGTACACACATAGTCCAGCCGATGAGTCATCGGGTAGACGCTGATTGTGATATAACAACAAGCATTCCGAAGACTCATATGTGAAGATTATTAGCGAATGCGTTCGCAGAGTTCATTGCCTTTGAAAAAGAAAGCAATTTCACGCTTAGCAGTATCTTCAGCATCAGAACCATGCACTGCATTTTCATCAATACTTACAGCAAAATCAGCACGAATTGTACCAGGAGCGGCTTCTTTAGGATTGGTTGCGCCCATCACGTCACGATTTACTTTAATCGCATTTTCACCTTCGAGCACTTGAACCAATACAGGTCCGCTGATCATAAATTTTACTAAATCATTAAAAAAAGGACGCTCTTTGTGCACTTCATAGAATGATTCGGCTTGTTCTTGCGAAAGTTGCATCATACGAGCAGCAATGACACGCAATCCTGCTTTTTCAAAACGCGCAATCACTTCTCCAACAACATTTTTAGCCACTGCATCAGGTTTAATGATAGATAAGGTTCTTTCTAAAGCCATTTTTTACTCCGGTTTAATTGGGATACCTAAGATGATATATAGGTAATTGAACAAACTAAATTTAATACACTAATATTATACGCAAGTCATGTTTGCTTTGTACATTTACAAGCATAATGCTAATAATGATAGAGTTGATTAACCAACCTCTTTTATCCAGGCCATTTGAATAGCTTCTAAAATTTTTTCATTACTTCGCTTAGGATCATCCTCAAAATTGGGTAATTCACAAATCCAACGATGTAAATCTGTAAATCGCACGTATTGTGGATCTTGCTCAGGGAAAGCTTCCGCTAAATCCTCAGCAATCATATACACATCAGTCCATTTATAAGCCATTAACCTTTCTCCGAAACATGATTAATCGTATATTTAGGGATCTCTATTTCTAAATCATCTGCTTCGATGATGGATTGGCAACTTAAACGAGACTCTGGTTCTAATCCCCAAGCCCTATCAAGCAAATCCTCTTCGCGTTCCTCAGGAGGAATCAATGAATCATAACCTTTCCTGACAATGACATGACAGGTTGTACATGCGCAAGACATTTCGCAGGCATGTTCAATATGAATATCATTTTCAAGCGCAATTTCTAATATGGATTGACCTGGTAATGCTTCAACCGTTTTCCCTTCGGGACAAATCTCTTCATGTGGCAAAAATGTAATTTTAGTCATAATCTTTAAAAACTTCAGAAATAGAACGGCCTGTTAATGTTTGATCCAATACCCATTGTAATCTTTTTTGCATCAAGACATCCGCAGCAGATTCTAGAGCTTGAATATGTGTATTTAATTTAGCAACAGAATTTTTATTTTCAATCTCTTTGCTTAAAGCCTCTTTTGCATCTTGTATATTTTGAATTTCAAGACCAGTTAGTAACTCGCTAGAAGATTGCATTGCTTTTTCAACTGTATCAATCAAATGCTGCGCCTCTACGCATTTCTCGCTGATTTTTCTATTTTTCACATCTTGGCTAGCATTCGCAATTGAATCATTTAACAATTCACCAATTGTATCAGAAGAAAGCGCAAAGGTAGGCTTCACTTGAATATGGGATTTTGTTTGGCTTTGCAATTCGATGGCGGTTACATCCAACAAACCATCAGCATCAAGACGAAAGCTGACTTCGATACGGGCTAATCCTGCGGGCATTGGTGGAATCCCTGTTAAATCAAACTGAGCCAATGAACGACAATCTTTCGCCAATTCACGCTCACCTTGCACAACATGTAGCGACAACCCTGTTTGATTATCTTGATAGGTTGTAAAGGTCTGGGTACGCTGACAAGGCATCTTCGAATTTCTCATCAAGATTTTTTCAACCAACCCACCCATCATTTCAATACCCAATGATAAAGGAATGACATCTAATAATACATGTGGATCTTTACGATTACCTGAAAGAATACTGGCTTGAATGGCTGCGCCCATAGCAACAACTTTATCGGGATCAATGCTATGATGTAATTTACCCGAAAAATGCTTTTCCATTAACTGAATAATATACGGAACGCGTGTTGAACCACCAACCAATAAAACGCCATCAATCTGTGCAGGTAAAACATTAGCGGTTTTTAATACTTCCTTCACCGTTTCCAATGTGTTCATCACCAAAGGAAAAATCCAATCCTCAAATTCTGCACGTGTAATACGAATCGATTGATTTTCAATATTAACCAATACTTCTGCTTTTGTGCTTAAAGTCTCTTTTACATTTTTTGCAATAACACGCAACGAAGCAATATCTACCTTCGCCCCTACCTTATCTCTCAAATGCTCAGCAATAAGGCGATCAAAATCATCACCACCAAGATGGGATAGTCCTCCCATGCCCAATACTTCAAAGACACCTTTCTCAATTTTTAGCAATGAAACATCAAAAGTGCCGCCACCCAAATCATAAACCAAATAAAGTCCCTCAGCTTTTTGCTCTAAACCATAAGCAATAGCCGCTGCGGTTGGTTCATTCAGTAGGCGCAAAACTTGAATCCCCGCAAGACGCGCCGCTTCTAAGGTTGCTTGGCGTTGTGTCTCATCAAAATAAGCGGGAACGGTGATCACAGCTTGATCGATAGAAGCATCTTCACTATGTGACAAATGAAGCAAGCTTCTTAATATCTCTGCAGAGACCTGCACAGGTGTTACCGTTTTCTCATGGATCTGAATATGAGGTTGGCTTTGTTCAGTGTTATGAAATTGATAAGGGAAATGTATATTCTGCCTCTCCAGCTCTTGAATACTACGTCCCATTAAACGTTTGATAGAATATAAAGTTTCAGAAGGTGATGCCATCAATCTTTCTTGTGCTTTTGCACCCACTAAGACAGAGCCATCCTTATCATAATGAACAACAGAGGGTATTAAATCATTTTGGTTTTCTTGAAAATATTTTACTTTATCATTTTCAAAAAGCGCAACGATGGAATGCGTTGTACCCAAATCAATACCAATCGCTTTTTTTGCAACTTTAGGCTCTTCTAATGGCTTAATCTGTAATAAATTCATTGACTGTCTCAAATACTTTTTAATTCTTCATCTAATTTCAAATAAAATTGAAGCTCAAAAATAAGCCGTTCAATCTCTTGTTGAATAATATTTTTTTGTTGTTCTTCTTGTGATACTTGGGATATTAACTGTTCAAAAAAATCGACCAATGCACATTCATGCTGCAGCTGTATTTCCGAAATCTTATTTTTTAGTTCCGCTAATACCTGTGGATTAGGATTTGATTTTAATGCTTCAATTTCTTCTCTCAAAGACATTTGCTCTATCAAGAATGCTGTGTGAGAAGAATTGGAAATATTTTCATCCGAGCTATCTACCGCTTTAACTTGCATGAGATAAGCAAGTAAATACTGTGCTCGTTTTAATGGACTCATTAAAATCTGGTATGCATCATTAATCAGGGTTGAGAGCTGCAAGAAATATTGCTTTTCATAATTTGAATGATTGGCAAAATTATCAGGATGAAAATGAGATTGTAATCTCAAATATTGCTTTCTTATTTCAACAGGATCCTGCTTAAATTCTCTTTTTAAACCAAAAATCTCAAAATAATCTTTGTCAAAAATGCTGTTATTGCTCATCTTCATCAACTAAAGTAAAACTCTCACCACATCCGCACTGATGCCCAACATTTGGATTATCAAATTTAATACCTTCATTGATACCTTCTTTTGAATAATCCATTTGCGTGCCACCTTTAAAGAATTTTAAATAAATTTCTTTATCAATAACGACTGAAAACTCATCAAAACGAAATACAAAATCAAAGGCGGTGAGCTGAGACTCTTTTGCAAATTCAAGAACATATTCATATCCTGAACAACCCGCTTTTTTAATGCCTAGCCGAATCCCTAATAGATCCTTACCTTGCAATAACTTTGTTAAATGTTTCTGCACAGCATCAGACAATATTAAACCAGGATCGTTGTCCGGCAACTGATTAGGCATTTGCGTCATTATTCCTAGCCTCTTTCTTTGCCTGGTAATCTTTAATCGCTGCTTTAATCGCATCTTCTGCAAGCAATGAACAATGAATTTTCACTGGGGGCAATTTTAATTCATTTGCAATGTCTTTATTTTTGATTTCAGTTGCTTCATCTAAATTACGACCTTTGAGCATTTCAGTTGCAAGTGAACTGGATGCGATGGCAGAACCACAACCATAGGTTTTAAAAACTGCATTTTTAATTACACCCGTTTCTTCATCTACTTGAATTTGCAGTTTCATAACATCACCACAAGCAGGTGCTCCCACCATACCAGTGCCAACATCTGTTCTTGATTTGTCTAAGCTTCCCACATTGCGGGGATTTTCATAATGATCAATTACTTTTTCGTTATAAGCCATCTTTAAACTCCTTAATGTGCTACCCATTCGACTGTTTTTAGATCAACGCCCTCTTGATACATTTCCCAAAGCGGCGATAAAGCTCTTAATTTTTCAACAACTTCGTGAATACGCGCAATTGCGTAATCAACATCTGCCTCAGTGGTAAAACGACCTATTGAAAATCTCAATGAGCTATGTGCTAACTCATCTTCTAAGCCTAAGGCTTTAAGCACATAGGAAGGTTCTAAGCTTGCAGATGTGCAGGCTGAGCCAGAAGAAACAGCTAAATCTTTTAATCCCATGATCAAAGATTCACCCTCAACATAATTAATACTAAAATTAATAATACCAGGGACACTATTTTCTAAGCTGCCATTGAGTGACAATGCTTCGATATGAGCAATACCATTCCACAGCCTTTTCTTTAGTTGAGTAATGCGTAGCGCTTCTGCTTGCATTTCTTGCTTGGCAATATGGCATGCCTCACCTAAACCAACGATTTGATGTGTTGCCAATGTGCCTGAACGCAAGCCTCTTTCATGTCCACCCCCATGCATCTGCGCTTCTAAACGTATGCGTGGTTTACGACGAACATATAAAGCACCAATCCCTTTAGGCCCATAGATTTTGTGTCCAGAGAGTGACAACAAATCAATTTGATTATTTTCCATATCTAAGGGGATTTTACCTGCACCTTGTGCTGCATCTACATGGAAAATAATATTTTTTTCACGTGTAATGGCACCAATTGCATGGATATCTTGAATAATACCAATCTCATTATTGACATGCATAATCGAAACAATAATCGTATCTTCTCGAATAGCATTTTGAACTGCTTCAGGTGTGATTTCTCCCTGACTATTGGGCGTAAGATAAGTAACCTCAAAACCTTCACGCTCAAGCTGTCTACACGTATCTAAAACGGCTTTATGCTCTGTTTTACTAGTAATAATATGCTTACCACGGCGATGGTAAAAATGCGCAGCACCTTTAATTGCTAAATTATTAGACTCTGTTGCACCACTGGTAAAAACAATCTCTTTGGGATCAGCGTTAATCAAAACGGCAACTTGTTCTCTTGCCTCTTCAACTTGTTTTTCAGCCTCCCAACCATAGGCATGTGAACGTGATGCGGGGTTTCCGTAGCACGATTGTATACAATTAATCATCTTTGTTTGTACGCGCGGATCAATGGGAGTAGTCGCAGCGTAATCAAAATATCGTATCGTAGATTGACTCATAGTTTTGATCCAATAGCACAAGGTTCAACAACAGAAACTTTAGTAGGTACTTGTAATGTGTGTATATGATTCAGAATATTAGGTCTTTGCGTCAGATCTTTAAGCGTTACTTTATGCAAAAATTCAAAAATAACGTGATTTAAAGACTCCCATAAATGATGCGTCAAACATACGGCACCTTCATGGCAATTGGCTTGACCTTGACATAAAGTGGTATCCATCTTCTCTTCTACTGCTTCAATGATTTCAGCAATGGTGATTTCTTCCGGCTTTTTGCTCAGAAAATAGCCACCTTGTGCGCCACGCACGCTATTCAGTAAGCCTTTTTGGCGCAGCTTAGCGGCCAACCGTTCTAAGTAGGCAGCAGATAGATGATGACGTTTTGCAATATCAGGGATGTTAATAGGCCCTTCTCGTTGCATTAAAGCCATGTCTAAGAGGGTAGTAACAGCGTATCTTCCCTTTGTAGTTAGCTTCATTTCTTCTTTTCTAGTAATTTAAACAGCTGCAATGTCTCATACCCAAGTAAAGTAGTCAAGATTAAAAACATTATACGACTTGAGTTATTGATCGGACAGCCAAAAATATAAAAAATTATGTAGTTTCGCCCAAAGAAACTTTATAAATAATGGCCTTACAAACCCCTCGTAAAATATTTACATCTTCCATATCTAAACGAGCTTTGAGCAATAACCGTTTCAATCTCAACATCAAAATACGTGTGGGTTTAGGATCGATAAACTCAACAGCACGCAATGCCTGCTCCAAATGTTCAAATACACCCATCACATCATCTAAGCTAGCAAGTACCGGGGCATTCTCTAACAATCCATCCTGCTGCTGCTCTTTTTCCATATAATGTTGATATATCTCATAGCAAATAATTTGAACAGCTTGGGAAAGATTTAATGCTTCATACTGTGGATTTGCGGGGATATAGAGGTGAAAATTACACAATGACAGCGCCTCATTGGTTAAGCCACTGCGCTCAGTACCAAAAACAATGGCAACTTTATCACTATTGCCATGGTTTAGAGCTTTTTCTGCACATTGTTTAGGTGTCACTTTTGGCCATGGTATTTCGCGCATACGTGCACTCGTGCCAAAAATTAGCTCGCAGTCCTTCACTGCCTCATGCAAAGAGGTGACCACCTCTGCATGTTGTAAAATATCATCTGCACCTGCTGCACGTTCCGTTGCAACAGCACATGGAAATTTTTCTGGGTTTACTAAAATTAATTTTTTGAGCCCCATGTTTTTCATAGCGCGTGCAACTGCACCGATATTACCAGGGTGACTGGTCTCACAAAGCACAATTCGAATTTTTTCTATCATGGTATAAATTTCTTCGCTGGTTTTTAATTTCTTCACCCGTTGTTATAATGCTAGCCAATCAAACAAGAACACTATAGACAACTAACTCATGCACCCATTATTAAATATCGCTATTAAAGCTGCCAGGGCCGCAGGCAAGATGATCGTTCGAGCAGAAGATGAAGTCAAGTCACTTACCATCATTGAGAAAGGCAAACATGATTATGCCAGTCAAGTTGATAAAATTGCAGAAGAAATTATTATCGATATTATCCGTAAAAACTATCCAAGACACAAAATTCTAGCTGAAGAATCTGGCTTATCAGAACGCGCCCATTCAGAAGATATTACTTGGATCATTGATCCCCTAGATGGCACAACAAATTTCCTCCATGGCTTACCACAATATTGTGTATCCATTGCTGTGCAACAGTTTGGAAAAATCCAACATGGCGTTGTATACGATCCTAATAGAGACGAACTTTTTTCAGCAAGTAGAGGTGGCGGCGCTCAGCTAAACGGCAAACGTATTCGTGTAAGCTCAACGCTCAAATTAGACAGGGCTTTAATTGGCACCGGTTTTCCCTTTAGAGAATTTCACAACCTTGATAAATATTTGAGCTTCTTCAGAAAACTCTTACCAGAATGCTCTGGCGTACGTCGTGCAGGTGCTGCTGCTTTAGATTTAGCTTATGTTGCAGCTGGTCGCTTAGATGGTTTTTTTGAATACGATCTTAAACCTTGGGACATTGCAGCAGGCTCATTATTAATTCTTGAAGCAGGTGGCTGGATAAGCGATTTACATTCAGAAAAAGATTGCATGGAAACAGGCAATGTTTTAGCAGCTACACCTAAAATTTTCCCGATCTTAAAAGAAATGCTTTAAATTTAAAGCTTACTCGCTCTTCGGCTCCCCCTCTCTTAAAATTAGGAGAGGGTCAGCAAGTAAGTACTTAGTTCTTTTGTATGGATTGAGGTAAGTAACACTTCCTCTCTCCTGTCAACCGGAGGAGCCTCCTCCCCCGACCCGATCATATAAAACACAAGCCAATCCGCATTTAAGGCATATCGTCTGTTAATTTTTTTGGTGCTCCCATCAAATCGGCCTTACTGAGTCCAAATGCAACGGCTAATGCGCCAGCAACATATATAGACGAGTAAGTACCAATGAGGATACCAATCAACAAGGCTGTAGAGAACCCATGTAATGAATCACCACCAAAAAGGAATAAGGCAACCACAACAAGCAAGGTTGTAGCTGAGGTCATAATTGTACGAGACAATGTCTGATTAATAGATATATTCATAATTTCTACGGCAGAACTCTTACGAACCTTTCTGAAATTTTCTCTTACTCTATCAAAAACAACAATTGTATCATTTAGAGAATAACCAATTGCAGCTAAAATACCTGCTAATGTAGCGAGATCAAACTCAATTTGATAATAAGCGAAAATACCTAAAATCAATATTGGGTCATGCAACAATGCAATGGCTGCACTGATACCAAAACGATATTCAAAGCGCATTGCAATATAAATCATCGTTGCAAAAAGTGCGACTAAAACAGCTAAAGCGCCCTGCTCTGCAAGCTGTGCGCCAACCTCAGCTCCCACAAATTCAATACGGAGTAACTCGACATTTTCGTGATTTGCTCTAAGAGCATCTAACACCTTATGCCCTAACTCGTCTTCCGTCATGTCCTCTTTATTGGCTATTTTCAATAGGATGTCATTTACAGAGCCGTATTGAGTTACTTTCGTACTTGAAAAGCCTGCGGCAGCTAATTGTTCATTGACCGAATCCACATCTACCGGCTTATCATAACGTAACTCAAGTTGTGTTCCGCCTGTAAAATCCAAGCCAAAATTTAAGCCTTTCATGAATAAAAGCGTAACTGAAATAACAAAGACAGAGATAGATATAACCGCTGTTATCTTTCTCTGCCCCATGAAATCAATATGAGGAATATTTTTAAAAAACTCCATGTTAAATCCCCACTCTTAATTTTTGTACTGTACGACCACCATAAGCAATATTCACCATTGCACGCGTACCCATAATTGCCGTTAACATAGATGTTAAAATACCAATCGTTAACGTAATAGCAAAGCCCCTAATAGGCCCTGTTCCTACGCTAAAGAGGATAACAGCCACAATTAAAGTGGTTAAATTTGCATCTATAATGGTAGAAAGTGCTCTTTCAAAGCCAGCATGAATTGCCGCTTGTGCAGATAGGCCTAACCGTAATTCTTCTCGTATACGTTCGAAAATAAGTACGTTTGCATCAACTGCCATACCAATCGTCAATACAATACCGGCAATACCAGGTAGAGTCAGTGTAGCGCCAACTAAAGAAAGAATTGCAACTAACAAGATAACATTAGCTACTAATGCAAGGTTAGCAATAAAGCCAAATACGCTGTAATACAACAGCATAGCGACAACAATTAACCCCAACCCAACAGCTATCGATAACTTGCCCAATCGGATGTTTTCTTGTCCAAGACTCGGTCCTACGGTGCGCTCTTCAACAATCGTAATAGTAGCCGGTAAAGAACCTGCTCTTAATAAGATAGCCAAATCTTGTGCTTGCGCAAGGGTAAAACCTGTAATCTGGAAGCGATTACCCAAAGGACTACGGATAGTCGCAAAACTGATTAAGTTCTCAGACGTCCATGTTTTTTTAACAGATTCACCATTTTCCTCAACGAAATCTGTTTTGGTTTCTATGTACACAACCCCTAAGCCAACCCCCACATTTTCCAGAGTTGTTTTTTGCCACAATGCTAAACCTTTATTAGCAACTGTTACATGTACCGCAGGTTGTCCTGTTTGACCATCAGAACCTACAACGGCACCGATAATAGAATCCCCTGTTAAAATAACACGCTTACTTAATAAGACTTGTCTGTTACCTCTATCGGTATACCATTTTGTACCAGGCGGTGTAATATTAGGCGTTGCTTTTTTAGCCTCTTCTGTCGCCTCCAGATGGAAGGCCAGTGTAGCGGTTTTTCCAAGAATGTCTTTAGCGCGTGCAGTATCTTGAATGCCAGGTAATTCAACAATGATGTGATTTAAGCCTTGTCTTTGCACAACGGCTTCTGACACACCCAATTCATTCACGCGATTACGCAAAGTAGAAATAGATTTTTCTACTGTTGAATTGGTAATTTCTTGCACACTCGCTTGTTTAATATGTCCAAGTAATTGATAACGATTATCAACTTTCTTTTGAATGAAGTCATAATCTTTCAAATGTTGATTAATGATTTTAAGTGCGTCTTTTGCTCCAGCTTCAGAATCAAAACTAACAACAACTAACTTATCATTATCTACCTTGTAAAGCTGGTTGTAGCGAAGCTTGTTTTCACGCATAAGCGAACGAATCTCGCCTAATGCACTTTCTAAATATCGACTGAATGAACTCTCAATATCCACTTCCATTAAGAAATGAACACCACCGCGCAAGTCCAATCCCAGTTTCATGGGACTTGCACCCAAAAAAGTCAACCAACTCGGCGTTTTAGGCGCTAAATTTAAAGCGACAATATAATTCTCACCCACAACTTCTTTAATGGCTTCTTTGGCTTGCAATTGTATTTGAGGTGAAGAAAATCTTGTTAAAACAGTTGAGTTTTCATGCTTAATGGATAGATAAGGAATATTTTTTTCTTTAAGGCGATCTTCAATTTTTTTAATGATGGAAGGATCAAGACTAGAGCCAGTTGAAGCCAGTACTTGTACAGCAGGATCTTCACCAAATAAATTTGGCAATGCATAAACAAGCCCTACCAATAAAATGCCTAGTAATAATAAGTACTTCCATAGTGGGTACTTGTTTAACATACTACTCCTTGTTTATATATAAATGCTCAAAGCCGCGTAACCCAAATAAAAAACCGTCTAGCCGATCTTTATTATTGTTTTGTATTGCCGACTAGACAATGCATGAATGCTTTCACGCATAATTTTAGTACCATAGTCACAGCACATGATTTTCCGGGTAGGCGTCAAGCCTCTAGCAACCTTCATTCCCATAAAAGTACATGAGGATTGCGAGAAGGCAAAGCCCCCTCGGAAACTCATATGCGAAGACTATAGCACTTAAATATCTTTCATCGTACCCCGTGGTAATGTTGCTGAAACAGCATGACGCTGAACTTTTACTTCAATACCTTCCGCAATTGAAATTACTAAAAATTGATCGCTCACACGCAGAACACGACCGATAATGCCACCTGCTGTAATAACTTCATCATCTTTGGCAATACTTTTAATTAAGGCTTGCTGTTCTTTGTGGCGCTTAGATTGTGGGCGGATTAATAAGAAATAGAATATGAGAATGAAACCACCCAAAAAGATAATATGGCCAAAGGGATTCTGCCCAACAGCACCAGCGCCAGTATCGGCAAGAGCAGATGAAGTGTAACCAATTGATAATGCGATTAATAATGCTATATTTCTCATAAAGACACCCAATGATATTTAACTTACTTGTAAATTATTCAATAATTTACAAAATTGGATTAGCAATCTACCGTGTAACGGTTTTGGAATCAAATATTATCATCCATATAGTTTGCTTGTTAAATAACAGTATCAGATAAATGTTGATCTCATCGCTGGGTTTGGTATACTTCTCGACCAGATTGGCCGGAGTGGTGGAACTGGTAGACGCGCTAGACTCAAAATCTGGTGATGGCAACATCGTGCGAGTTCAAGTCTCGCCTCCGGTACCAACTAATCTGATTTCCTCGCTAAATATTTGCTTCAGCGCATACCTCATTTTTTTAATCCCAGATTTAACTTCGACATCTCATTTGACCAAGATACAAAATAATCTTTGTCTGTATGAATTGCCACCTGCATCGATCTCTGAAACTGATTACTTTTTATACCCAGCTCTTTATAAAGATTCAGCATGGTTGTCGTCAATATTTCAGATATATGCGCAATATCAAAGCTTCGTACTTTTGAATCTCCTAGTTTTTTTATTGATATGCTTGCAAGCTGTTTTGCTTGAACGACTAGACAAAAAGCAATGTAAAGCTTTTGCGCGTCTTTTTCCTTTAAGGCGCCAAATCCAAATCGGCTAGAACGTTGGCTATATTTTTTCAAAATATTCATAAAAGAATGAATTGAATACACACTTAAAATATTTTTAGCATCAAACAAATCTTCATTTAATTTTATTTTTTTGCTCAAATCAAACATGCTACTTATAAAATGACTATCTAATTTATATTTTTTGACAAAATACTCATAAATATTTTTTTCAAACTGCTCAAGATAAACGGGTACAGTATCCTTCATTGCTTCCTTTTGCACTTGCAATAACTCTGTATTACTTGCTAAATATCGATTCCACAGATTCATTAACTTAGCACATTGAATACGCTGATTTTGATTCCCTGCTATTGTAAGAAGCTTATCAGCATATTTAATGCAATGTTCTCTGAAAGGATCTACCTCACCCGACATGAAGGCTTGTCTCAATCTCTTTGAGACTTTCTCTAATAATTTATCAATCTCTTCTGTCTGAGCAACATTTCCAAACATTCTAATAAAAAGGCATTGCTTCAAGAATTCCATTTCTTTTTCTAACAGCTTTGCATCTAAGGACATGGGGGCTTGCTTATCATAATGAGATGCTGCAGAGAGATTTTCACGTTTTGATAATAATGCATCCATTGTAGATTCAAGATTGCTAAAAGCAACCATCATATTGGATAAATATTTTTCAGATTTTTTGCTCAGCTCTTTCTCCAAGCGACTGGTGTTAATTTTTTCTGATGCCATTAACCACTTATATAACATGCTATAAGTAAGCCATTCATTTCTCTCAAATATAATATCAAAAGCATTATGAAGATCGCTTTGCATCAGCCGACCAATCCGCTCACATAAAGCATTTGCAAGCGCATCTTTAGTTTTTGTGCTCAAATATTTTGCAAAAGTATATTGCAATGTGCTATTTTTATCTTTAAACAAAGCGAGATCACGAATAGATTGATTACTATTTAATCGCTCAATTAAAGTTTGAGCAAGTTGTTCTGACAGTTCTGGATATTGTGTTTGCGTGTGCTTATAGAGCTGAATCTGACTCAATAAATCAGGACTATTTTGCAACTCAATTTCCGAACTAGAAAGATATTTATGGAATGCATTTAAAGAAATCGCCAAACTATCATGCGGTGAAACCAAATCTAAAATCATCTCAATGCGCGCCAACAATTGAGCATGCATTTTCTTCGATACACCATATTTTAAAAGAATTGCATCTTCTTCACTCAAAACCAGCTCATGAAGCTTTTCAATATCTAGATTATGATAAATTGCTTGATATGTATCAAATATTTGGCCTCGCTTTTGTATAAGATCTTGAACCCTCTCTTTAACTAGCACAGCGAGTTTAGATATTTTTATTTTTTCTACATCTAAACATTCTTGCTTATTTAATTTTTCTAAAATTTTTAAAGCAGAACTTTGTTTAAAAATAATTAAATCTTGGATTTTGTCCACAAAACAAATATATAGATGTTCAAGGACGCTTTGTTGGTAACCAGCTATATTTTTCTTCAGCGCAGATCCATCAAACTGCATCAACTCTTTCTGTCCTTCAAAATCTTCGATAAAATGATTCAACAAATCAATAGCAAGGCTAATATCTCCCACATCTAATGCATGCATAATCTGTTGTGCTCTCTTTGCATCTTCAACTTTCTTTGTCAACAACATAAATTGAGGATGCGTTTTAAAACTTGTATCTTTGATATAACGCTCAATCAAGCGGATCATATCATCACTCATATCTTCATTAACTGTATCCAGCCGCTTGACAATCATTTCAAAAACAGCATCTAATTGCTTCCCATAATATTGAGAAAGATTCATCTCTGCCGTAGGGATTTTAATGTTTTCATAATGATACTTTAAATCTAAAGTTGGTCGCCCCAAAGAAGCCATCTCTGAAAATTTGTCTGGTTTTGATAAAAACAAATTTAGCCACAATGCTCTATTTTCTTGTAATAGCTCTGTAGATTGCTGAACCCCAAAAAAATCCAATAAATATTGAAGATGCCCTCGCCACTCATTGTTTTCTTTTAAATTTTTCAACTGATCAGCATAGATTTTTGCAAGTAAATTCTTACCTTTTTCCAAAGTCAAAAATGAATCTAAATCAGGTATATATTTTAATAAGGCTTCAACATATATTTGAGTATGCTGTAAATCATTTATTTCTAGTAGTCTTTTTATTCGAAGCACTCGATACGCTTCTTTATTCACAAGAGAGCCAAATTTTTCAATCATTTGCATGAATCCTAAGGTGTCTATTTTAGAAAAAGCCTTTTGTTTAATCGCATGAGCAACAGACACAT
>JBFWLB010000055.1:0-17031 GCA_050252335.1 Candidatus Berkiella sp. | reverse complement strand
GGATTGCGAGATGGCGAAGACAACACCCCCGAAAACTCATGTGCGAAGACTATAGCTTCCCGCCTTTGCAAAAAGGAAAGATATAGCTAAAGGGTCTTATTATGCAAAATGCGCTTAACCAAAGTATTATTTCGCTGGATGCAAATAGCTTCAAAAATCCAAAATCACATCCATTACAGTTAAGCTTCATTTTACAATCAACCCTAAACCTCTATGAACTGATGAAACGCTTCCACCAAGAATTAAAGAATTTGGTTAATTATCAAAATTTTAATTATTATCATGCAGAATCAAAAAATAAATTTGAAGTTGGTAAATTACAGTATTACCAAGCACGCTATCAATTAAAAATAGAAAATACATCCTTGGGTGAAATCGTATTGAGTAAAAATACTGCTTTTACGCAAGAAGAAATTCACACACTTGAGAATATTTTAGTTTTTTTACTGATGCCTCTGAGGAATGCGCTTGCTTATGAGCATGCGATAAAACTAAGCATGATCGATCCTTTAACGCATTTATGTAATCGACAAGCTTTTGATATGACTTTGCAGCGTGAAATTGAATTTGCAAAACGACATCGAAATAATCTTTCACTGCTTGTTGTTGATATAGATTTTTTCAAACAGATAAATGATACCTATGGCCATCAAGCAGGTGATTTGGTTTTGATAGAGTTTGCTGAAAGGCTCAGACAAATCCATAGACAATCTGATATGATTTTTCGCTATGGTGGAGAAGAATTCACACTGATTCTTGCACACACTGAACACAAAGGTGCTATGCAGGTTGCAGAAAGAATTTGCCAAAAGACTGCAGAAGTACCGTTTATCATCAAAAAACGTAATGTCACTATCACCGTCAGCATTGGCGTGAGCACCCATCAAGGCGCAGAAAACGACCAAAAACTTTTCTCTCGCGCAGATGTTGCCTTGTATACTGCAAAAGCAGCGGGTAGAAATCAAGTCAAATGTTCAAATTAATTCACTTTCAGTGATTGACGTCTTCCCTCTAACTTAATTTGTGGATCCTCACCAAGGTCTTTCAATTCCACATATGCATTATATCGGCTTAAGATTTCTTGTCTTGCTTCTTTGTTTAAATTATCTTTTTCAAAAACCGGCTCTAATCCAGATTGCTTGACATAATAATAAATAAAGCTCGCAATATCCACATCCTTTCCAGCAAGCACGGTTACTGCTTTGGGTAAGCTAGGATCTTCTTCTACAGCACGTGCATAAGCTGTAATCTGCTCAATCAAAATATCTCTTGCTGAAGGCTCATTTAAAAGTGCTTCGGGCTCCATCAGCAATGCAGCAAATCCATCATTGGCATCTTGCTTCATCATTAACTTTGAAGGACTATTTTCAAAAGTGAATTCTATACCATCGCTGTCTGAAAGAGCTTGCGCACTTGTAACTTTATTTTTCATGGCACCAAGAGAAACAGCTGAAATCATTTCCGCTTTTTCAAGCATTCTGATTTTGACACCGACACCCACCCCATCTGTGTGGACAGAATTTTGAACGACAGCTACCGGTTTAACCTCCTCTTTTTTGCGCTTCTCATTTTGTCTTTGTCTCATTTGAGACATCAAATTAAAACGCCCTCTCTCACGCAACTCCTCTTTACTTGGCGCCACAGCTTGCTCTTGTGCTTCAATATTAGATTCAACAATATCTATTTTGCGTTCTGTTTCTCTAGGAAAAGCAACGGCAAATCTAAACTGTTGAATTTCTGCTTGATTCGGTAATGGCATATTTACAAGCGATTGAATAACACGTTGATAATCAGCAATTAAATCAAGATAGTGCCACTCTGCCTCTTGTACTTTACCCCATGTCTCCTCATTTTGATTCGCTCTGTCTTTCAGCTTTGTAAATGCACTATTGAGATCATTGTTAGCCACAATCACGTCAAACACAAATTGTGGAGGGAGTGTTTCTTTGTGTTCTCGTAATTCAATATATTGATTCTGTAATTGCCTAACAGAGTTTAACCTCTTTATAACCTCATCTACTTCTGCTTTACATCCCAATTGCCCTGTCATTTTCCAATGGTGTGCAAATTCTTCTGGTACAAATTTATTTATGCTAGCAAAGGCATCTAAACGCTCTAACATACGACTTGGCAGAACAATATTTTCCATACGCTTGATAACTTCATTTCGCACATCAGACTCAATTAATTTTCCATCTTTATCTTGCAAATGTTGTACCATACCATGCTCTGTATATGGAAATAGATCCTGTAAAGGTGATTCATGCGGTTGAGCCAAATCACGTCTTACATATACTTCATGAATGGCAACATAATCCAAAAGGAATTGCATATCCTGCAAGGCTTGTATTTTATCTATAGTAAATTCTTTAATATCAGGAAATATTTGTTCCATTTTTTGCAGCTCAAAAATAATTTTTTTGCATTCATTATTAAGAGTGCTTGCGTCAGAAGGATTTTCAAAAACTTTCATCTTCTGAATTAAATCTGGAATATCTTTATCAATGACGACAAATAGTCTTTCCATTGGATTTATTTTTTTGCTATCATCCACCAAACGATCCCGAATAATTTTTTTATTCCTATCTTCAAAGCCACGCTTCCAAAATGAATCATCATGCCTTAATATTTCTGATTTTGCCTCTTCAAGAGCATGAGCTCGCATAGATTCTCTAAACTCGGCTTTCACTTTTTCTTTTTGCTCAATATCTAAGACAGGGTATTCATTTAATCCAAAAGAGCGAGTATCTTTCACACGCACTACATCCACTTGTTGCACTTGCCTTTTTTTTCCGACTTCTGCATTCTTTTTCAGAACATTACCATTATTGTCTTTTACTGTTTCAAATAACTGGCTGACAGGATCTCCTTGTACTAAATTTTTCCTCATCATCTCACCATATATCCAAACTTTTTCTTTTTTTCCTGTATATTTTGAGGTAGCAATGAATTCACTTGGACTTTTAAACTCTTCTAAAAGATTAACAACACCATTTCGCTCACTCTCCATTTCAAAGCGCTTCAATTTCAACTCATTTTCAGCATCTTGATTTTGCGTCAATTGCGCAACATTTTCTTCCCATTTTTGTGTCCATATTTTTGTCGGAGAAGATTCAAGTAATATTTGTGCTGCCTCAGCTGCCTCTTCATTTGGCAACCCATTTTCCAACATCATTAAAACGAACTCATCTGTTTGCCTTTTACTTAAGCCAAGTTGTTCCTGAAGGCGCTTATTTGCCTCCGCAATGAGCGACGATTCCAGATCTGCATCAACCGGATAAGACTGAAAACCTTCTATCATCTCTGAAGCGCTGAGCGAAATGTTGTATTTACCTTTGATGGTTTGCAAAGCTTGTAATAAAGGATGTTCTGCTATTTGCTTAATATAGGCGCTCTCTTTATCAGACAATATCGCTTTTTCTGCCTCTAATGCTCTTCTCGTCTTTAATAAATCTACTTTCTGCTGTTGAAGATGAACAGACTCAACGCCCAAATCATATAATCCTGCACGTAACACTTTTTCTTGCCCAAGGAGATAAACACACAGCTTTGATAAAGCATTTTGTCGACCTTCATCAAGTGCCTTTGTTCTTAAATCCAAAAGTGCTTTTCCACGCTCACTATTTGGACCAACAATTTTTACTTGATTACTGAGATATGAGTACATTTTTAAAATAATATCTTCATCAAAACCATACACTTTTCGTAAATTTTTGAGCTTTACATAATCCATTTGGTAATCACGCTCAATACCTAATCTTTTTGATTTCGTAGAAAAATAATTAAAAACCTCTCCTCCAACAGGTCCACCAGCAGCAGCACCTGCCACAGCACCTAAAACAAGCCCTGTAGCACCGCCTATTGCCGTACCAATTCCTGGTACAACAGATCCCAAAAATGCCAGAGCGCCCCCTGTAACAGCAGCCCCCGCAACTGAACCAACAAGCGTGCCGAATATGCGCCCTATAGCCGTCTTTTTTCGAGTAGACGCAAAAATATTCCTAGAAGCATCAATCACCTCATCAATAGATAATTTAAACTGTGTATATATTTCCAAACCTGTGGAGGCAACTCGACCAACAACTGGAATTTTTGAAATCCAACTTGGCATGGTACCCAAAGCCGCAGTCACTATTTTCCTACGCACACTTTCTTCTGGCAAATCCCCATCATTCCATACCTGCCACTGACTATTATGCTGTTGATATTCTCGCATTTGATGTATTTTATTCTCTAATGCATTACATTCTTGCCATAACATATTATATTCTTCTCTTATTTTTCCTTCTGGCAGTTCATTTAATACTAAATCCTTATCAAATGAATCAATGGATTTATTACGTAGGTATTTTTCTGTCAGTAGCTTTATTTGATTTTGCGTATCTACCAAAGCATTTTGAAAAGAAAGAATAGACTGGGAACTAAAGAAGTCTAAGGGCTGATCTAAATAATGCCCACCACGTGCACCAAAACGTGCTCTATTACTTGTTTCACCTGTTCTCTGGTTGCGCCGCCAAGCTTTAGCGGCTATCTTCTCACTGGCACTTTCTCTTGGTCTTGTAAATCTATCTTGCTGTGCATCGATGTTCTCTAATCTAGCCTCTTCAAGTGCAATCTCTTCTTCTGTTTGTATAATGGCTTTACTTCCTAGGCGATTAGTATCGTTTTTTTCAGCTTTACCCCTGAATATACCACCTAACCAATTAGCCGCTGCAGACAGAATAGATTGACCTGTTTCTGCAGTTGCGTGATCTTCAACAGCCTTTGATCCTTTTTCTTTAGCTGAACGCCATAATGAGGGCATACACTATCTCTCTCAGTTATATTGATGCCCAATAGACAGAAATAAAAATATTTAAGTTCAGTTTAACGATGAATAGTGTAATAGCACGAAAAAATCCAGGACAGCCACATTAAGTTGCTTTACCTAAAAATTTTGAGCTAGAATTCTTTTCAGCAATAGGGAAGTTATTTTAGCTCATGACCTTAGCACGCTCAGAACAAATCGATTTAAATGCAACGCCGTATTATCACGTCATGAACCGCTGTGTGCGTCGTAGTTTTCTTTGTGGTTTCGATGAGCTCACTCAAACCGATTATTCTCATAGAAAAGCTTGGATTGTAGACAGATTAAAATATCTGGCCGATATCTTTGCAATAAAAATCTGCGCCTATGCCATCATGAGCAATCATTATCATGTTGTTTTATATGTAGAAGAAAAACAGGCAGAGGCTTGGTCAGAAGAAGAGATTGTTCATCGCTGGTCTGCTATTTTCCCCAAAGATGCCAAAGAAAATAAACATTTAACACAAAAGATTCAGCTTTGGAAAGAACGCTTAACAAGCATTAGCTGGTTTATGCGTTGCTTAAATGAGCGTATTGCTCGAGATGTAAACGAAGAAGATGATACCGCAGGTCGATTCTGGGAGGGGCGCTTTAAATCACAAGCACTTCTTGATGAGGCGGCCTTATTAAGTGCCATGGTTTACGTGGATTTAAATCCGGTGAGAGCAGGGATTACAAAAACACCAGAAGAATCAGAATTTACTTCTATTTATGAGCGTATTCAGCATATTGCTAAGCAATTAAAAATCAATAAATCAAAATCTATCAAGCAACAAAAGCTCGAAAAGACAGATGTATATAATAGTCTTTCGCAACCCAAATCCTTAGTGCCTTTTGCAAATATCTCAAAACATCATTCTCATGCTATTGATTTTAAATTGGTCGATTATTTAGAGCTTGTGGACTATACAGGTAGAATGATTCGTGATGATAAAGAGGCAGGCTCTATTCCCGAGCATTTGGCTCCTATCTTAACTAGATTAGAATTCAAGCCCACAAACTGGGTATCATTGGTCAAAAATTTAGGGAAAAGCTTCTCTCATGCAATCGGTAGTGAAATCTTACTGCTTAATTTTGGAAAAGAGGGAGGGAAAGGTTTAAAAGGCATCACTCAAGCCAAAAAATTATATTCAAATACACAGGTCGCTTAATTCAATCTCCCAGCTTGTCAATCATTTCAATTTCATAAATTCTTCATAGCCAAGATTATCCATGATTGCAATAATTGCTATTGCTTAATTCATGATTTCGATTATTGCCTTCTTATTATTTGAACCTGCAATTTATAATCTTGGCTGTCCTGATTTTCTGTCCTGATTTTCTCACGTATCATGTACCGACCAATCCTTCTATCTGTGCTTGGCTCAAATATTGATATTGTCCCTGACGCAAACTTCTTGGCAAAGAAATATTGCCATATTGAACACGCATCAAACGTGATACTTGACAATCTTGGCTTTCAAACAATCTACGAATTTCTCTATACTTACCTTGCCTTAAAGTTACAATAAACCACTGATTGGCAACCTCTGTAATCAATGATTTGAGGGGTTGAATACTGTCAAATTTCAAAAAATCACCATCAAGCATGATGCCTGTAAGAAATTGATTGAGTATGGCTTGATTCAATTTACCATGCACTCTCACATGATATTTTCGTTCAACCTCATACTTGGGATGCATCAAACGATTAGCTAAAGTGCCGTTATTTGTAAACAACAACAAACCACTGGTATTTACATCTAATCGCCCCACACTGATCCAGCGACCATTTACCTCTGGTAAGCGCTCAAATACCGTAGGTAATTCACTTTGTGCTCGAGTACAAATCTCTCCCACTTGTTTGTGATAAGCAATCACAACAGGTGTTTCATCTCTCTCTTTTAATGCCGCAACTTTTTTGCCATCCACTAATATTTTATCTTTAGATGATACGCGTTGCCCAATAACACAGAGCTTGCCATTTACCAAAACGCGCTTTTCTAAAATCCATTTCTCAATTTGTCTACGTGATCCTAAACCACATTGTGCCAAATAAGCATGTATTTTAGGATCTTGAATTTTAGTTGTGTTCTTCATCAGGTGCTACTTCTTCGTTCATGTCATCAATTAAGGATGTCTGAGATGGCAGAAGATCAGAAACATTATTATCCTCTTCTAACAACTCTGTGGTTTCGGTCCATATTTCATCATTTTGCTTTTGTATTTCTTTTTTAGAGAGTTCCGTATCTCGTAATTCATCTACTAAAGCATCTAAGCTGTCTTGTTCAAATTCTACAGCACTCACAGATTCTTCAGCATGTACTTCGGTTGGCTCTGCTGTATCCATTGCCAATAAATCAGAAAACTCATCAAGATTCTCTAGCCTATCAATATCTGATAAAGCTGCGGATTCTTGATTTTGCACTATATTTTCTTGCTCAAGTATTTCTAGCGCTGCAAATTCAGGATCCGTGGATTCTTCTGGATCATCGATAAGCTGCGCACTGGCCATTAACTGTGAAATTTCTTCTAAACTTTGTGGCTGTGATTCTGTTTTAACAGGTTCCTGCGGTATCATCGATTTAATTTCTGATAAGGGTGGTAACTCATCTAATTTTTTTAGACCCATATCATCTAAAAATGTTTTTGTCGTTGCATAGAGAGCAGGTTTGCCAGGCACATCTTTATGCCCCACAACTCTTATCCATTCATGATCGAGTAACGTCTTCACCATTTGCGTACTCACAACGACACCTCGAATAGATTCAATCTCTGCTCGGGTAATGGGTTGACGATAAGCAACTAAAGCTAAAGTTTCTAAAAGCGCTCTTGATAGTCGACTTGGTTTTTCTGCTAATGTTTTAACAATGGTGGGCGCACAAGAAAGTGCTACTTGAAAACGCCACCCAGAAGCTACTTCAACCAAATGAATACCTCTATGCTCATAATGTGTTTTGAGTGTATCTATCACTGCGCGCACATCACCAATCGTCGCGTTAGTATCATCGAGTGATTTCATAATTTTATCAACAGTCAAAGGCACAGCAGAGGAGAAAATGAGTGCCTCAACTTGATTAATCAAGCTATCATTTGAGTGACTAGAGTGCGTTGTATTCTCAAAAAATTCCTCTTCCGATTGCTCAATGATGCCGACTGGAATCTTAGCTTCCATTTCCGCGTCTATCTGCATCTCTTCAAATTCTTCAGAAGAAAGCGGTATCTCTAAGACAGTGTCCTCATCTAATGTCTCATCCAATACCTCAGCATGTACTCGTTCTGAAACTGAGACTGGCTCTTTTTTCTTCCGCTTGGATTTAAGCTGTAAATTTAATTTTTCACTAATGTTTTCTGATTCTATACTATCTGTCGTATCAACCACATCGACTTCAACAGCCTTTGCTTTGCGTTTAGCAGAATGCTTTTCTTTATCATTGGCTAACAATGGACTTTTGGCTTTTGATTTTGCTTTTGATCTAGCATTTGACTTAGCAGTTACTTGCACTGCCTCCTCATGCTCTACTGTAGACTGAGGTTTGTTTTTTTTCTCTTTACTCATTCGCAATCACCTTTAGGTGTATAGTGCCAAATTCTGTGGTTTGAATAATTTCAATGAGAAATAATTTAGATAATTCTAATATTGCTAAAAAGCTCACAACAATACCTAAACGCCCTTCCGCAATATCAAAGCATTCAACAAAACTCATTGACTCTACTTGACCCAATTTCTCTAGAATTAAACTCATTTTTTCACGAACAGACAGTACTTCCTTAGCAACTGAATAGTTCGATGTCATATCAGATCGTTGTAAAATATCTATGAAAACACCAACCAATGACTGAATGTCAAAGAGAGGTTTGGGTGTCGGTGTATCAACTTCAGGGGGTGCCACATTGACCGTAAAAATTTCTCGATTCAAACGTGGTAATTGTTCAAGATCTTCCGCTGCTTTTTTAAATCTCTCATATTCTTGCAATTGGCGTATTAACTTAGCACGTGGATCCTCTTCTTCTTGCTCACTTTCTTCAGGTGCACGTGGTAACAGCATTCTTGATTTTATTTCTGCTAAGGTAGCAGCCATCACTAAATATTCAGCCGCTAATTCTAAGCGCATTTCTTCCATCAAATGGATATAGTCCATGTATTGTCGCGTAATTTCAGCGATTGGAATGTTCAGAATATCCAGGTTATGTTTGCGGATAAGGTATAATAATAAATCCAAAGGCCCTTCAAATGCCTCCAGAATAACCTCTAATGCATCTGGAGGAATATAAAGATCGTGTGGCAATTCTAAAAAAGACTTGTCTTGAAACCTTGCGATACGCTTATTTTCTTCAGCTATCGTCTCTAAAGTTTCTGCAGGAAGAGATGCTTCTTCAGACACGGGCGCTTCTAGCACAACAATGTCTTCATGTGCCTCTTCATTTGTCCCTTCTATCATATCCTGATTTATTGTTTCATCGGTCACGATGTGGTAACCCCATCACGTCTCTTACTTCTTCAAGCGTTTCCTTCGCAACCGCTCTAGCAGATTCACAACCTTCTCGAATAATCTCTTTAATCAACTTAGGATTATCAATATATTGTTGAGCACGCTCTAGGATAGGCTTTTGCTCTTCTATGACAACATCAGAAACTGCTTTTTTACACTCTAGGCAGCCAATACCTGCGGTTGTACAGCCCGATTGAACCCATTGCTGTGTTTCTGATGTTGAATAAACTTTATGAAATGACCAAACAGGGCATTTTTCAGGTGTTCCTGGATCACTGCGACGTATTCGCGCAGGATCCGTTGGCATCGTCTTAATTTTCTTAGTGATACTTTCTGCATCTTCTCTAATGGCAATGGTATTTCCATAAGATTTTGACATCTTTTGTCCATCTAATCCTGGAAATTTCGAGTTTTGCGTCAACAATGCTTCTGGCTCAGGTAAAATGATTCTTCCTGATCCCTCTAGGTAACCATACAATCTTTCCTGATCACCTAAACTTAAGTTATTTTGTGCCATCACAAGCGCACGCCCACGATCTAATGCATTTTCATTGCCGGATTCTTGGTATTGTTTTTTAGCCTCATTATAAAGATCAGCATTCTTAGCACCCATTTTTTGAATAGCTGCTAAGATTTTTTCTTTATATCCAGGCTCTTTGCCATAAATGAAATTAAATCTTCGCGCGACTTCTCTCGTCAGTTCTAAATGAGAAATCTGATCTTCGCCAACCGGCACATAGCCCGCTTTATAGGCCAGAATATCTGCACTTTGTAATAAGGGATAACCTAAGAAACCATAGGTTGCTAAATCTCTTTCTTTTAATTTTTCTTGTTGATCTTTATACGTGGGAACGCGTTCTAACCAACCTAAAGGTGTGATCATCGATAATAATAAATGTAATTCCGCATGTTCAGGAATGCGTGACTGAATAAATAAACTACAAGAGCCTGGATTTAATCCGCAAGCAAGCCAATCGATTAACATTTCCCAAACGTGGTTTTCTATATTTTCAGGTTCATCATAATGTGTTGTCAGTGCATGCCAATCAGCAACAAAAAAATAACATTCATATTCATGCTGAAGCTTAATCCAATTTTTCAGTACACCATGATAATGTCCCAAGTGCAACGCACCTGTTGAACGCATTCCAGAAACAACACGTCGAAATACTTTTACATCTGATGAAGGATTACTCTCCACTTCACACCCTTATGTTTATTATAAATTTTAAAATTCGCCTTTGCCTTGTCTGATGATAATAGGTTCAGATTCGGTATAATCTACCACTGTGGTTGGAATCTCATCTCCAATACCTGCATCTAAAATTAAATCAATTTTTCCATAACAACCCTTAATCGCATCATAAGGATTACACATAGGTGCCTCATCACCTGCCAACCAAAGTGTAGCGCTTAAGATAGGCTCACCCAAGGCTTTAACGAGTTGCAACGCTATTTGGTTTTCAGGAATACGAATTCCCACTACCTTTCTCTTTATGCCCTGCGCCAACTTAGGAACCATTTTGGTAGCTACCAAAATAATAGTGAAAGGGCCTGGCGTGCATCGTTTCATGAAGCTAAAAGCTTCATTATGAATCACCGAGTACTCAGCAGCCTGTGATATAGTATGACACACTAATGTTAAAGGATGTTTTTCGGATATTCCTCTTAGTTTGCGTATCTGCTCTAATGCGCTTTTGCTTGATAAAGCACAGCCGAAAGCGTACGTAGAGTCGGTCGGATAAATTATTAGCTTCCCAGCTTTTAATATCTCAACAGCCTGTGTAATTAATCGAGGCTGCGGGTTTTCTGAATGCATGGTAAAATATTGTGTCATATAGTACTCAAACTTTTATAATGGTTCAATCGAATAACCCATCGATACACAAAGCCTTTGAGTTTTAGGATTTAAACAGAGTTTTTTAAATATTTTTTAAGTTCAGTCTTGTCCCCTCTTTCTTGCTTGGGGAAATGTTGTAGCTACAAGCAAACTAGTTATATAATTAACATTTGATAATCTTAGGGACAAAGAAATTTTACAATAGCATCATGAGGATACCATGAAATTATTTTTTGACATGCTGCCAATTCTTTTATTTTTTATTGCTTACAAAACCTATGACATATACGTAGCAACGATAACAGCCATTGTCTGCGTTGTTGCACAGATCCTCTTTTTCTTTGTTCGGGGCAAAAAACCCGAAACGATGCGTTGGGTGACGTTAGTATTTATTGTCGTTCTGGGGGGAGCAACGCTCTACCTTCAAAATGAAGTATTCATAAAGTGGAAACCAACGGCTGTGTACTGGATTTTAGGATTACTCTTCTTTTTTAGCCGATATATTGGTCAAAAAACCTTAGTTGAACGCATGCTCGATAAAAATATCAGTCTACCTAAAGCTATTTGGCACAAGTTGAATCTAAGCTGGTATACTTTCTTTTTCATCATGGGTGCTTTAAATATCGTTGTACTTTATAACTTTGATACCAATACCTGGGTTAATTTTAAGTTATTTGGTACACTTGTCTTAACCCTCGTTTTTGTTATTATACAGGGCGTTATTTTGGCGCGCTTTATACCAAACAAACAGGAAAATGGCTCGCATTAGGCCTGATACTAATGCAGAAAAATTAACCCTCACCCGCCCTTACGGGCACCCTCTCCCAAAATTGGTAGAGGGATACGTTCGCATAGCGAACAAATATACTTGAAATAAATAGCTAATTGGGATGAATATGAATACTGAAACACTTACACGCGTACAAATCATAGAACAGAAAATCAAACAGGCACTCAATCCACAATCCATTGAAATTATTGATGATAGCTCGCAGCATATTGGTCATGCAGGCGCAGAGCGTGGCGCAGGCCATTACACGGTGATTGTCATTGCCGCTCAATTTGAAACACTCTCAAAAGTCAAAAGACATCAACTGGTTTATGCCACAATACAAGATATGATCCCTAATGAGATACATGCTCTCCAAATCAAAGCACTTGCACCAAACGAGGTTTAAGCACCAGCAGCAGGATTTCCACCGGGTCTAAATTTTGATTTAGACGTATTTTCCATTCCTTCGAGTGTTGTTCTCAATTCTGAAAGCGGGTTCTCTTTTCTGAGAATTCGTCCAGCGCCTACGTCAAAAACAACCATTCGAATCGCCGTAGGCTCAATTTTACCTGCTTTTTCCAAGGTACTCATCTTTTTTATAATGTCTATACATGCTTGTCTCGCAATGCTGAGTGGCACATCAGCCTCACAAAAACTTGGCAATTTATTATCAGACTCCAATTCTTTTAAAGCTTTTTGGAATTGCTGAATACAGAACTGTGAGGCAACAACAGCTGATGAAAGCATAAGCTCAGCTTTTTCCTCATTTACGACAACTGCCTTCTTAGGCTTTTTCTGCTCATTTGCCATCAGTGTTATAGCTTTGCGCATTAAAAGAGAAGTCTGAGGATTTGAGTGTGATGGTTTTACAGCTTGCCACTCACTTTTTGGTGGAACAGAGGGCAAAACCTTTGATTCTTCTACCAAAGATTTCTTTTCCACTAATTCTATAGAGTCATCCACAAATCTAACCCCTTTCTTTTGCTGCATTTCTTGCGCAAAAGCCGGTTCAGATTTTTTCAGAGGCTCAACGAGTTCTTTATCAATATGATTTATTTCTTGCACCACAGGTGTTGGCGGCTCCTCCTTTTTACCTCTTAATCCATTCCATAATCGTTTTACACCATTATTCAATGTTTTTGCAGCATATTTAAGGCCATAGTTCATCACTACAGGTATAGAAATACCATGCTCCGGCTTTGAAGCACGAGCTGTATGCCCCTCATTATTTTTAAGTTTCGGATTAGCGCCTTGTCCCAATAAAGCAGCAACATCTGCAGAATCACCTTGTTGAAAACGTTTATGTAAAAGTGTGTTACCCGTTTTTTCACCTTGATGATTAATATCTAATCCTTCATTAAGCCATTTTTTTAAAAACTTCTCATCCCCCATATCTAAATAGGGGCTATCTATCGGTATTTCATCACATACCACATTGGCAAATCGTTTATCTTTCAGATCAACACATTGAAGTGCAAACGCTATTGCAGCAGGATTTGATTCTGGATTTTTGAATAAATTTCCAAGCACTGTACTACCCAAAGCACCAGGATTAAGCAAAGTATCTGCTATATTGCTCCTTAAGTTTGGATCACGCATCAGTGCCAATTGTAGAAAAGACAAATAGTTATCAGGTGTGTGATTATTTAGAATTTCTGCTAAAAGTGTGGTTTCTCTGTGTTCACTAAGCACCACGAAAGGCTCGGTAAAAGAACGAATATTATATTCTTCAAACTGTGGTTCTTCTGGGTTAATACCTTTGGCTTCTAATTCATCAAATAGTTTTTTAGGCATTATATCATGCATAAAATGCCCTGTAGCAACTTCTGCTAAGAGATCGAGAGAACTTTTGCCATCTGTATTCTCAGCGTTTAAACTTATATCCGCTTTCAAGCTCCGTTCAATCACTTGTAACACAGGGTTAAGCTGCTCTTTTGTTAAAGGCATTGAGAGTATTTTCATTGCATAATGCAAGGCGGTATTCCCAGTTGCATCTGTTTGCTTATAAATACCATCATCTGCATTCATGTTTATGATGTGTGCAAGTAACTGAGCATTCACAGTAATATTGCTGGGTTTACCTAAAGAAAAAACATTTTTAGCTTTCTTTGATTGTGCTTGTGCTGGCTTATTATCTTTTACTTGTACATCTGTTTTGCCAATAAGATTATCGAGCACCATCATCAGTGGTGTTCTAGCATGATTTGAAAAATGCATCGTAAGCATTTCTGGTGAAATTAATTTAGTAGTCACATCAAAAGGTTGAGCCGTTACAATGGCTTTAGAAAAAGGAATCATTGCCCGAGCCATATGCGATTGCCCTGTTGCTACATTTTCTTCTGTAAGACGTGCACCATTTTGTTTGAGAATATCAATAATTTCTTTGCTGTTGTGGTTATTCAGTGCTGCATGCAGAAGTGTAAATCCAATTTGGCCATCAAGCTCATTTATTTTTTCTACAAATAATTCTTCAAATGCCTGATCACGCTCAACAGGAGACAAGTGTAAATTTTGACTAATAACCTGTACCATCAATTGATCTTTATATTTATTAAATATCTTCTCAAAAGTTTCCACTGAACATTTTTCTGCAGCATGATGTAGAAGGCTATATCCAATCCTATCTGATTTTTTTCTGCCCTCATATACCACCCAATCTTCAAGATCCAAAGTCAAATCAAAGCCTTGATCTAATAGTCTGTTTATTACTTCTGTGTTATTCTGATCGATTGCATAATGCATAGCCGTCAAACCATCATTATCTGGCAATGAAATATAAGGAATATTTTTTCCCTCTTCTGTCACATACAATCTTCCAGTTTGCTCATAGCGATCTAATAAAAATGCACTGATCTCACGGTTAGAACGCCCTATATTCAAGGCAGATGCCAAAATAGAACGATTATTTTTAGATAAGATATCAGGATCGGCGTGATATTGTTCAATCAATTTCTTAAATATTTCTAATGAAAATGAAGGGGTTTGCGCCGCTTTAAATAAAGGTGTCTCGCCTTTTTTATCTCTAGCATTAAAATCCGCGCCCTTTTCTTGCAAATGCTTAAAGAGCGCATCTAGCTTCTCTTCACCAATTACTTGACTAGATGCCACACACAAATGCAAAAGGCTTTCTCCATTAAAACCATATTGACCATTTAAATCAAAGCCATTATCCATTACCCTTTGTAATTCTGTTGTAAATTCATCGAAGCTTTTTTCTTTTATGCAATTGAGCAACTGCTCTGCATCATAAATATATTTCATTCTCTGCTTGAACGATTGTGTACTTTCTTTATCATCAATCAACTCAAAAGAGCGTAAACCCTCTGCATTTTGTATATTGAATTTTATCTCTCGCCCTTTATCAAATTCATGTCTCAAGAAAAATTCAATCATTTCTGGATGATTAGCACGACACGCAAGATGCATTAAAGTATCACCGCTTGCATTTATTGAGAAATTAGGATTAATACCACTACATTCATGAGTAGAAAATAATTCCCTCAACTCATTGACATCATTACCTTCAATCAACATTTGTATTTTAGGAAGTATTTTTTGTGTTTTATATATATCAAAAGCTGCAGGATTCTTCAATTGTAGCAAGCGTTCATTGAGTGTTATCTCTCGTGTCTCCCCATCATAACCAAGAAATTGAACGGGGTTTCCTTTCCTATCTACTAAATAGTCTGCTTCAATATCTGTCTTAACAACCCCCATTTGAGAAACATCACAACCATTATTAATCAAAAATTCAACAATAGCTGGGTTTGGACTTTCTTTGGCAACATAATACAATATATTATGCCCTGCAGTGTCTTGCATTCGTACAATTTCAGGGTTCTGCTTAACCAATTCTTTAAGCTGATTGATTTTATCGGTTATTTCTTTTTGGTAAGACAATCTTTTTTCAGGATCACGCTCTTTATCTAATTTCTTCTGAGTTTCTCTTATCACTGCATTGAGCTGTATAGCTATACTCAGTTTATTATGATGAAGCTTAGAAAAATACTCAAAGGTTTGAGGGTCACTCAACACGTTAACAGTACTGTTTTGTGTTATATAGCTGAGCGCAGAAGATAAGTTAAAGCACCATGCATATTGTTCATTTAATTTATCTTGCATGTCTCCATCTGGTAATGCACGTATGGTCTCTAAAAAAACATTGCTCACAACCATTAGTTTATCAACTATCACTTGCATCTTTTCTGAATCGATATTTTCTCTTAATGCAATATCTGTAGAAAAGGCTATGAGTAAAGGAAGTTGCTCATCGAGCCCTGTTATGGCATCTCCGAAAACAAACTGCTTAGTATTAAAGAGATCCTGCTCTGCTCTTTGAAAAAAATCTACAATGGCTAAATTGTTTGAAGGTTCAAGCGCTAAAATGCGTTCAAACAAATTTTCCTTTGAGGCATTGATTTGCACGTCATGAATCGTTACAAAGGCCTCTTCCAAATCGTCATTATCTGGCTTTTTAAAGTCATAGCGCTCAGCCGCTGCAAAAGCCGCTTCTAAGCCAGTAAGAAAGCCTTGTTCTTCTCCCCATCGTACGACATCACCCTTTCTATTTTGAGGAGCCTTTGCCAAAACACTATCAAATTTTTCCGAAATCTCTAAAACTTTGTCATAATATGCTCGGGCTTGTTCAATAGGTAGCATGCTTAAATAGTCCAGTATTAATGCAATGCGAAAGGGTACAGCATCATCTGCGCCAATCTCTAATACCTTTTTAGGCTCTTTCCCCTCTTTAATACGCAATCGATTCATATGGGCATGCAACAATCCATCTTGTATTTTTAGCTGAAATTTCTGATTTTCTTTTACAAAACGAATCAAATGCTCTTCATTATTTAGATCAGTCGACTCTAATAAAACAAATAGTGAATGCGCTGGATGGAAAGGCATATTTTTTTCTCCCCTAAGATCTCTAGAAAAGACCCTGTCAGATGAGAAAAAGTTCAAAAATACAAACAAAATGTAGCGGCAAAGGGAAATGTCCGGTCTTGGGCAAAGTTAAAATGTCCTGTAATAATAAACACTTAAAGCAAGGAAGCTTAAAAAGTGATAATGCAGGAGGTGTATATGAATACAGCGGACATTT
>JBFWLB010000054.1:0-17129 GCA_050252335.1 Candidatus Berkiella sp. | reverse complement strand
AAATGTCCGCTGTATTCATATACACCCCCTGTATTATCACTCTTCAAGCTTCCTTGCTTTAAGTGATTATTATTACAGGACATTTTAACTTTGCCCAAGACCGGACATTTACCTTTGCCGCTACAAACTTTCTCAAATGATAGAACTTATTAACACTCTATCTGTCTTACATATTATAAAAAAGTATCTCTAGTCACAAAATACCAAAACCATCATGGGAGCACATCATGCTTGGATCTCAACAGCCGAATCAAATAGAACCCTTCCAAGTTGATTTCCTAGACAATAAAGGCAAAGGTATTTCATCTCAAACACAAGCCAATAAAATTATTGCAGAATTTGAGCGTCGTTTAAAAGCCGATCCTAATGCTAAAGTAGCCATTACCTATTCCGCCAACAATGATCAAGCTGAAGATATTATAAAAGGTTATACAACAGGAAAATATAGTATCAGTGGTAGCAATCAAGCTGAAGTCATTCGCATTGTAATAGAAGAAATTAAAAAACGTGACTGGCAAGACAGAGCACATATTTTACCCGTTGCCACAAGCCAGCATTCGGGTGGCTCTGGCGTCATTCGTATGGATCAAGTCGTGATCTCGCCAATATCGCGCAACATTTAGGGGCAGGATGGCAAGTATTAGGTTTTAAAAATCAAGCAACAGCTCCTGGAACTTATGCCATTGGTGGCGGTGTCAGCAAAGCAATTTGGAAAGGCAACTTCAAAGAACGCTTTGATGCTCAAATGAAGAAAATGACAGAGGGTGATTTTTCTGATCCTGTTTTGCAGCAAGCCTATCAATATGGTCAGCAAAAAGGTGTGCCCTTAATGTCTCCAGCACAATTGAAGCCAAGTGCACCAACCAAGCCCATTGTGACCACCACAAAACAAACAACTCACGCAAAAGCACTTGAAAGTACCCACACTGTCAGCCATCTCATGCAAGCATTCAAAATACCCGCCGACGTAGAGCAGTTAGCAAAAATAGGAAATAAAGCATATAAGACAGGCAAAGTTACAACTCAATCTTGGGTTATGAGAGCTGACCCCGCAGCGCTCCAAAATCCTTGGCCCTTACCCCAAGCTGGCGGCGGAAGACAAGGTGATTGGATCAAAAATACATTCGGTCATAATGAAGCAGAAATTATTGAACAATTAAAATCTGCTCCTCCACCACAAACAGTTAGTGCAAAAGATATTCGTTCAGCCTATGATTCTCAAAGCATAACTGACAGCCATGATTTACCTCAATTTACAATTGTACAAGGCGTTGGTGTCAATGATTTACATAAAACGCCACTTGGCCAAGAAGCACTTTTACAAGTTGCAAGCCAATTTGACTTTCAAGAATCTCCAGGCGCTTATGATTTTCCTGTTACAAGTTACTTAGGAGATAGAACACAAGGTCCACAAGCCTCTATAGAGTCGGCATCCTCAGCCTTGCATAGAAAGGCAGCAAAAAAAGCCGGAACGTTAGATCATGCATTGGTTGATTTATTACCCAAAGAATTATTAGATAAATATCCAACATTATATAGACATGGTTATTTAGAGATTAATCAGATAACAAATCCAGCGGATAAGCAGCGGCTTTTAGATCATATAAGTAATAATATAGAAAAAATAAAGGTTTTACCACAATGGACTCAATGTGAATCATCGGGCGCCAAACAGATGCAAGTATTTTGTGCAGCACCGTCTTTTCAAGGTGGCGCCACTCCTACAGAAGGAAGTGTAGAAGATAAGATTTGTAAGAAATTAGTAGTAGCCCAATATGTTGCCTTAGCACAACTGGCTGTGATTCGCAGCCGTGAAATAGGCCAAACTGTACCTCTACATTTGACTTTGGTTGGACAAGGGGCATTTAACAATCATCCCACGGTAATGAAAGAAGCAATGGATGAAGTTGCAAAGATTATTAAAGGCAACAATGTTGCAGTATATATCCATGCTTATGATCAAAACGCCGATAATATCTTAAAAAGCCAAATGAAAGGAAGCTATACGGTTAAGACAATGAGCGCAGAGATCTTTAAAACGCAACCACACCCATCTCAAGTTTCTCAAGCAAGAATTGACACTGTGCCTACAGTTCAATTACAACCTAAACAACAAGTCCACAGTAATCCTAAAGTTGGTATACAGGTACGACGTAAAAAAACACAGCCCAGTGAAACGATAACAGAGCCAAGTGTAAGCGCAACACAACCCACAATGACTTCAATGCCATCTGTTACTAAACCAAGCCCTATCTTGACTGCATTTTCCCAAGACAAAGATAGTCAATTTCCATTCAATTTAACAACAAAATTAACCAGCTTATTTCAAGAAACGAATTGGGAAATTAACACTCCCAACAACGCCACCATTACAGTTACTGATAAACAAGATACAAGCAAACAAGTAAAGATCTGTAAGGGGGAAGATGCAATCAGGCTCAGCACAGCGCATACGGATGCTACTGCAACAGAAGCCTTGTATCAATCAACGGCAGCCATCGAGCCAGATCAAGATGAGATTTTAGAACTTAATGTCGAAATGACGCATCATTATGATTGGAAAGTACAACTCAAAAAAATGCATGACAGTGGCATCAATATCGAAAATATTAAATCTTTAAAAGTAGATGGCAAGGAAATCATTGAAAGCGCAAAACAATCCATTCAAGAGATCAAGCAGGCCAGTGAGAAAGAACATCTTTTTGTATTGAAAAGAAGAAATTAGGGAGTGTTTTATTTATATAAAAACCCTCACCAGCTTCTTCGAAGCGCCCTCTCCCAAAATTGGTAGAGAGGAATGTTCGCTTTGCGAACGAAGAAAAAGAAATGAACCCAAAAGAGACGCGCAATGATACAGAGTACGCGGCTACCAGAAAAGATTAATCAACTACGTGTATACTAACCCGATCGGTCAAACGACAAAATAACTCATAAGGAATGGTGCCAGCGCCTTTGGCAACATGCTCGATAGGCAAATGTGCTCCCCACAGCTGCACAGGATCACCAACTTTTGTATCCGGCAAATGCGTAAGATCCATTGCCAACATATCCATAGAAACACGCCCTACAATCTGTGTTAAATGACGATTCACCAAAATAGGTGTGCCAGATTGTGCATGCCACGGGTAGCCATCGCCATAACCAATGGAAACAATACCAATACGCGTTACATCACTTTGTGACTCCCATTTACCACCGTAACCTACTCTTTGGCCTTTTGCGATGGTTTGAATAGAAATCACTTCAGCACTTAACTGCATTACTGGCTTTAAATTCAAATCTGCACTGGTTTCATCCGCAAAGGGAGAAGCACCATAGAGTATTAAGCCAGGTCGCACCCAATCGTAATGTGTTTGTGGCCAGGCCAAAATACCCGCAGAGTTTGCCAAACATTTTTCACCAGGGAGATCTTTGATGGTGTCTAAAAAAATCTCTGTTTGCTGCACAGTAAAGGAATTTTCTCTTTCATCGGCTTGAGGAAAATGGGTCATGAAACCAATAATATGAATAAAGGGAAGCTTTTTTAGACGCTCATAGGCCGAGAGAAAAGTCGCTTGCGAGAATCCCAAACGATTCATGCCCGTATTCATTTTAAGCCAAATCGAAATTGGGGACGAAAAATGCTGCGCTTCAAGTGCTTCAATTTGCTCCATGCAATGAATCACCGGTATAAATTGATATTGTGCAATCCATTCAAATTCAGTACTGTCAAAGAATCCCTCCATGAGTACAATTGGATTGTCAATTCCAGCTTGTCTTAAGATGAGTGCTTCTTCGATATTGGCAACGCCAAAAGCATCTGCAGCTTTTAACATTTTTGCAACAGACACAATGCCATGCCCATAAGCATTTGCTTTCACCATAGCCAATATTTTACTATTTGGGGCTTTCTGTTTAACAACATGAAAGTTATGTATTAAAGCTTGCTTAGAGATTTCCGCACATACCTTACGGCTCATAGGAGTCTCCCATGTCGTGCGAATAGGCTTCTACCATGTAATTTTCAAATTTGGTAAATTGCCCCAAGAAAGTGAGTCGTATCATACCAATAGGGCCATTTCTGTGCTTACCGATAATGATTTCTGCAGTACCTTTATCAGGACTATCTTCGTTATAAACTTCATCTCGATAAATAAAAACGATTAAATCTGCGTCCTGCTCAATTGCACCTGATTCTCTTAAATCAGACATAACAGGTCGTTTGTTGGGACGTTGTTCTAGTGAGCGATTAAGCTGTGACAAAGCAATGACAGGCACGCTGAGTTCTTTTGCTAATGCTTTGAGTGAGCGTGAGATTTCAGAAATTTCTGCGGTACGATTCTCACCCGCATTACTGCCACGCATCAGCTGCAAATAATCGATAACAATTAAACCTAAATCAGAATTTTCTTTTGCAACACGTCGTGCACGTGCGCGTAATTCCATAGGGGTCAATGCGGCACTGTCATCTATATAAATCTTTGTTTTACTCAGCAAACTCACAGCAGAGGTAACACGCTGCCAATCTTGCTCATTGAGATTGCCGGTTCTGAGTTTATTTTGATCTAAACGCCCAAGCGAAGACAATAAACGCATCGCGATGGCCTCATTGGGCATTTCCATACTAAACACGAGCACTGTCTTATCGCCCTTTAAGGCAGCATGCTCTGCAATATTGATACCCAATACGGTTTTACCCATAGAAGGGCGTCCCGCAATAATGACTAAATCGCCAGCTTGTAAACCAGCGGTCATTTTATCAAAATCAGTAAATCCTGTAGCAACCCCCGTAATGGCCGCTTTGTTATGAGAGCGCTTTTCAATATGATCCAGCGCTTTTGCAACAACATGTCGAATACTTTCTGGGCCTGCTCCACGAGAGCGACGTTGAGAAATATCAAAAACAAGTTTCTCGGCTTGATCTAAAATCTCTAAACTAGAACGACCTAATGTATTGAAAGAGTTATCGGTAATATTGCTACCGACTTCTATTAACTCTCTCAAAATAGAGCGTTCAGAAACAATATCGGCATAAGCAACAATATTAGCAGCTGTTGGCGTGTTCTTTGCCAAATCTCCCAAATAACTCAAGCCACCAGCGGCTTCTAGTTGTTCTAATTTTTGCAAAGTTTCAGAAACAGTAATGACATCTAAAGGCTGACCTTCAGATTTTAGCTTGACCATGGCTTGATAGATAAGGCGGTGATCTCTGCGATAAAACTGGTGCTCAGATAGCTTGTCTGCTATCCGATCCCATGCTTTATCATCCAGCATCAAACCGCCTAAAACAGCTTGTTCTGCCTCAATAGAGTGAGGCGGTACTTTCAGTTTACTGTGCTCGCTGTCTTGAGCTTGGCCCAATTTTTTTTCTTCCAGCACCGCTTAACCTCAATCATCCCTTATAACAAAGGGGTATTAACCCATTTCTGGCAAAACATTCAACTTAACACGAGCAACCACTTCAGCATGTAACTGAAGTTCGATTTCATATTCACCTAATTCACGAATAGAACCATTAGGCAAACGAATTTCTTGACGTGTTACGTCAATGCCTTTTTCTTTAAATGCTTTTGCAAGTTCAATTGTACCAATAGAACCATACAATTTACCTTCATCGCCAGCGAGCATTGAAATTTTCAATTGAATATTGCTAATTTCAGCCGCTCTTTCTTGGGCATTACTTAATCTATCACGTGCTGCTTTTTCTAAATCTGCACGTCTAGATTCGAAACTTGCTAAATTCTCTTTGGTTGCAGGTACTGCTTTGCCATTAGGAATCAGGAAGTTACGACCATATCCGTTAGCAACTGTTACTTTGCTACCAAATTTCCCTAAATTTCTTATATTTTCAAGTAAAATAACTTGCATTATGAAACCCTTATCAAATTGTCGTATTAGCTCATACGGAAAAATCTTTAATGTCTATCGCAATAAGGAATTAATGCTAAGAAACGAGCATACTTAATCTCGCGTGCTAGCATGTGTTGATAGATATTTTTAACACCCGTAATACGACTAGGAACAATTTTACCTGTTTCTGTTATGTATTTTCTTAAGAATCTGAAATTTTTATAATCAATAAATTCAACAGGAATCTTTTTAGATGAAAAAGGACAATATTTTCTTTTACTACTTTGTACGCGTCTTGCCATGGTTTTCCCCCCCTACTTAAATGTTAGATTCTTCACTGTTTTTATCTTTTTCGTCTTCAGGACGTAAGATAGCCGACATATCTGTAATTGCATCTTTACGCTTAATAATCAGATTACGCAAAATCGCATCGTTGTAACGAAAAGAATGCTTTAATTCATTCAGAATGTCGTTGTTACATTCAATATTCATCAAAATGTAATGTGCTTTGTGAACCTTCTTAACAGGGTAAGCCAATTGTCTTCTTCCCCAATCTTCCAAACGATGCATCGCACCAGCTGCTTTTTCAAGTATGCTACGATAACGCTCAATCATAGCGGGAACTTGTTCACTTTGATCTGGGTGAACCAATAAAACGATCTCATAATGACTCATAATAATCTCCTCACGGATTTAAATAAGCGCCCCCAACCTCTTTATCAGTCTTAAATTAAAGAATGAATTAAAAATGACAAGGCGCAAGGAGTAGTTAACTAACAAAAACCATATTGGTAAATGACGCCACATTATACAAGAAAGCCTAAAGATTTGTAAGCGGGCTAAAAGCCCCGCTCAAAGCCTTTGTCGAACCACTTCTGACAGACAAATACCTGTTGCAACAGACACATTTAAGCTTTCTGTCATGCCAGACAAGGGGATAGAGAAAGTTTCATCACAACTTTTTTGGGTCAGTGGCCGTATACCATTTTGCTCATTCCCCATCACAATTGCGATACTTCGCTTTAAATCACAAGCATATAGAGTCTGTGATGCATCAACAACGGCACCCAACACCCAAACACCTTCTGATTTCAATAGTTCTATACATCTAGCTAAATTAGTTACCTGATACAGTGCTAACCCCATCTCTGCACCACAAGCAACTTTTCGAACGGATGCTGTGATACTTGCAGATTTCGCTTGAGGGAAAATTAGACCATGCACCCCAAGTGCTTCTGCCGTTCGAATACAGGCACCCAAATTATGTGGATCTTGAATTCCATCTAAAATGAGAAAGAATGCTTTTTCTGATTGCTTAGCCAAATCTAATTTCAGATCGTGTTCTGTTCTCAAGGCAAAAGGCTTCACCGCCAAAACAATGCCTTGATGTTCTCTTGCTTGTGCTAAGCTCTCTAATTTCGGTGGACTCACTATTTGAGTCGCAATCCCCATCGTTTGTGCCAAAGCAACTAACTCGCTAATACGTTGCGATGAGGTTTTGCTAAAATAGATGGTTTTAATATTTTGTGGTTGATGCTCTATAAGCGCTTTTGCTGCATGAATACCATATATATAATCAGTCATTGAAAATTTTATCCCGCTTTACTTTTTTCTTTACTTTCTTCCTTTTACCTTTTAACTTTTTAGCTTTTTTATCCTTAGGCGCAGCTTTTTTACCTTTTTTTTCAGAAAAAATTTCATTTTTTTGCTGTGTACTCTTATTATTTTTCTTCTTATTCTTGGCATTCTCTTTTCGGTTTGAGATCCGTGCATCACTTAATTCGAAATCAATTTTCTTATCTTCTAAATCAACCCGCACGACCTTAACTCTAACAGCTTGTCCTAACTGATAAGACTGTCTCGTCACATCTCCCAGCATACGATGTTTTATAGGATCGTATTGGAAATATTCTCGTCCCAATTGACTAACATGCACTAAGCCTTCGATAAAAATCTCTTTTAACTCAACAAAGATCCCAAAATGCGTAACCCCTGTTATGACGCCTTCGTAAACCTCACCAATCTTGTCTTGCATATAATGGCATTTTAAAGCATACACTGCGTCTCGAGTCGCCTCATCACTTCTTCTTTCTGTTTGAGAAAGATGAGTCGCCATTTTATCTAAGGCCTCAAAGTCATAAGTCGTTTTTGCATTTGCCTCTAAAATATCTAAAACGATACGATGGATGATAAGATCGGGAAAACGTCGAATAGGTGAAGTAAAATGCACATAATGCGGATATGCCAAACCAAAATGCCCGACATTCTGTGGTCGATATTGTGCTTGACTCAAACTTCTTAAGATAACGGTCTCAATTAAATGCCTATCGGCTCTTTCCTTTACATCGGTCAACAGCTGTGCAATATCGGCAGGCTTAGGTTTATCTTTTCCATTTAAACTTAAACCCAACTCATGAATAAAAGATCGCAATTGCTTCAATTTTTCTGACGGCGGAGTATCGTGTACACGATATAACCCAGGCTTTTTATGGCGTAAAATTAATTTTGCCGCACACACGTTGGTCGCAAGCATACACTCTTCAATCACTTTATGTGCAACATTACGCACCACAGGTACTATTTTTTCAATTTTACCTTTATCATCGAAAACAATTTTACTTTCAATGGTATCTAAATCCAAAGCACCACGCAGTTTACGTTGCTTGTTTAATGCCTCATACACTTCTAACAATGCTTTTAAAGAAGGCAATTGCCGTTCATATTCTTTTGTTAAAGTACTATCACCTGCATAAATGGCAGCGACTTTGGTATAGGTTAATCGTGCTTTAGAATTAATAACTGCGCGCTTGAACACAGAACGCGTTACTTTTCCTTCCAGATTAACACTCATTTGACAAACAACGGTGAGCCTATCTTCTAAAGGCCTTAATGAACATAAATCATTCGATAAGGCTTCTGGCAACATAGGGATAACCGCTTCTGGGAAATATGTTGAATTGCCTCTTAGTTTTGCTTCTTTATCAAGCGGTGTATTGGGTTTAACGTAATGACTTACATCGGCAATAGCCACCCACAAGCGCCAACCATTTGCATGCGACTCACAATAAACAGCATCATCAAAATCTTTTGCATCTTCACCATCAATCGTCACAAAACACAATTTAGTGAGATCTTCACGATTACGCTTACTTTGAGGCGTAACTTGAGCGGGCAGTTTTTCACATGCTTTTAATACCGGCTTTGGAAAAACGGTAGGCAAATTAAATTTCTTAATAGCCATCTGAATTTCAATACCCGTTGTCGCAAAGTCACCTAAGATCTCTATGACTTCACCCACAGGCTCATAATGCGTATGAAAGCGCTCTTCTCTTAATATTCTGACCAATACAATATCACCTGGCTTGGCTTTGCCATTGTGTGATTTGGGAATGGTAATATGCGCTGACACTTTGCGATCTAATGATTGCACTTTAAACAATTTATGATGCTTGTAAAATCGTCCTACAACGGTAGGCTCAGTTGCTTCTAGCAACTGATTAATCCTTCCAATCACCTCATTACTATCTGCTAATTTTCTTACTTGAACCGATATTTTATCGCCATCGTAAAAACCACGTAATCCATGTTCTTGAATAGGAATGGATTGGTTATCTTCTGTAACACACACACCATCCCCTTCTTTGAAGAGAACCAGCTTACCTTGTACCACTGATTGTGCTTCTACGATCACAAAGCCTGCTCGTAATTTAACAACTTGCCCATCTCTGATCATTGCTTTCAACCGTCGATTGAAGGCTTCGATTAAATCAGGATCAGTCAATTGATAGTGATGAATCAGCTGTTTAGCTTTTACCGGATGCTTAAATGACTTTAAAGCCATTAAAATAAACTCTCGGCTGGGAACCGGTGTTTCGTATTTTTCTGCTTCTCTGTCTAAAAAAGGGTCTTTGGAAGGATCTGTGTGTTTTTTCATATTAAAAGTTGTGATAGTATTTGTGAAAATTAGGCCGAGGTGGTGAAACTGGTAGACACGCAAGCTTCAGATGCTTGTGGGGGTAACCCCGTGAAGGTTCGAGTCCTTTTCTCGGCACCAATTGCCTGTCCCAATCTACTGTTATACTCAAAGTATCTCTGAGATCAATTGCAACATCTAGAGCAATCAATATTTCTAAAGATACAGTAAGATTGAGAGAGCGCATAGCGCTCTCTTTCAAATGCTTATACTTAAAGTTTACATATGACAAATTGTTTTGTCTAACCATAAGGTATCCTCTCGATCGGGACCTGTCGATACCAATACGATTTTAACACCAATAAGCGTTTCTAGGCGTTTGATATATTTCTGTGCATTCTCAGGCAATTGTTCCCATTCAACAATACTTTTTGTTGATTGCTGCCAACCTGGTAGTGTTTCATAGATAGGCTCACATTCCTCTAGGGGAATGGCATGATTGGGTGGGGTCAATCTTTTTTCACCTTTGTATTGATAAGCAACACAAATCTTGATTTCAGATAATCCATCTAAAACATCTAGCTTTGTCAAAGCTATACCAGTAAAGCCATTTACTTTTGCACTGTATTTAGCCATTACCATGTCAAACCAACCACATCGGCGAGGACGCCCTGTCGTAGCTCCAAATTCATTACCTTGCTTTTGAATAAAGTGTCCTGTCTCATCCGTTAATTCTGTTGGGAAAGGACCACTACCCACGCGCGTTGAGTATGCTTTGGTGACCGCAATAATTTCGCCGATCGCATTAGGAGAAATCCCACAACTAACAGCAACGCCACCAGCAATGGTATGAGACGATGTCACAAAAGGATAGGTACCATGATCAATATCCAATAATGTGCCTTGTGCCCCTTCAAAAAGTATCGCTGCATTGTCTTCAATTGCTTGGTGCAATAACGAAGTTGTATCTGTAATTTTTGAATGTAATCGACTACGAATCAGATCTAATTCTTGTTTAATTTCATCAAAACTGACCGCTGGCGCTTGATAGTAATTTTGTAACACAAAATTATGATAATCCAATACTTCTTTCAGATCGGCCTCAATATCTTGGTTATACCAAACCGCACCAAATTTAAAACCTCTTCTTGCAATTTTATCTTCGTAAGCAGGTCCAATACCACGTTGAGTTGTACCAATTTTCTGTGAAGCTTTTTCTTTTTCTCGTGCTTTGTCTAAAGCCACGTGATAAGGCAATAATAAAGTTGCTTGATCAGAGATCAAAAGCTTATCCTCAACCTCAAAGCCTTTTTGCTTTAATTGGTCAAGCTCTTTAACCAAGGCGCTTGGAGAAATAACCATACCAGGCGCTAATATAGCCATCACCTGATCGTGCAAAATACCTGAAGGTATTAAATGCAATACAGTCTTATCGCCCTTTATGACTAAAGTGTGTCCTGCGTTATGCCCCCCTTGGAAACGCACGACATATTTTACTTTGTTGGCGATTAAATCAACTAGCTTTCCCTTTCCTTCATCACCCCATTGGCTCCCCAATACAACCATTCGTTTATTCATTTCGAGACCTTTCATACATACCATTTATCAAAACTCTAACGCTAATCAAAAGAGCGGATCAGAAATAACAAGAGCACTCCTGACAGCATACTTACCAACCCCATAATACGCAGCGCTTTATCTGGCTGCTCAGAAACGCGTAGCATAAAGGCGCGCCATTTTACAGGATTTATAAAAGGCATTAGTCCTTCAATGACCAATACCAATGCGCAGGCTACAAATAAATCTTCCCACATCGTAACGATTCACACCTTCTCTTTCGACTATAAGGGTAAGAGGCAAGTTGCATCCTCACATCTTTAAACCCCAAAAACAAATGCGGGCGCGTATTGCGCCCGTATCCGAACATGCTTTTAGTTAATCAGCTCTCTTTTCCTCGGCTCTGCCATTGGCTGCCTGGGCTTTTGATTTCACAGCCCCTGTTCGGAAATATTTAAAGAAATCATCATCCGGTTTTAGAACAAGGATATCATTATTACCTTTAAATGTCTCTCGATAGGCTTCCAGTCGTCTGTAAAACAAATAGAACTCTGGCGCTTGTTTATAGGCTTCTGCATAGATTCTGGTTGCCTTTGCATCACCCTCACCCTGGGTTCTCAAGCCTTCTTCCTTAGCCTTAGCACGAATTACATTGGCATCTTTATAAGCTTCAGCAACAATTTCCCTTGCCTTTCGCTCACCAGTGGTTCTTCTTTCTGCAGCCAACTTACGAATGTTTGTCTGCATACGCGTAAATACTTTTTGTTGGATAGAATCAGGTAAATCAAGACGCACAACGCGTGCATCTACAACCTCAACCCCCAATGTTTTAGCCATTTCATTCGCCGCACTTTGGATACGATCCATCAAAATATCTCGTTCTTCCCAAACAAGATCATCAATTTTTCGCTTTGCAACCTCAGTTCTCAAAACCTCATCCAGCTGCTCTTTAATTTTGTGATCTGCATTTAAGATAGTGCCTGATGCATTATAGAATTTCTTGAAGTCTTTGATATGCCACTTGGTAAATAAGCTCACAATCAAGAACTCATTTTCTTTGGTTGGCATTCTTGCTTCACTTAATTCTGTCGTTTGCAAGCGCTTATCCAGAAAGTTAATCTGATCCACAAAAGGCATTTTAATATGTAGACCAGGCCCAAATACTTTTACATTACCGTCTTTATCTTCGAGTAATTGTCCCAAGCGAGTTACAATCGCACGTTGAGTTTCATTTACGGTATAAAGACTTAAACCTGCTGCTAAAACAAAAATTGCAATAATGGTTAATATTAATGTTTTTGTAACATTCATGAAGACGCTCCCTCTCTCACTGGACGTGATGAGTTCGAATAGGTTGGGCGAACCGACGGCCGTGCGGCCCCCTTATAATAATCGTTGGATGTAGCCGAAGCTTCTGGGCTACTTCTTAGCTGCTGCGTAGAAGAAGTTGTAGAATCTGGCAGCGCTTTTCTAGGCGCTTTATTGGCATCTACAATCTTATCCAATGGAATATAAATCATATTATTACCACTATCCACATCAATCATTACTTTACTATTGTTTGAATAAACATCTTGCATGGTTTCAATATAAAGCCTTTCTTTGGTAATTTCCGGTGCAAGCCTATATTCAGGTAAAATCTCAAGAAATCGCTGAGTATTACCTTGCGCTTCCAATATTTTACTTTCTCGATAAGCTTGAGCCTCATTAATGATGGCTTTTGCTTCACCTTCTGCCCCATTGATCTGCTTAATTTTTTCAGCCATAGCTTCGTTGATCACTTTTTCTTGATCTTGTCTGGCCGCATTTGCATCATCATAAGCTTCTTGTACTTCGCCTTCTGGCACGGTTGTTTTACGCAAGTTAGCGCGTGTGATCTTTATGCCAGCGCCATAATTATTCAAAATGCTTTGTATCTGATCACGGATATACAACGAAGTCTCAGTACGACTTTCTGTCATAATTTCATCCATGGTTACCCTACCAACCCCAGATCGCAATGCGCTACGCATTGCCAGTGTCAGCGTATTTCTTGGATCAGGCAAGTTAAATAAAAAATCCTCTGGATTATCAATTCTGTATTGAATCGCAATTTCAGCGGTTGCAATATTTTTATCTTTGGTAATCATATGTGCTGAATGTGTTTCAGAATGAATCTTTTCCACATTCACAATTTTTCTACTTTCAATCAATGGCGCAATCCAGTGTGGACCAGGCCCTACTGTTTTGATGTATTGTCCAAAGCGGGTTACTACTGCTTTTTCGGGTGGATCGACAATAAAAATACCACTCACAATATAAATAGCGAAAATAACAAGGCTCACAACAACCACACCAAACATACTAGTGCCTTGTGCCCCTTTATGAGAAGAGAAGCCACCGGAATTTCCGCCTTCTCCTCCCCCAAATACTTTTCTCAACTTTTGTTGGAATTGACGTAATGTTTCATCCAAATCTGGTGGCGCTTCTGCGTTTTTCCCCCAGGGATCTTTCTTCTTACCTCTTTCATCCTTTTCCGGATCATTCCAAGACATGCCGAACCCCTTATGCTCTCTTATGGTATATTTTGTAATTTAGATGACAATTCTGTGAATAGATGGCACATTTGACGCCATTTAATGCCACTCACTTTAATTTTTATGTTAAAACCACCCTCTTCTTGTGGCAGTTCTTCTACTACGGCGTGATTTTGGTAAAACAAAGCCCTCATTTTACCCTCATTTGCTGCTACTTGTATCCACCCTACAACAGTTTCTTGGCTAAGCGCTTTCTGTATTGCACCTAAAAGCTGCTCAAGACCTTGCCCTGTTAATGCAGAAATAGCAATTTGACGCTGTTGATAGTTTTCTAGATTACCTAGATCTTCGTCTGCACTGTGCATCAATGACTCGTCTAAATCAGATTTGTTCATCACAACAATTTGCTGGAGATCGTCCGCTCCAATCTCACTTAAAACTAAATTCACTTGATGTATATGCTCATCTCTTTTGTCATCATGAGCATCGACAACATGAAGCAACAAAGCTGATTGACTAACCTCCTCTAAGGTAGCCCGAAAAGCATCCACCAACCCATGGGGCAACTGACTCACAAACCCCACTGTATCAGCAAGAATGACTTTACCAATTTCTGGTAATTCAATCGCACGTAAAGTTGGATCTAAGGTCGCAAACAATTGATTTGCAACTAACACATGTGCGCCTGTCAGTGCATTAAATAAGGTTGATTTTCCTGCATTGGTGTAACCAACCAATGAAATCGTTGGAATAGCCTGGCGCGTTCTAGCTCGACGACTTTGCTCACGACTTACTTTTACTTTTTCCAGTCTTTGCTTAATGAACTCAACACGACGGCGCAATAATCGACGATCGCTTTCTAATTGCGTTTCACCAGGCCCACGTAAACCAATACCACCCTTTTGTCGCTCTAAATGGGTCCATCCTCTCACCAAACGTGTCGACATATGGTTTAATTGAGCCAGTTCAACCTGTAACTTACCTTCGAATGTCCGGGCACGCTGAGCAAAAATATCTAAAATTAAACCTGTTCTGGATAAGACTCTGCAACGTGTTTCTCTCTCTACATTTCGCTCTTGAGCTGGAGAAAGTTCATGATTAAAAATAATAAGCTCTGCATCAAATGCTGCTAAAGCAGATTTAATTTCTTCTAACTTACCCTTACCAATAAAGAATTTGGGATCTGGCGCTGAACGACGCCCAAAGATTTTTGCCACAGGTTCAGCACCTGCGGCCATTGCAAGCTCGGCAAATTCTTTAGCGTCAGAAGATTCACTAATATGAGGAAAGGTTAAATGGACCAAAACCGCCCGTTCACCGCTTTTGGGGCGCTCAAACAATACATCAGCTCCTTAAACACTCATTTCGTTCTATCAATCTTCACTATGGCTAAAATCATCACCATTTTGACCAGGGGTTGGCAGCTTACTGCTTACGTTTCTTGCTGGAACCACTGTGGAAATAGCATGTTTATACACCATCTGGCTAACGCTATTTTTCAAGAGAACCACAAACTGATCGAAGGACTCAACCTGTCCTTGCAATTTGATGCCATTTACCAGATAGATAGAAACGGGTATTTTTTCCTTTCGAAGTGCATTCAAAAAAGGGTCTTGCAAAGATTGCCCCTTTGACATGTGGTAGCTCCTTATTATTTTATTATCTAGCTTATTTGCATAATCCCTGGCTATTAGACATAGTACCATGCAACTTTTGAATGCAAAATGCCTTTAGAACAGTTAATAAACTTATCGCACCGGTGTTCGTGCTTCTTTGGAAGGTTTGGCAGAAGGAATCACGGTGTATTGTTGGTATTTTTCTATCTCTTTACTCACTATATTCTCTAATTTTAGGCGTACACGATGCTGGAAAAAAATCTTATTGAGTGTGCTTTTGAAAATACCTGTTATCTGCCGATTAAAATACATGATTTCTTCATTGAGCATATTTTGCACATTATAAACTTGCAAACTAACATAATAGGTGTTACGCGCCTGTCTATAATATGGTAAGTTTCTACGCAAAGATTCTTTAGAAGCCCCATACATCAATAGATCTTCAACTAGTTTTGTGACTTCTCGTTCTTGAGCAATAAAAGCTTGATTTGTTTCATTATCAACTAACAATTTGTCATAGGAAAATGGAGCTTTCTCTAAAGCATTCATATAATTCACTATCGCTTGTAACTGCTGATTATCAGGCTCATCTTTTTGTAGGTGTGCAACCAAATTTTGGATGGCAAGATGTCTCCTCTCCACAGCAGGACCAATGGTCTTCAATCCAAGCAATAACTTATTCTCTGTAATCGTGACTTTTTGGTGCCAACTTCCTACGCTCAGCATCAATGCCAAAATAATACAGCCAATAATTCCATAGAGCTTCAAGCGTTTTTGAGTCATTGAACCATTCTCTCGTTCAGTCAGGGGGATCTTGTCTTAATTACACAATAGCGTGTGCCCTAGCATCTGACAATCCCCCATAAGGGCTCATGCCACATCTTCTAACCAACATTCGGCTATTTAGCGTATAAATTTCTTTTTTTACAAATAGTTAAGAAATACAGTCTTAGGAGGATGATTGAGTTATTCGCGGAAAGAAGGTACCATTGCAGCTTCATTTTAAGCCTTGCTGTTTCTACTGTTGTATATGAATCCAAGCACCTCTTATTTGCCACTCACTGACAGTCGACATCACTCTATTTATTTAGCCATTTCTGCCATATTTATCAGCACGCTGTGCCTTATTAACGTGATGAATATTAGCCGTTTTGTAACCATCGATTTTTCATTTTGGCAATATAACCTCTTCGTTACCCTACCGATTGGGGTTTTACCCTACCCCTTAACCTTCCTTTGCACGGATATCATTAGTGAATGCTACGGAAAACAAGCCGCAAACCGTTTAGTCACCGCAGGACTGATAGCAAATCTGGCAATGCTTGTTTTATTTTGGCTTTGTGGCTTACCAGCCCCCTTCATTCCAGATGCAAGTATTGCAACACAAACCGATCCAGAAAGTCATTTCTACTACATTCGCTTTCTAACAATGACGGCTATTATCTCTTCTATGCTCGCCTATCTTGTTGCTCAATACTTAGATGTCCATATCTTTCATTTTCTGAAAGATTTAACCAAAAACAAACATTTATGGTTACGCAATAATGTTTCAACCTTTATCAGCCAATTTGTAGATACTTGCTTAGTACTTACTTGTACTTATTTTATGACGAGACATTTAGCGTGGGGAGAATCTGATACAAGCCAGTTTTCACTGGTGACGGTTATTCTCTCAAGTTATGGATTTAAATTTTTTGC
>JBFWLB010000053.1:0-17179 GCA_050252335.1 Candidatus Berkiella sp. | reverse complement strand
GCTTAAAATAGCAATTAAATACGATTTCCTTTCAAATGACCCCATATTTCACCTCCCGGTTACTTTAAATATGAGGCAACGACCGTTTATTTTCCTTTTTCGGTTACATTTAATATGAGGCAATTCGGCCGCTACAGTATTAATTATTTATGAAACTTTTTCTGAAATAAATGAGTCACTAGCTTATAAGTTTTCATTAAGTATAAAAGAGACATCTAATGGATTCAAAAGAGACATTTAATGAATTAGAGGGTATAAGAACAAAGATTCAATCAGGAAAAATCTCAACAGATGAAGCTAAAACATTAATTGCAGATTTAAAGAGTCGATTATTAAAAGAAAATCCTAAAATTTCTGAAATACCTATTAATGCATCACTTGCAGCTTTTCAGAATGTATTTGTTGATAATGCCTTGCCAGATGAAAATGCTTTAAAATCAGAGCTGATGCAAACCTTGCCGAAAGTGAATTTTACACAATGCAGTTTAAAGGTGTATCAAGCGATATTGCCCTATACAAAATTGATGTATGAGTTTGAAAAAAATGGTGTGGCTGTAGAGCATGCCTATAAGTTATCAGTCATTTTTAATGATGAAAAGAAAGCATTGAACTATTTAAAAGAATTTATAAAAGCAAATCCTCAAAATAAGCAAGTCATGCATGATGCAAATTTATATGCATTACCAAGTGGTTCATGGGATATTTCAATTTGGCGTGAATTATGCAATAAATATATGAAAGATTCCGTATTTCGTTCAAAAATTCTGCCTAGAGCAGATGTATTAGAAGCGTTTATCAAATCAAAAGAAAAAACAATCTCTAAAAAAGAAAAATTGAAAATTATCACAGCACTTTCTACAAAGACACAAGAAATTAACAGGTTAAATGCGGAATATAAAAAATTAAACAGAAAAGCAGGTACTTTTAATGCAGAAGAGCAGAGAAAATTTAATGAGCTTGCAGAGGAAATATCAGCAAAACAAAGGGCGTTAACAGAGCTGGGTGCTTCATTTAGTGGGCAGCTTAATTTAACGATATTGCAAGCATTTTTGAAAGTAGCAGATTTAAATGGTTCTATAGTTTTGCAGTATTTTTTAGCTAATGGTCTTACAGAAAAAGACTTTGCTAAGTTTGTAAATTTGGAGAGAAAAGACGATCCTACTCAAATTCCATTCATTACAATAGATGGAAAAGAGCTGGGTTACCCAGGCATTTATTTAATGAAAGTGGATGTTCTGAATGAAATACAGGCTGCCAGAGCAGCGTGCTTGGGTAAATTAACAAACTGTTGTCAATCTTTGTCTGGAGAAGCTGGACAACCTTGTGTGATACATGGTTTAACCAGTGAATATGGTGGATTTTATGTTGTTTGCGAAGGAAATGCAAAGAATCCAAGTGTAGAGGATAAGTTATTGGGTCAATGTTGGGCTTGGCGAAGTCAATCTGGTGCATTGGTCTTTGATTCTATAGAAAGCTCAAACATGTACAGTGAAAAACAAACGAAAATACTGAAATATTTTTACGAAACCTTAGGGCAAAGATTGGTACTGGAGGGGCACGCACAAAAAGTGGTTTGTGGTAAAAGTTCTGGTATATCGAGAGAAATAGGGGTTAATAATTATTTTGATTCAGCAGAAAATTTTAAAGACTATAACGGCTATTGTGATTCTACCGCGCAGCAAGTGATTTATGATAGAGACAGATGTTATTATTTCTATGGTCGAAATGAAGAAATCACAATTAAAATCCAAGACTACATTAAAAATTTACTTCAAAAGCAGGATCCATTGACACAAAACCAAGCCTTGGTAGAAATGTTGAATTGGGCAATTCTTGAAGAAAAAGAAGATATTTTGCAAAAAACAAAAGAACTATTAGAGAAGGACAAGCAAGAAGCATTGGATATTCTTATAGAGAATATAAGAATGTATATCGATAATAAGATAGAAGTTAAGAATTTTTTACAGGAAATAGAACGTAATGAATTACCTATTAATATCCGCAATAAAATAAATAACATGCCTTTGTATCTTGCAGCTGAAATTGGCCTTAGTGATACATGCTTAGCGCTCATAGAGAAGGGCGCTGATGTTAATGCCAAAAATATATATGGAAAAACAGTTTTGTATCTTGCTGTTGAAAATGGTCTTAGTGATACATGCTTAGCGCTCATAGAGAAGGGCGCTGATGTTAATGCCAAAAATATATATGGAAAAACAGTTTTGTATCTTGCTGTTGAAAATGGTCTTAGTGATACATGTTTAGCGCTTATAGAGAAGGGCGCTGATGTTAATGTCAAATATAGATATGGAAAAACAGCTTTGCATCTTGCTGCTGAAAATGGTCTTAGTGATACATGTTTAGCGCTTATAGAGAAGGGCGTTGATGTTAATGTCAAAGATAGATATGGAAGAACAGCTTTGCATCTTGCGGTTGAACATGGTCATAGTGATACATGTTTAAAACTTATAGAGAAGGGGGCGGATCTCAATGAAAAAGACAACAGTTCTAAAACTGCATTTAATTTGGCTATTAAAAATAGACAAGAAAGCCTTGCTATCTTGCTATTTGAAAAGGGCGCGCTAAAAAATGTCGATCTTGGAACCATTGATATGGCTGCTAAGCAAAATTGTCATGAGCTTGTCCAGATGCTTTTACTAAAAATTGATCCGCATTATGTGAATGGTGTGGGGTACACCATGCTAATGGAAGCAGTGAGATTGAATATGTTGCCTATGGTAAAAAAATTGATTGAGGACGGTGCTGATGTAAATGCAACTAACAATATTGGCAAAGGAAATACAGCGCTTATGTCTGCTCGCAATCAGGATATTGTAGATGTGCTTATTGAAAATAATGCTAATATTAATGCTAAGAATAAAGATGGAGAAACAGCGTTGATTCGTTCAGCAATGGTAGGACGTTGGGATATAGTAAAATTACTTATCGAAAAAGGTGCAGATATAGATATAAAAGATAATAAAGGAAGAACTCTATTTGACTATATACATATTCAAGATAAGCGCAATATGGTTATGGATGCTATCAATGCACGAAAAGAGCTAGAACAGAGTTACAAAAAACCAATTATCTTTCAAACAGTGATTGATCAATCTTTAAATAAAGAAAATCAGGAATTGTTAAATACTGAGAATCAATCTAAGTCCAAATTCAAAAAATAAAATGTTACAGTGCGCTAGATTGAGAGGTCATAAATATTTAGTTAACCTTCTATTTTTGAATGAGATGCTACATTTTAGGCTGTTTAGCGGGGTAACCGCAAACCTGTTCTTTAGTTTTAGCTAGAAAAAAGACATGAATTGGGTTTTCAAAAAAATAAACTTCATGTTAGTATCCCAGCTTCTTTAACGTGTAAGAAAATCGTGCATGTACAAAAATAGTATATTCTTAAGAATATGGACTCGTCCTAAATTACAAATTGGCCTAAATCTCTTTGCAATAGTAGCACCTCAGTTAATACTCAATGCCTTCGGTATTTACTTGCTAGGCGCAAGTGTATTTTTGCCCATATTAAGTATTTGTTATGCTGCAGTTATTATTGCAAAAATAATAAGTAGCCAAAAAATATTTAAGTCTATTCAATTATGTCAGTCATACGTCCTGGTAAAAAATGATAAAAAATTAAATGAATCTAAACAAAAGAAGCTCTCGTCTTTTATTGAGAAAATGTCTCAGCAATTAAAAATTCCAACACCTAATATTTATTATAATCAACACAATAAGTCTGTATCTGCATGTGCGATATGGGAAGATTGGAATAAGTATAGAGTTGTGCTTTCAAAAGGCTTTGTCAAAGCCTTTGAGTCTAATGAAATAGACACAAAAACGGTTAAGTGTATTTTAGGGCATGAATTGTCTCACATTTATTATCGTGATTCACCGTCTGATTTTTTGATTGGTATTATATCTTTTATTAATTATGGTTATGCTTTTTTGGGCGTTACTATTATGCTGGCTTTAGCGATTTTGTTGAGTAGCACTACAATAGCTGTGATCCCTGTAAATCTATCTGTTGCAACATTAACATTTGGCGTTATCTGTTCTGGCATAAGTGTTGCTGCAATAGCACCGCTTACTTATTTATGTGCAAAGAGTATATCTAGAGCAAAGGAATTTAGGGCAGACTTAAAAGCGTACGAACTTATAGGTGATGCATCAATAGCATCAAAAATGAGTGATAAATTACATCAAGTACTTTATCAGAGAGGGCATTTATTGCAGGAGAATATGTTTGGCTATAAAGAGATGTCGTTTTCACTAGAATGGTTATTACGTATAAAACCTGAATTGTTAGCTCAGTATCTATGTGCCAACAGTGAAAAATTAAAAGCGCAAGTGTCAAAAGAGCGTTTTAGAGAGTTCAATGAGTTAAAAAATGCATTCGGAAACTATGTGAGAAGTTTATGTACGCCCAATTCGCCAGGGGTACTAGGTAATGTGAGAAAAAAAATCGATAAATTTTTGAATGTGTTATTAACAGCAGAGCAGCTAAAGACACTCGCTGTAGTTGAGTTGATGGAAAAACAAAGATTACCTATAACACCATGGTATGACACGAATACTTGGCTGGCCTGTTGGAATAGCTTTATGGCCACGCATCCTTCTTGCCCTGCGCGAGAAGCCGTTATTTTAGCTGCAGCGAAAAACAAAGTTAGCGTGTCGAGCAAATATTCTCGACAAAGGCTTTGAACTATGAGAAAAAGTGCTATTAATACTTTTTGAAAAAGTTGGATTTCTAGGTGAGCATTTTTGTATTTGATATCGAAACAATTCCCGATATCATTGCCGGAAGAAAGTTGTTTAACTTGCAAGATTCTTCCGTTTCTGATGCAGAAGTAGCTGAACTCATGTTTCGTAAAGCAACAGAAGAGACAGGACAGTCCTTTGTCCGAACACCCTTACACCAAATAGTTGCTATTTCTGCTGTTTATCGCACCCACGATCAGCTCAAAATATGGTCGTTGGGTAGTCCTGATGCTTCAGAAAAGGAGCTTGTGCAGCGATTCTTTGATGGCATTGAAAAATATACACCTCAATTAGTTTCTTGGAATGGCCAAGCCTTTGATTTGCCTGTGTTACAATATAGGGCTTTGCTCAATCAGGTTGTTGCAAAGCGATATTGGGATACGGGGGAGCTAGATTCCAGCTACAAATGGAATAATTACATCAGCCGTTATCACCAACGACATTTAGATCTAATGGACGTATTAGCCTCTTATCAACCACGTGCCTATAGTCGTTTGGATGATATTGCTACACTCCTAGGGTTTCCTGGCAAAATGGGCATGGATGGCAGTAAAGTCTGGTATAACTATCAGCAAGGAAAAATTGAAGAAATTCGTAATTACTGTGAAACAGATGTGATCAACACTTATCTGGTTTACTTAAGATTTCAGCAGATGCGCGGTTATTTATCCGAGGATAACCTTGAACAAGAGTTAAGCTTGCTGAAAGATTATTTAAGAAGTGAAAACAAACCTCATTTAACTGCTTTTTTGCAGGAATGGGAACAAGCATAAGATTGTATAACCATGTCAAGAAATCGAAAACTCGTCAACCAATCACTTGAATTAACTGTGAATCAGATCTCTGTTGAAGGACGCGGCATTTCTTCATTAGACGGTAAGAAGGTTTTTGTCTTTGGCGCTTTGGAAAATGAAAAAGTACAAGCCAAAGTCATAAGACAGCACTCACGTTATTTAGAAACAAAATTAGAAAGTGTATTAGAAGCATCAGAAAAAAGAGTAGAGCCTATTTGCCCACATTTTGGCGAATGTGGGGGATGCCAGATGCAGCATCTATCGACTGAACATCAAATTGAACATAAACAAAAACAATTGTCTAAGCTCTTAGCGCATGCTGAAATTGTACCTTCAGAATGGCATGAAACCTTAACAGGCCCTTCAACCGGCTATCGATATAAAGCACGACTCGGGGTTCGCTATGTAGAGAAGAAGGGCGTTGTATTGGTCGGGTTTAGAGAGGCCCACAGTAATAAAATTGTTGAGATGAATTCATGCGCCATATTGCATCCAGTGGTTGGCAATTTAATTGACCCTTTGCGCCAGTTAGTTTCAGAATTAGCAGCCTTTAAAGATATCCCGCAAATAGAAGTTGCTGCGGGCGATAAAGAAGTTGCACTTATTTTTAGAATATTGCAACCATTGATTCAAGCAGATATTGATAAATTGATAGCTTTTTCTAGTGAACATCATTTAAGTCTTTATTTGCAAGAAGGGGGGCCTGAATCGGTTAAAAAAATATGGCCGAATCAAGAAGAGACCCTCTCTTATCGCTTGATGGATGGATTGATTAGCATGCATTTTAAGCCATTAGATTTTACGCAGATTAATCCTGTGATTAATAATCAGATGGTTCGCCAAGCTTTAGATTGGCTACAAGTATCTGAGAACGATACCGTATTAGACTTGTTCTGTGGTCTTGGTAATTTTACTTTGCCACTTGCACAGAAGGCAAAAGCAGTTGTAGGCGTTGAAGGAGATGCGCAAATGACGGCAAAGGCCAGCATGAACGCAGTATCTAATCAAATCAGTAATGCAAGCTTTTATGAGGCTAATCTCTTTGAAGATTGTTCAAAAGCGCCTTGGTTTACGATTGCCCACAATAAAGTTTTGTTAGATCCCCCCAGATTGGGCGCAGCTGCTATTGTAGACAATATTGAAAAATTAGCGCCAGAATCTATCCTTTATGTTTCTTGTGACATGAATACTTTTGTGCGTGATGCGGCTGTCTTGGTGCATCAGAAAAAATATAAATTAGAGAAAGTTGCTATCATGGATATGTTTCCACATACCAAGCATGTAGAAACGATGGGATTATTTGTATTAAAAAAGTAAGTGTGGTTTGGTGATAGCATTAGTTTTTGCTAATGAACGAAGTGAATAATCTTCTTCCCTTGATGTCAAGGGAAGAGGCTCGCTAAAGCGAGCAGATGGATTTTTTAGAATCCTTCTTGCACCTAAAGGTGCCTCTTTCTTTGACTACAAAGAAAGAAGTGATTCGCTTCGCTCTTCATCAGCAATTCAATTAAAAAATATGCTCAAGCTCAAAAAAAGAATTGAAAGGAGTCGTTCATGGTTAAGGTTAGAGATGATTTACCAAAAACCCAGGATGGTAGTATTGATATTGAGAAATGGGTGGAGCGTGTTGGGGTAAATTACCCTGAAGAGCACAAAGCGCAGTTGCGCCAAGCCGTCTATTTAAATCTTGAGAATGGTGGACATCATTTAACGCCTGTCAATGAATCTTGTTTGAAGCAAGGCTTAACGGCAGCGGAAATACTTGGTGCCTTAAAACCGGATATTGATACGCTGGTTGCTTGTGTCCTTTATTTTCCTGTTGATTTTGGTGAATTAACAGTTATCCATATAGAAGAAGTCTTTGGTAAGCAAGTCGCCAGCTTGGTGGATGGCGTAAGCAAGTTATCCTATCATTCCGCAAAGGCGAGTATTTCTCAGTCTGATGAGCAGCGTGATAATCTTCGTAAAATGCTACTGGCTGTAGTAGAAGATGTTCGCGTCGTATTAATTAAACTCGCCGAAAAAATCAGTGCTTTAAGAGCTGTCAATAATCTAGATCGTCTTGTCAAATTAGATTTGGCTTTAGAAGCGCGCGATATCTATTCTCCTTTGGCTAATCGCTTAGGTATTGGGCAGATTAAATGGGAGCTAGAGGATTTTGCATTTCGTTATTTAGAGCCAGTTGCCTATAAGAATATTGCAAAATTATTAGATGAAAAGCGTTTAGATAGAGAAATTTATATTGAGAAACTTTTAAGTATCATTAGAGAATCACTTGCCAAAGAAGAGTTGAATGCGCATGTTGTGGGGCGTGTTAAGCATATTTATAGTATATGGCGAAAAATGATTCGCAAGAATCTTGCTTTTCAAGATATCTATGATGTTAGAGCAGTTCGTATTATGGTTGATAGTGTGCAGGACTGCTATGCTGCTTTAGGTGTAATACATGGTCTATGGCAATATATTCCAAAAGAATTTGATGATTATATTGCTACTCCTAAGGAAAATGGTTATCGCTCATTACACACAGCGGTTATTGGTCCAGAAGGGAAAACAGTTGAGGTACAAATTCGCACCTTTAAAATGCATGATGAAGCAGAATTAGGGGTTGCTGCGCATTGGATTTATAAAGAGGGTAAAAAACAAGAATCTAATTATCAGCATAAAATTAATTCTCTTCGAAATATTTTAGAGTGGAGTGCTGAGCAAGAATTTGAATCTGATGTTGCCTTAAAACAAGAGCTCAGCGAAGATAGAGTTTACATTTTTACACCTAAAGGCGAAATTATTGATTTGCCATTAGGGGCTACGCCGCTGGATTTTGCTTATCATGTTCATTCTGATTTGGGGAATAGATGTCGAGGAGCCAAGATCAATGGTTCTATTAAACCTTTAAATTATATTTTAAATTCTGGTGAGCAAGTAGAAATTATTTCGACAAAAACAGGTGGGCCAAGCCGTGATTGGTTGAATCCTCAGTTGGGGTATTTAAATAGTGCAAGAGCGCGTTCAAAAGTACGTTCTTGGTTTAAACGTCAAGCAAGAGAAGAAAATATTATTCAAGGCAAAGAGGTGCTGGATAGAGAGCTGAAGAGATTGCACTTGGATATGGCTAGCATTAAGCCACATCTTCAAAAATTTCAAGCGCGAAATATGGATGATATTTTTGCGGGTGTTGGTGGTGGAGACATTCGCGTGGGTCAGATTTTGAATTTGATCCAACAACATTCTCTGACAAATGACAGCAATGATATTCCTATTTCTGTTTCCAAAATTAATAACCTTAAGAAAAAGAACACGGAAGTCACCATTCAAGGGGTTGGAAATTTATTGTGCCATTTTGCAAAATGCTGTAATCCCGTGCCAGGCGATCCAATCATTGGCTATATTACCATTGGCAGAGGTGTCACAATTCATAGACAGGATTGCTTAGGTGTACTTGAAAAAGAAGAAGAGGCGCACCGTTTAATTCAAGTAAACTGGGGAGAGTTTACCAAAGAGTTGTATTTGGTCGATATTTATATTGAAGCTTATGATAGACAAGGGCTTTTAAGAGATGTTACCAGTACACTCAGTAATGAAAAGATCAATGTGTTGGCGGTTAATACTCGAACAAATCAAGAAAATAACATTGCACAGTTAACATTGTCGATTGAGATCCCTGATTTAGATACTTTAATGACTGTTTTAAATAAGATTTTGCAGATACCGAACGTATTAGAAGCGAGGAGATTGGGTAAGCAGTGAGGCGATGAGCTGATAAATACTGCTCTTTTCTTCGTTCGCAAAGCGAACATTTTCCCCTCTACCAATTTTGGGAGAGGGTGCCCTGAAAGGGCGGGTGAGGGTTAAATAAGTTAATCACTTATTGATTATTCTGCTTCAAAAATAATTTTTTCTATAATTAAATCTAAATTTTTCAAAATAGCATTCCAAAATCAAATCACTTTATAAGCTTTAATAAACCCTCACCTGCCCTGCGGGCGTCCTCTCCCAAAATTGGTAGAGGAAAAAATCATTCGCTACGCTCATTTGTAGAAGAGAAGGTGCTAGTGATATATAGTATGAATAATATGAAGAGACTCCCTTTCATAACCTGAGGCATTCTATTAAATCATAAAATTTCGTGGGCATATCTCAAGGTTGTCTTGAAAATATCTAAGAGCACATTTTTATAATCAATCAGATGGAAATTAATAGAAAAATACATTAATTGCGTAGATCAGGAAGTTTGCAGCAGAAATTTATGTAGGGGACGACCGTTGTGTCGTCCCGATAAGCCCATAAGAGTGAGAAATTTAAAGATCGGACATCAGTTCTTTTTCGTGTTCAGAAGGGATGATGCTTCTTTCTTTGTAAAAACGTTGAATATAGCTTACAGCTTCTTGTGGTGTTTCTACAATGGTGTATAAATCAAGATCAGCTTTATTGATCATGCCTTCTTTTACAAGTGTTTTATCAAACCATTTCAATAAGTCTTCCCAGAAAGATTTGACAACCAATACGATAGGAATACGTCTTGTTTTTCCTGTTTGTACCAATGCAAGAATTTCTGCAATTTCGTCTAATGTACCAAAACCACCTGGCATAACGACATAAGCAGAAGCATATTTTACAAACATCACTTTACGAGTGAAAAAATGTCTAAAGCGAATAGAGATATCTTGATAAGCATTAGCTGATTCTTCGTTTGGTAAAACGATGTTTAAGCCAACGCTTAAAGAGCGTCCTTTTTGAGCCCCTTTGTTAGCTGCTTCCATTATTCCAGGTCCTCCGCCGGTAACAACAGAAAAGCCTGCTTCAGATAATGCGAGAGCAGTATCCTCAGCTAGGTGATACCATTTATGATCTGGGCTTAAACGCGCAGAACCAAAAATACTCACAGAAGGCGGGATATGGACGAGTCGCTCATATCCTTCTACAAACTCAGCCATTACTTGGAAAACTTTCCAAGACTCTCTTGCCATTTGTGAGTCGTTAATTGAAGGTGCGTGTGGTCGCTTATCCTTGTCCATTTGGAACCTCTCAACTATTTCAATTATTGTGATACTTCAGATACCAATATATCATTACTCAATATTTATTACTATCACTAAACATGAATAGTGACGCGTTTAATAGACGTAAAGCAAGGATAAAAAATGTTAAATGAGCAACATCCAGATATGCCGCTTCGCAGAGATATTCGCTTATTAGGTGAAGTATTAGGACAAATTATTTTAAAACAACTTGGAAAAGATGTTTTTGAAATGATAGAAGGAACGCGCCTTTTAACTAAGCATAGTTTACAAAATGATGGAAATCAAACGCTGTCACGATTGAGTGAATTTTTAAAAGGAATTTCTCCTCAACATGCGGTTGTTATTGTGAGAGCCTTTAGCCATTTTTTGAATCTAGCCAATATAGCAGAAGATATTCATCGCATTAGAAGAATACGTTGGTACGCATTAAAGCATCCCGATCAACCACAACCTGGTTCAATTGCGCACGGTTTTGAGAAACTAAGAAAATCAAATGTGTCTATGCAGCGTATTTATGAAACTGTTTCAAAACTTAACATTGATTTAGTGTTAACTGCACATCCTACAGAAGTCATGAGAAGAACACTCATGCAGAAATTTTATGGTATTGCCAGTATTTTGCAAGCGATGGATAAAGAAAATCCTAAACGTCAGCAAATGTTATTAAAAGAAAAATTACATGCAGAAATGACAGCGATTTGGCAAACTGGAGAATTACGACATAAGAAACCAACACCTATTGATGAGGCAAAGTGGGGTTTTGCAATTGTTGAAAGTAGTTTATGGCAAGCGGTACCACGCTTTTTGAGAGAGCTAGATTATCATTTAAAAGTGTATTGTAAAAAAGGATTGCCACTTTCTACAATGCCAATTCATTTTGGTTCATGGATGGGCGGGGATAGAGATGGTAATCCTTTTGTAGATGCAAAGTTAAGTAAAAAGGTTTCTTTATTGGCAAGATGGGTGGCATTAGATTTATATCTTAAAGAGATCAATCATATCAGTGCTGCACTTTCTATGCGTGATTGTAGTACACAACTTCGACAAGAGGTGGGAGATGAGCCAGAGCCTTATAGAGCATTGCTGCGATCACTAAGAAACAAACTTTTGGTAGCAAAAGAATATATTGAGACTTTATTGTCTCAGAATGCAGTCATTGATGCGAATCGTTTAGTTGAAAAGCAAGAGATTTTACAGCCATTATTATTGTGTTATCAATCATTGGTAGAATGCGGGGCTGAGGCAATTGCAGAAGATGAGTTAATAGATTTGATTCGCAGGGTACAATGTTTTGGTTTGACTTTGTTGCCGATGGACATTAGGCAACATAAAGATAAACATATGGCTTTGATAGATGAGATCGTGCGTGCTAATCATCTGGGACACTATAGCCAATGGAGTGAAACAGAAAAGCAAGAATTTTTAATTGAGCAATTACAGAAAGCAGAGTGCTCTGTAAGTACAGATATGAAACTGAGTGATAATGCGGCAGAAACTTGGGAAACATTTCTCATGTTGTCAACATTACCGAGTGATTCGGTTGGCGCTTATATTATTTCCATGACTCAAGTACCCAGCGATATATTATTAGTGTGCTTTTTCCAAAAACTTGCGAAGGTTAAAGATCCGCTCAGGGTTGTACCTTTATTTGAAACACTGCAAGATCTAGAAAATGCACCGACTTGCATGAAAATACTCTTTGATCTTGAGTGGTATAGGCAGCATATCCATCACAAACAAGAAATTATGTTGGGGTATTCTGATTCAGGAAAAGATGCAGGCATTTTAACCAGTTCTTGGGCATTATACCAAGCACAAGAGCTTTTGATTGATCTCGCTAAGAAGCAAGATGTGGTTTTAAGATTCTTTCATGGTAGAGGTGGTTCTGTTGGACGGGGTGGTGCCCCAACGCACATGGCTATTTTGTCACAGCCGCCGGGTGCAATGGAAGGTGGTATTCGTGTAACAGAACAAGGAGAAGTAATTCGTAATAAATATGCACTTATTGATAGAGCACAAAGAACTTTAGAAATTTATGTCAGTGCGACTTTAGAGGCTACTTTATTGCCACCTCAAAAACCTGAACCTGCTTGGCGTGCGATGATGAATACTTTGTCGAAACAAGCAAATCATGCTTATCATCAAGTTGTGAATGATGATTCCTTTATGACATATTTCCAAGCGGTATCGCCGGTGAATGAGATCAGCGCTTTATGTATTGGTTCACGACCTGCAAAACGCAATGATGGGCAAATGCATATTGATAATTTGCGCGCAATCCCTTGGATGTTTGCTTGGACACAAACGCGGTTTTTAATGCCTGGTTGGTTAGGCGTAGGTGCGGCGCTCAATACGGGGATGCGAGATAATCCTGAGATTTTAAGAGATATGGTTAAGGACTGGCCGTTTTTCCAGTCATTTCTGAGCTTGATAGAAATGGTGCTTGCCAAAGTAGATAGTGATATTTTTGGGATGTATAACAAACGATTGGTACCTGAGTCCTTGCAAGCGTTCAGTGAACAGCTGATTCAAGATTTTCATTCAACCAAAGCTGAGATTAAAGTGGCTTTGGGTACAGAGCAACTACTAGACAATAATTTACCTTTAAAACGTAGTATTGTATTGCGATCAACTTACTTATACCCTCTACATTTCTTACAGGCAGAATTGCTAAGAAGAGTAAGAGCTGCAAAACAAAGACCCTTAGATTTAGATGATAATAATATTGAAGACTCAAATGCAGATGAATCAAATGCACATGCATTGTTAATTACTTTATCTGGCATTGCTGCGGGTATGCGTAATACGGGTTAGCATAATAACCTATTAATTTTGTTATCGATTGAAGATTTTCTTGCTATTATTAAAGTACCTTTTCGCTTTTGAAATGAGCAAAAATGACTCCTATTGCGGCAAAATTAAAGCGCTTCTTATTATCGCATCGAGTAGATTACCGACTCTATTGTCATTCTAGAACCTATCGTTTAGAAGAGTGCGCAAAGAAGCATGGTATTAGTGCTTCTGCTTTTTCTAAAACAATTATTGTAAAAGATAAAAAGAATTATTGGGGTGTTGTTTTGCCCCTGCACTGTGAAATTGATTTTCCCAAGCTCAACAACTTATTAAAGCGCGAAGTTTATGTTGTTTGTCATGAAGAAGCAGATAAACTTTTTGATGATTGCGAACCACTCTCGCATCCCCCCTTAGGATCCGCTTACCATTTAGATATGGTTGTTGATACAAACCTATTGAATAATAAAACAATATTTTTTGAAGCAGGATCCCATGCGAGTATCATTGGTTTAGAAAAATCAGATTTTTGTTATTTAATGGCCGATGCCACTTGGGGGCAATTTTCTCGTCCTATCCCAGATATGCAGACAAGCGTCAAAAGGAATGCTGTATTATCTGAAAAAAATATAATGCAGAGAGAGAGCAAAGCAGTAAAGTCTCCGCATGCTTTTCCTGAGATAGTGAATCAAGTTATTGTCTTGTCGCATCAGTTAGATGCTTCGCCTGAAAAATTAATGGAAATCTTAAAAAACGATCGTCGAGTGTCTGCTGTGTTACAAGGTTATAATGAGCAGCGTGTTCACATCGAAAAACAAGCACTTGCTTCAGTGAACCCTTCTTTAAAAAAATCTTTGAAACATTGGCTGGATTTTAGTGCAGTAAGTCATATTGTTTTTGATTCATCTGTGAAGGGTATATCATCGCACAGTCAATTCAAAATTGATGCAGAAGGGCCTTTAGGTTTACAAGCTTTTTGGAAGCATGCTACGTATTGTGCAAAATTGTGCTCGCAAATTGCTCAAGATCAATCTCTCAGCGTTTCTGTTGATCCTTTTTTATGTTATTTGGGCGGGCTTTTACATAATTTTGGTTTACTATTTATTGGACATTTATACACACCAGAATTTCGTTTATTAAATCGATGGTTCGGTGCGCATCCGAATGAATCTATAAAACAGCTTGAGAAGAGGTTAATAGGTTTGGGAGGAGCGCAACAATTGATGAGTCGTGGTCACGATAAAATTGGTGCTTGGGTGATGCGTTATTGGGGAATGCCGAGTGAAGTGCAATTAATGGCAAAGCATCATCACGCGCTTCATTATGATGCAAAGCATCATGGGTATGTAAATATTTTGTTGTTAGCTAACACAGTTCTGCGTGAGCATGGGATTGGTGAAGGTGAAAAGCTTGAAGATGCCCATCTGTTGGCAAGTAAATTAGGCCTGACAAAGGATCGAGTTGAATTTTATCTTGCACAAATAATTGATGAAGGTTTTAGTATGCCTATTCAGGGCAAAAGCACATCATAGAAAAATCTACACAAAAGTCGAACAACTTGCATAGCAAAGGCTATTTTGGAAGCATTTGTTTGTGTCTTATGGCAAGCAGGGTATACTAAATGCAAATGATACCTTTTGCTGTATTATCCGAAACAGCATTTGTTGTTGGTAACTATTTAACTTTTATTATTATGAGGAGATAAAATGCGATTGATTCTACTCGGCCCCCCAGGTGCAGGCAAAGGAACACAGTCCCATTTTATTAAAGAACGTTATAACATTCCGCAAATATCGACTGGTGATATGCTCAGGCAAGCTGTGCAAGATGATACTGAACTTGGTCGTAAAGCTAAATTTGTTATGGAAACAGGTGGATTAGTACCTGATGATATTATTATCAAATTAGTTCAAGAACGCATTCATAAACCTGACTGTGAACATGGCTTTTTATTAGATGGTTTTCCACGTACGCTTGCACAAGCAAAGGCATTAAGCCTTACCAATATTCCTTTTGATCATGTCATTGAAATTGATTTGGATGATGAAGTTATTGTAAAACGCCTGAGTGGAAGGTGGGTGCATCCTGCATCTGGACGCAGTTATCATGTCGAAAACAATCCTCCTAGCAAACCTTTTAAAGATGATTTCACGGGTGAACCCCTTGTTCAGAGAGATGATGATCAAGAAGCGACTATTCGAAAACGTTTAAGTGTTTACCGTACTCAAACGCAACCTGTAGCGAGTTATTACTTAAGTATGGCTGCTGCAGATAAGACAGATACTTTAAAATTTCTTAAAATAGATGGATCACAACCACCACTTGTCATTTTTGAAAAAATCGCACAAGAACTTGAATAAGAATAATCTAGAAGTTGTCTCAAAAATACTAAGCGTTTTGAGACAACTTCTAAACAGATAAAGGTATTTGTATGGCTGTCATTGATATTACAACAGAGAATTTTGACGCAGTTATTCAAGGCAATAACCTTGTGGTCGTTGATTTTTGGGCCAAATGGTGTGGTCCTTGTATGGCCTTTGCTCCTGTTTTTGAAGAAGTCAGCCTTGAGCATCCTGATGTTGTCTTCGCTAAAGTTAATATTGAAGAAGAGCAGCAATTAGCAGAGGATTTTAACATCCGCTCTATTCCAATGTTAATGATCTTCAGAGGTGAGTTTGCTGTATTTGCTGAATCGGGCGTGCAAACAGGATCAAGCTTAACTGAACTTGTTTCTCAGGCCAAACAACTGGATATAGAAGCGCTTAGAGCGCAAATTTCAAAAGATGAATCTTAGCTTTTACATTTAAGCCTTATATCATTCTTCGTTCGTAAAGAGAATATTTTTTCCTTAGGGATTTAGCTGTTTTGACTTTCATTTGTGGTATGAATCCCCCTGGTGCCACGCACCGTCTCCCTTTACAAAGTGAGAAAATGTTCGCTTTGCGAACGAAGAAACAGATAGTACTTATTAACTTCAGACTCATCATTGCTCACTAAACAATTCGTGGGGATCACTCAGTTTACAAAGATGGATTTTGATTCGCTTCGCTCATAAAAACTAATGTTTCACCACACTTGTTATCTCAAAAACTCAGTATATATTTATAGTAATTTTCACCTTAAATGCGCTTTTCTCTATTTTTTTCAATGATTGCATTCGCTATTATGATCTTCTCTTGATTTTTTTAGCTAAGCTAAAAATCGTTATTACAATTACAATAGTGACTTTTGAAATAAATTCTTAAAAATCAATATGTTAATATGTTTTTTTGTTTTAGATATGTTTTATTAACTTATGTTTTTATGGCATAAAAAATAGCGAATTATACTTAGCATTAACAGAAGTCTGCTGATGCGCTCAAAAGAATATTTCTGGTAAAATTTATAAAAATCATATCGTTACATTATATTTTGCAGCTTATAAAATATTTTTTACATTTCTTGCATTGTGTGAAAATGAAAATATCGTGTGCTATGTTTCTAATACCAAGGCTATATATTAATTGAGGAGACGAAAGTCATGGTTATGAAGAAAAAAGCAACACGCAAAAAAGTGATGCAAATGAAACCCAAGGCAAAGGTTAAAGCAAAAGCTAAGACTAAGACTAAGACTAAGACTAAGACTAAGACTAAGACTAAGACTAAGGCTACAGTGAAAAAAGCATCAACAAAGAAAGTAGTTAAAATGACAAAGCGTGAGCAAACACTGAACAAAGCAGTAAAGCTACTTAAAGCAAGTGAAAAGCGCTTAAAAAAACAGTTGATGGATTTGCAGAAAAAGCATAAAAGTGCAATCCTAAAAGCGCG
>JBFWLB010000052.1:0-17545 GCA_050252335.1 Candidatus Berkiella sp. | reverse complement strand
GATCTAGCATTAGGTTGCGAAGGGTGGGGGCGCGTTGATTTGGTTCAAGATAAAGAGGGGAATTTTTGGGTCTTGGAAGTCAATACGATCCCAGGCATGACCTCACATAGTCTTGTTCCTATGTCTGCGCTTGCCCAGGGTATGTCCTTTGATGATTTGGTTATGGCAATATTGACGACAACCTTAAATGAGAACCAAATGTCAGTGGGTAATCTTGCTCAACTATAATTATATTTTTAGAAGGCCGTCTTTAAACGGTGGATTAGCGCAAAAACATCAGGCGACAACGCGTTCTAACGTGAGATCCACTGTGACTAAGCGCTCATGGAGGCAGAAATTTTTTATTTTTGCTTTCACTTGCGCTTTTTTTGCAATTCTAAATGCGGGATATTGGTTTTTTCAAACAGAACGATTTCCTATTCAACGCGTCAAACTGATTGGTGATATGGCGCATGTATCTCACCAAACACTCCAATCTGCTATTACGCCCCATATCCAGGCAGGATTTTTTTCTGTGAATGTTTCAAAGTTGCAAAAAGAATTGCTATTATTGCCCTGGATTAAGCGCGCGGATGTTCGGAGGGTATGGCCAGGTCAACTGGTTGTCCATCTTTCTGAGCATGATCCTAAAGCCATTTGGAATGATGAAGCTCTAATGAGTCGAGAAGCTATTCTTTTTTCTCCACCATTAACAGATATTCAATCTCTCAACTTACCTAGATTACATGGTCCAGAGGGCAAACACATGCTCGTCTGGGAACAATATCTTAGTATCGAAGAGAAAATATCCTCATTACATTTACGGATAGTTACATTAGAATTAGCGCATCGTGGCGCATGGCAGTTGCAACTCAGCAATGGAATTCAGATAAAATTGGGTACACAAGATGTTTTAGTTAGATTACAACGTTTTGTGGACGCTTATCAGAAAGCCTTGAGTCAAGAATCGCGTCCGATAGCTTATGTGGACTTAAGATATACGAATGGGATGGCCATTGGTTGGGCTACTAATACAAAAGCTTCAAATGTACGCAAATAATTATTATTCATAATTATTGTCATAAATTTGTCTTTTGAGATTATACTAATCAGGGCTGCCTGTGATCTCTAATCGCTCGATCACAAATTGATACACTGGGAGAGAAAAGCTCCATGTCAAAAAAACCGGACAAGAATTTAATTGTTGGCTTAGATATTGGTACCTCGAAAGTAGTTGCTATTGTAGGTGAAATTACACCTGAAAGTACGGTTGATATCATTGGAATCGGATCGCATCCTTCCATTGGTTTAAAAAAAGGGGTTGTTGTAAATATAGAATCCACCGTACATTCTATTCAGCGTGCTATTGAAGAAGCTGAATTAATGGCGGGTTGCCAGATTCATTCTGTCTATACAGGAATTGCTGGGCAACATATTCGAAGTTTAAATTCACATGGGATTGTAGCGATACGTGATCATGAGGTCACTCAAGCAGATGTGGATCGTGTAATCGATGCGGCAAAAGCAGTGCCCATTCCTGCCGATCAAAAAATACTTCATATATTACCGCAGCAATTTATCATAGATACACAGGATGGTATCAAAGAGCCTGTTGGGATGTCAGGTGTTCGACTTGAAGCTAAAGTACATATGGTTACAGGTAGTGTCAGTGCTGCGCAAAATATTATCAAATGCGTACGGCGTTGTGGCTTGGAAGTAGATGATATTATTCTAGAACAATTAGCTTCTAGTTACTCTGTGTTAACAGAAGATGAAAAAGAGTTAGGCGTTTGTCTTGTGGATATTGGCGGTGGTACCACTGATATTGCTGTATTTACGCATGGTTCAATTCGTCATACAGCGGTTATTCCTATTGCAGGCGATCAAGTAACAAATGATATAGCTGTAGCACTACGTACACCTACACAAAGTGCTGAAGCCATTAAGATTAAGTATGCTTGTGCGCTTTCCAGACTGGCTGAACCTGATGAAATTATTGAAGTAACCGGAGTGACTGAAAGACCAGCACGCCGATTATCTAAATTAACACTTGCTGAAGTGGTTGAGCCAAGATATGAAGAATTATTTGCACTCGTTCAGTCTGAGCTTAGACGTCAGGGCTTAGAAGAGTTGTTAGGCTCTGGAATTGTAGTGACAGGTGGTAGCGCCAAAATGGAAGGCGTTGTTGAGTTAGCCGAGGAAATATTCAGAATGCCAGTTCGCTTAGGACTGCCTCGCTATGTGACAGGTTTGGTTGATGTTGTGCGTAACCCGATTTATTCTACCGGCGTTGGTTTATTATTATATGGTCGCCAGCAGCAGCTAGAACGTCAAGTTAATGTTGTAACTCGACATGGTGTGAATAATGTTTGGGGTCGAATGAAGCGGTGGTTCCAAGGCAACTTTTAAAAATACCACAGTAATAACAAATTAGATTAGTAGGGCCTAAGGAGAAATGATGAGCGAGATGTTTGAACTAATGGATAACTATCCACAAAACGCGGTAATCAAAGTCATTGGTGTTGGCGGTGGTGGTGGTAATGCCATTCAGCATATGGTTCAACAAGAAGTAGAGGGCGTGGAATTTATCTGCGCTAATACAGATGCTCAAGCTCTCAAGAGTTCTTTAGCCAAAACCGTACTACAACTGGGTTCTGATGTGACTAAGGGTTTGGGTGCAGGTGCTAACCCTGATGTCGGTCGTCAAGCAGCACTTGAAGATGTTGATCGTATTCGCGATGTATTGGCAGGTGCTGATATGGTTTTCATTACAGCGGGTATGGGCGGTGGTACCGGTACTGGTGGTGCTCCTGTTGTTGCTGAAATTGCAAAAGAATTAGGTGCTTTAACTGTTGCTGTTGTTACGAGACCCTTTCCTTTTGAAGGGCGCAAACGTGTTTTAGCTGCAGAAGAAGGTATACGTCAATTATCAATGCATGTTGATTCGTTGATTACCATTCCTAACGAGAAATTACTCACCGTCTTAGGCAAAGGCGTTACTTTATTAGATGCATTCCGTGCAGCAAATAATGTCTTATTAGGTGCAGTACAAGGTATTGCAGAGCTAATTACACGACCTGGTTTGATCAACGTAGATTTTGCAGACGTGCGCACCGTTATGTCCGAAATGGGCTTAGCGATGATGGGTACAGGCACTGCAACAGGTGAGAATCGTGCAAGAGAAGCTGCTGATGCTGCTATTTCAAGCCCATTATTGGATGACGTTGATTTATCGGGTGCTAAAGGTGTGTTAGTAAACGTAACGGCTGGCATGGACTTATCAATATCTGAATTTGAAGAAGTGGGTGATGCTGTTAAACACTTTACTTCTGATAACGCAACAGTGATTGTAGGAACTGTTATCGATCCAAGTATGCAGGGTGAATTGCGTGTTACCTTAGTTGCAACTGGCTTAGGTGGTGAAGAGCGTCGAGGATCTGAAAGAGAAGCTATTGATAAATCAAGAGAAAATATGAGAGAGTCCAGACATCAGCCTGTACTGAGAAAGCAGAGCACTCATTCAACACATCATTCTTCACAGCGTGTGAAAGAGACTAGCAATGCAAATGAATTAGATTACTTGGATATTCCAGCATTTTTAAGACGTCAATCTGATTAAAACAAGCGGAAATTGATCTAAATCGTGGTATCATGCGGATCTCAAAATTTTCGCGATTAATTTGGCTGGTGCTAAGGGCTCAGAACGATGAAACAAAGAACTCTCAAGAACGTTATTCAAGCCACAGGGGTGGGTGTACATACAGGTCATAAAGTTTATCTGACTTTACGTCCTGCTCCTGTTAATACTGGGATTGTTTTTGTAAGAGTTGATTGTAATCCTCCTGTAGAGATACCAGCCAAAACAGAATATGTTGGAGATACCAGCTTTTGCACTACTTTAGCGAAAGATGGCGTCAGGATCGGCACAGTTGAGCACTTATTGTCTGCTTTTGCTGGCCTGGGAATTGATAACGCGATTGTTGAATTAAATGCACCAGAAGTGCCCATTATGGATGGTAGTTCTGGGCCTTTTGTCTTTTTGATTCAGTCAGCTGGTATAGAAGAGCAATCAGCACCTAAAAAGTTTATTCGCATTAAGAAGACAGTTGAAGTCAAAGACGGTGATAAATTCATTCGTGTTTCTCCCTTTGACGGCTTTAAAGTATCTTTTACCATTGAATTTGATCATCCTGTGATCCGAAAAGGTGGACAGCACATTACTTTGGATTTCACGAGTTCGTCTTATGTGAAGCAAATTAGCAGAGCCAGAACATTTGGTTTTATGTCTGACTTTGAATGGTTGAGAGCAAACAATCTTGCATCTGGTGCAAGTTTGGATAATGCAATCGTCTTAGACAACTATAAAGTTGTTAATGAAGATGGTTTGCGTTACGAGAATGAATTTGTGCGACATAAAATTTTGGATGCTGTGGGTGATTTATATCTGTTGGGACACAGTATTATTGGTGAGTTCAGTGGCTTCAAATCTGGTCATACTTTAAATAATAAATTTATTCAAAAATTACTTGAAAATAAGAGTGCTTGGGAGCTGGTTACCTTTGAAGATAAGAGAGCTCCTATTTCTTATGGCTCTCCAGAGTGGTTAACACCCGATACCGTCACAGCTTAGTTTTTTTATCTTTCTTATTCTTTATTCTCTTAAGGGGCTTTTATCTGCCCCTTTTTTGTACTTCTTTTTTGAGAATAGAGACGATATCTGCCCGTCTTTCTTAGGCATCTGCCTGGTCATAAATAGCGTATTATTGATTGACACATAGCAGCAAAGCGCTAAAATATGCGATGTGAGCAAATATTCACAAAAAAGTGGCTAACAAGCTTTGTAAAAGGATTTCTTATGCAAGATCTGACACAGGAAGAGTTGGGAATTGTTTCTGCTGGTGCAATGAACGTACAGATACTCTTATTTACAACATTGGGTGGTATGATTGTTGGTGGCGCTACAGGTGGGTATTTTGCTATGCAATTGGCAATGAGTAGTGCAGCACAGATTGTAATCACGCCTTTGGTTGCTGCTTGTTGCGCAGGGGTTGGAGGCACAACGGGGTTGGGATTAGGTTTAACGTTACAATAAAAGTATTGTTTTAGGATTTGAATATGAGAGCTTTAGAAATAATTGAATTAGAGCACGTAAGCGCAGGCGCAGGTGTTATAGAGCCATTAACGATATTTACAACGATTAATTTATCTACCACTCTTGTCGGCGCTACTTTAGGGGGCCTTTCTAGTGCTGCTCAAAGTGTTGCTAGTCAACAACCGTACTATATGTTAGCAAATATAGGTTTAGGTGGAATACTCGGTGCATTTTTAGGGACAACCTTGGGGGTTGTTGCAGTATTGGGTTATTATACATTTAAAGAATAATCTTTTGGGGATATGTCTTAGAGTTATGCAATTTTCTTCTGTTTAAAAAAATAGATCTTCGTTGTTTTGCTAAGTGACATTCCTCCTAATAAATTTTAAGACTTTAGTTTAGACGGGGGTTTTTGAGATTATGCGAGATGGTTCGGCTACGCGGAAAAAATTGGATAGGTGTGCCTTAAATCTTTTTGTCAAAAAAGGCATTACTGCGACAACCATCAAAGATATTGCGTCTGAAGCTGAGGTTGCAGAAGGTACTTTATATCGTCATTATAAGAGCAAAGAAGAATTAGCACAGAGCTTATTTGTGAATTCTTATGAAGCTATTTTGGTAGAAATGAAAGCTATCATTGAGAATTTAAATAAAGTAGAAGATAAAATTCGTGAAATTGTCATGCTATTTGCCAAAAAATTTGATGAAGACCCTATTTTGTTTCGTTATCTTCTCTTAACGCAGCACTATCAAATGAAATATATTGCTAATCATGAAAATAGTGCACATCATTTATTTGTTCAGGTTGTTCTGTCTGCAATGAATAAGCATCAGATTCCAAAAGGGGATGCAGATGTTTATGCGGCTATGATTGTAGGCATTGTACTGCAAGCTGCAGTATCTCGGGTTTATGAACGCATTACTCGCAAAATGGTCGAGGATGTGCCTGTATTATCAGCGGCTATTTTACGTGTATTACAGGAAAAAGATTCTTAAAATAATATTATGGTCAAATATAACAAATAACGCGCGTGCTAAAATATTTCGCACTGTGATGATAGCAAGCGCTTTGTGCATAAAGGGAATTATATGCATATTCTGATAACAGGCGGAACTGGATTTATTGGTAAACAGCTTTGTCTTTTGTTATTAGCAAAGAAATATGAAGTTTCTGTTTTATGCAGAGATATACATCGTGCTAAAGCAATATTGCCATTCCAAATAAATTGTATTCAAAATATTTCTGATATAAAACATATCTTGCCGATTGATACAATTATTAATCTAGCAGGACATCCCATTGCCAATATGCCTTGGTTTTCTAAGACTAAACAAGCAATCATTGAGAGCCGCGTTTCTCTAACACAAAATTTAGTTAAAATATTTCAAGATTTAGATCCTAAGCCGCGCGTCTTTATCAGTGGTTCAGCCATTGGTTATTATGGGATGTGTGCGGATGAAAAATTGACTGAAGAGGCGCCAGTCGGTACAGGATTTGCTGCTGATCTATGTAAAGAGTGGGAGTTAGCAGCCCTTACTGCACAAGATCAAGGTATTCGTACCTGCTGCATCCGCACAGGGCTTGTTTTGGGTAAAGCAGGTGGTATTTTAAAACGAATGCGATTACCGTATTTGTTAGGCTTAGGTGGAAAAATGGGAACAGGGCATCAATGGATGTCGTGGATTCACATGCAGGATTATCTGAGTATACTTTTATTTTGTCTTGAGAATACACACATACAAGGTGCAGTCAATGCGACGGCACCCAATCCGGTGACTAATCTTGATTTTGCTCGTAGTTATGCGCATATTCTGAAACGGCCTGCGTTTATGACAATGCCAGGATGGCTGTTAAAATTGCTTTTAGGTCAAATGGCAGAAGAATTATTGTTGGCAGGGCAAAGAGTCATTCCTCAAAAATTAATGGATTTACATTTCTCTTTTAAATATCCGCAGATTGATCTCGCATTACAGCAAATTGAAAGGCAATCTTCTTCATGTTAACGCAAACAGAAAACAAACAAGTTGTGGTAGTGCTAGGTGGTTATGGGAATTTTGGTAAACGTATTTGTCATGAGCTAGCGCAAAATGCATCCATTCGTATTATTATTGCAGGAAGAAATCAACAAAAAGCGTTATTGCTGCAAGAAGCCTTAAAAAAAGAATTCCCCCAGAGCGATATTGAAACACTTGTTCTAGATAGAAAAAATAATAATTTTAAAGAAAAGCTGATTGCTTGCAAAGCAACTATTTTAGTGCATACTGCTGGGCCTTTTCAAAATCAGGATTATTTAATTGCAGATTTTTGTATTGATGCAAAAATTAATTATGTGGATATTGCTGATTCAAGAGAATATGTTGTTAATATTAAAAGCTTAAATGAAAAAGCTAATCAAAATGGCGTTGTTGTCATTAGTGGTGCAAGCTCGGTGCCAGGTTTAGCGTCAACGGTTATCGATGGATTTGCCTTAAAATTTTCCACGCTTTTAAATGTTGATTTTGGGATTGCTCCTGGAAATAAAGTGGAAAGAGGTTTGGGAACCTTGCGTTCAGTCTTTGATTATGTTGGAAAGCCTTTTTTACAGCTAAATAATGGAAAATGGCAAACTGTGTATGGATGGCAGCAAATGCATCGTCAGTATTTTGGAGACAATGTTGGAATGCGTTGGCAAAGTTGTTGTGATGTGCCTGATTTAGAATTATTACCTCAACGTTATCCTAAATTACTGTCTGCAAAATTTTATGCTGGTTTAGAGGTGGGCTTTTTACATTTGATGTTATGGAAGATGTCGTGGTTAGTGCGCTGGAAACTTATTAAAAATTTATCTTATTTTGCAAGCAGTATAGAAAAAATCAGTTTTCTTTTTAAGAGAATGGGGACGCCAAAAGGGGGGATGTATGTGCATTTGTATGGAACAGATTTTCAATATCAACCTTATGAGATCCAATGGAACTTAGTAGCAGAGAGTGCACATGGACTCAATATTCCCATTATTCCTGCATTAATTATTATTAAGAAAATGCTAAATCAAGAACTAGAAAGTGGTGCTAGGCCTTGTACAAACTTATTTAGTTTAGATGAATTTGATGTCTTTGCTAAGAAATGGAATATTTATCATACTACTTCCGAAAGGCAAATGTAATTGAAATACTATTTTATTTTAAAATTAATACATATCTTAAGTGCTACCGTTTTGATGGGGACGGGTACAGGGATTGCATTTTTTATGCTGATGTCCTATTTGAAAAAAGACATGGCTGCGATTAGACAAAATGCTCAACTTGTTGTATTAGCAGATTGGTTATTTACTTTGCCGGCTGTGATTGTACAGTTGATTACTGGGCTATTATTGATGTATGTATTGAATTATTCATATCATAGTATGTGGTTTGCATCTGTTATGGGTTTGTTTGTTTTTGTGGGGTGTTGTTGGATCCCTGTTTTGTATCTTCAGTATCAGTTTAGAAATTTGTCTAAAAATTTATCGTCTCAAGATGTAATTCCAAACCGTTTTCATCGTTATATGAAAATATGGATAATATTAGGATGTTTTGGCTTTTCAGGGGTATTGTTATTGTTTTATCTGATGGTTTTTAAGCCAATGCTTTAGCGCTTTTTCTTTAACAAATAAGCGTAGCGAATGATTTTTTCCTCTACCAATTTTGGGAGAGGACGCCCGCAGGGCAGGTGAGGGTTTATTAAAGCTTATAAAGTTATTTGATTTTGGAATGCTATTTTGAAAAATTTAGATTTAATTATAGAAAAAATTATTTTTGAAGCAGAATAATCAATAAGTGATTAACTTATTTAACCCTCACCCGCCCTTTCAGGGCACCCTCTCCCAAAATTGGTAGAGGGGAAAATGTTCGCGTTGCGAACGAAGAAACAGATAGTACTTATTAACTTCAAACTCATCGCAGCAAATTAAACAATTCGTGTGGATTATTTAATTCTCAAAAACGGATAATACTTATAACGCTCATTTTGAGTTCACTATTTTCTTCTGAGTCTCCCTTTCTTTGCATCTTCAGCTACTTGATTAATTGCATTTTGATGAAATTGAATTAAGTCTTTGACATGTCTGTCACCATTATTTTGATGTGAGGTTTGATATTGATGTACCATCGTTGTTGTTTTAGATGGGGCTGTCTCTGAAACGGGTGAGGCAATAGCTGGATTTGTATTGGGTAATGTATTTTCATCATGTATATGAGAACGGCTTCGCTTTAGGTCTGGTTGAATAGAAGGCGATGGGGAGCGACTAGCCTTTCGTTTATGTTTGTGATGTGTATGTTTTGCATGATATCTGCTCTTATTTTTGGGCTTATCTGTTATTTTCTCTTCATTTTTTTCTTTATTTTTATGTGATTGATGGTGTTTATGTTTTTTGTGTTTCGTTCTTTCGGGGGCGTCTGATAGGCTGCTCGCTGTTTTGGATGAGTGACTCGTTCTTGTCTTGTTTACAGCGACTGCAAGTTGTTTTTGCTGTTCGAGTTGTACCGCTAAATTTTCTATAATAGATTTGATAGCTTCGTTTTCTCTTTGTCTGCCTACATTTTCATCTTGCATGATTTTATAGTTTGGATTTGTGGTTTGTTTGGTTTGCTGCATTAATTTTATTTCATCGTTATTTCCTTCGATGAAATAGTCATTCATTGCTTTTTGTTCTGCAAGTGTAGTCATTATTTTTTCTAAAGCTGAAACTATTTCTGGTTTAAAATCTTCAATTTGTATTGCAGCGAAAAGATCGTTTGTTTGGCTTAATTTATTTACAAGCGTTTGTTCGTCAATCTGTGAGCCTGCATAAAGCGGTATCATATTTAATACGTTTTCACTCAAAAATTTTTGTGGATTATCCACTAAGCTTTTTGTGCGATTAAGCTGTGTTAAATAAATATCAAGCTGATCCACCTCTGCTTGTAAAGGTGCTAATCGTTCGTTGAGCATATCAGAATATTTACTATCTATACCTGATTCACTTTGTAATAATTGCCCATAAGCTTGTAATAGGGGTCTGATTTTTCTTTGTTGTAAGAAACTTAAATGTTTTTTAACATTTGTGACAAAAGATGCTAAATTTGTTTCGTCAAATTGTACACTATGTTTTTGAGACATTTTTTTAGCATAGGGCGCTATTTTTACTAAAAGTTTAGCTTTATAATTTGCAATTTGTGCAAGTTCTGCATCTCTCTGCGGCTTAATTTCTTTGAGTAGTCTTTCTTGTTGTATAGCTATTTTTTGATTTTTTTCTTCAATTTCTGAGCGTAATTTGGTTATTCGTTTACTAAGCATGTCATTTTCTCCAAGTTCTATTTTGATTACTAAGACCCTCATCTCCCCAAAAAGTTCAGTTGTAAATACATCATTAATTATTAATAATCAACTAACATTAGAAATTATGCTGACAAAATTATAGTTGGATAGGGGTTTATGGCAGATGAAAGTGCTAAAAAAGCAGAGCACATTAGCCACCGGTGGAAGCCATATATCTTTGTAATTGCTGTTTTTATACAAGCAATGCTGCCTATCTTGATAGCAGCGCTATTTGGGGTATATGCGGTGGATGTCCTTATTGTGTTGTTTGTTATACATGCTTGCATTGCGGGAGTGCTACTCTATAGTCAGTATCAAGCGCATTGCCAAGAACAAGCCTTTCAAGAATATGTTCCTCTGAATTTGGCAAAAGCAAAACATCATTTTGTTTTTGAATGTATACAAAAATTGAGTCAGGCAATAGGTCTGCACGCACCTTCACTGATGATTAAGAAAACGAATAAAGCGTTGCCAGAGTTGTTAGCTGAAAGTTCGATGTTGCCAAATTATACCATTATCATAAATGAGGATTTATTAGCAGTACATGGTAAAGGTTTAGATGATGAACAATTAAAACTAATACTGGCTCATGAAGTAGGCCATCTTGTTTATAAGGATCAGCTAAGACACTGGCTATTAAATGGCTTGCAATGCTTATTTATCATACAGAGTGCGACAATCATTATTTCATCTTTATTTTTAATCAATGTGCTCTCATCCTTTCTTTTAACAGGATTATTGTTTTTAATAGGGGGTACACAGTTAGGCTTAATTCGAAAGCATGCGCGTTTTTGCGAGCTAGAAGCCGATCGCTTTGCAGCAACCCTTTGTAATAATCCATCTAAGATGTTACAGATATTTGATGAGCTTCCAATGCTCTACCATTATTGGGGAATGTTATATCTTGAAGACAGCTTTGAGCAACCTCGACTCTATAGTGATTATCAAATAGCACCTCTTTTAGAAAAGCTGCACTATTATAAAACTTCACTTCGCTTATCGCCTGACTCAAATAAAATAAAAGAAATAGTTTTGCAACTTAATAGCTGTTGCCCTGTAAGTTTTAACAATGAGCCTGGTGAGAGTGCGATATTAAAACGCAATTTTTATCAAAGATGTATAGGCTTTTTTAATGCTTATCCTTCGCGAGAACAAAGAATGGCAAAGCTTGCAATCATGTGCAAGCAAACTAACACCTCGCCATTATCAAAATCAGGTAAATATAGTCAAATTTAGTGCCAAAATGTTAATATAATAGCTATATGAAATAAAAAGTGGTTGAATAGAGAGTATGATATTTGCAAGCCCAATAAGACTTAAATATATCAAAACGGATCGCTTGATGATTCGTCCTGCCCGTGTAACAGATGCAAAACTAATGCATGATGCAATGAAAGATAGTTTTAAAGTATTAAAAAGATGGATGCCTTGGGCACAATCATTGGCAAGTTTGCGAGATACAATTATTTATCTTGAAGAGGGTGAACAATTGTGGCAAAGCATTCCTAGGGAAAGTGTAGAGCAACCCTTACAAATCGTCGATCTAGAGGATCAACAATATATTGGGGCAAGTGGTATTAAACCCGCTAATTTGTTAGTGCCCAGTTTTGAAGTTGGTTATTGGGTGAATCAAAAATTTACGGGAAAAGGATTGATTTCAGAAGCAATGAATGCACTTACTCGTTATTTATTTGAAGTGCAAACAGCCAAGCGAGTAGAAATCAATTGTGAAGAGCAAAATAAAAAAAGTGCTAAAGTTGTAGAGAGGATTAATTTTGAATTAGAGGGGCGATTAAAAAATCATCGGCTTTCAGCAGATAGTAGTGAAATTACCCATTCTCTTATTTATGCTTGTACGGATGCAACTAAATTACCCCCTCTGAATTGGAGTTATGAGCACGAAAAATAATGAGGTTCTAGTGTTGTCTTATATTTATTTGGCTATCGCCGTTATGGCAGAAGTAATAGCCACCAGTTCTTTAAAAGCATCAGAAGAGTTTACAAAATTTTGGCCAACTGCGCTGGTTATTTCTAGTTACATTGTTGCTTTTTATTTTTTGATGCTGAGCCTGCGATCTTTGCCAGTGGGTATTGCTTATGCTATTTGGTGTGGCTTTGGTATTATTCTAATAGCGATAATTGGTTGGGTTGTATACGGCCAAAAGCTTGATATTCCTGCTATCCTTGGAATGGCAATGATCTTATCAGGTATCCTGATAATTCATTTATTCTCTGAAGCAGCTTGATATTCATGGCTCAGACTTTTCATTTTTATACTTATCATACGGCTACGCGCTTTCATATTGCTCGCGAATTAAAAAAAAGAGGTTGGGAGAAGCTTGAAAAGCCACCTGCACTCTTTTCAGAACTAAATTTATCTTTGAATGATGATGTTTCTCTGCATTTTGAATATAAACATTTATTAACAGATTTATTGCAGAAATATCGAGTAGATTTCTGGCCTTTAACTTATACCATTAATGATCAAAACTGTAGTCAGGTCTTATCTCAAATGACATTGAATCATTATATGGTGAATCAAGTATATCAATCTGATATTCCAGCCTTGAAATGGATTTTAAAGCCAGCTACTTTGAATAATGGTGATGATATTCGATTATTTAACAATGTTGAAGAGCTTAAAAAACATTTTAAATCATCAGCACGTATTGGTGGGGAACAGATTATCCAGCAATATATTACAAACCCTGCACTCTATCAGGGAAGAAAATTTACCTATCGTGTTTGTTCTGTATTTAGTAATTTTGCAGGTGTATATTTATATAAACAAGGATATGCCAATATCAGTTCTTATCCTTTCGATGCTGAAGACGGTTTCATTAATCGTAAAGTGCATGTGACAAACTATGTATTAGATGGAGAATTATCTCATATTGAGCAAAAACTTGCGGATGGCTTACCTGATTTTGAAAAGATTTATTCACAAATGACACGTATTGTCAGGCGGTGTGCGGAGCTTTTGCTCAAGGAATTTCCATCCTATTTAAAGCCTGGTGTAGTAAAAAAAATAGAATTTTTCGGTTTTGATTTTATTATGGATGATCTGGGTAAGCTATGGCTACTTGAGATTAACCAAACACCAGATTGCCCTATCGATTCTGAGCATGAGCTCATGGAGTCGCTTTGGTTTCCGTATTGGACGCATATTGTGAATGATTTTGTTTTGCCTGCGGTAAGCCATATTCCCCCTCAAAATGGCTATCAAGCTTTTACACCCATTATTGACAAAAGGGACTCCTATTCAAAAGTAAAAGACTGGTTCAGTTATTTAAAGCCCAAGTCCTAAGTTGGTTAGAGAACATTTTATTGTTTTTTGATAACATTGCTATTGAAATCAGTAAAATATGTGAAAAAGCATTATTTAAGGATAGAATGTTGCATGTCTAAAGTAGTGAGAATCTTGTTTATCAGTTTAATGAGCTGCATTGTATTTAGACCTGTGTTTGCTGATGAAATGGTTTGGGAAGTTAAAAAACAGTTGCATCCACACATGGTGGCATTTCATTTTCAATTATGGCGCAAAGCCCCGTTGCAAGAAAAAGGTTTAGATACTGATGGCTTTTTGAAAGTGGTGACAACAGAGGGTACAACTGTGCAGCAACTGAGCCACATATCACCTCACTTAAAAAAAGATGCTTTGATATTTTTTGATTATAACTTTGATGGCATCCTTGAAATATTATTGAAAGATGAGTCTGTTGCCAAGCGCGATCAATATTGGTACTACAATAATCAGCGTGCAGAATTTGTAGAGCATAAAGCAGTGGCTGCCTTGAAAAATCCGATTTTTGATGCTCAGAAAAAACAAGTTATTTCTCAATGGCAAGATAGAGAAACAAAAACAAATGATTATTATCAGTTTATTGATAATGATTTGTTGCTTGTGAAGCAAACGATGATTGATTGTCATCAGGATGGTAGCTGTGAAAATATCGTGATGATCAATAAAAATGGTATTTTAACAGAAGTGGAGCGAAGTAGCCTTAAGGGTAATCTAAAAACAGCTCAATATTTAGAACACCTCATTGACCGAAAAGGTCTGTGTTTAGCGCATATTAAAGAGTATGCATTACAGGGAGATAAATTATTAGGTTTAAAAGAAGCAAATCTGTGCTTAAATACCTTAGTGTATGAGTTAGTACCTGATTTTGTAGGGAAAAATGAGCATTCGCTTAGCTTGCAATTGAAAAATGTATTTGAGCAGCATTTATCACTGATTCGAATGATTACGCTGTGTGACGCAGAAGAAGCATGTGAGAATCTGAAAGAAGCATCTGCACTGAATGAAAATATTAAATTTGTAAATGGATTAATAGAGCATATGGTTTTAAGTATTGGTGCAAAACAAAAACGCTTTGATAAGGATAAATGGATAGCTAAATGGGACGGATTAAATGAAATTATGCAAGGTTGAGATCTTTTATGAATTTTAAAACAGATACTACATTGCCAATCGGCGTTTTTGATTCAGGTATGGGGGGCTTAACCGTTCTGAATGCATTAATGAAGCTGCTGCCTAATGAAAATTTTATTTATCTAGGCGACACTGCTCGCTTGCCCTATGGAACAAAAAGTAAAGACACGGTTATTCATTATTCTTACAATGCCAGTAGGCATTTAATAGATCGTGGTATTAAATTATTGGTTGTAGCTTGTAATACAGCATCGAGTGTTGCATTGGAAACCTTAAAAAGAGATTTTTATCCTGTGCCTGTTATTGGGGTGATACAGCCTAGTGCTGAAATGGCATTAACACAGTTGCCAGAAGGGCCAATTGCTGTCATTGCAACAGAAGGGACAGTTAAATCTCGAGCTTATACGCAGACCATTTTAGAACAGAGTCCAAACCGTGAGGTTATTGAATGGCCTTGTTCATTATTGGTCGCGCTTTCTGAAGAAGGCTGGCATAGTGGTCCTTTAGTAGAAGATATTATTAAGCATATGTTAACGCCACTTTGGCAGCAACTTGATAACCCTGCACAAAAAGCTTTGTTATTAGGGTGCACACACTTTCCTGTTTTAAAATCAGCTATTCAAAAAGTTATTGATCAAAATACAATTATCATTGACTCAGCTTGCTCTGTTGCTGATGCTGTTTTAGCACTCTTAAAAGAAAATAATCTTGTTAATCATAAAAGCGCTCATGGCAAGGTTCAGTATTTAGTAACGGATGGTATTGAACGTTTTCAACGTGTTGGAAAATTTTTCTTAGATTCAAGCAATCAGACACTTGTTCCTGAGTTAGTTTCTATAAATATAATGAAATCAGCTCAGACCTAAGCCTTGAAACTATGCTTTTTTGATTGTGATGTGGTAATAATCAAACAGCAAAGACAGATAATAGCAAGATAAGTTTCAGATATATAAGCGGTTGTGAAGATATTAGATGTATAATCAGTAATGCCAGCCAAATACAGCAGACCTAAACCTAAGAGCAAAATTGTTGATGGGATTTTAGAAAATTGATAAGCAAAAATGCAAATACTAATCAACAATAATCCTAGCGCACAAGCAATATAAACTGGCGTGTCAAGCCATATAAATGATAGATGTAATGCAATAATCGTGATGGTGGATACAAACCAGAGATAGTTCCTTCTATTGAAACTAAAATATTTTTTGCTGACAAAAGGATCAAAGGCCAGTGTAAAGGGCGTAAGGCATAAAATACCATTCAGCTCTGATAGCCAATGAATATATATGTGTTTAAAATCAAATGGCCATTTATAATTAAAAATATGCATCATCATGTAAGTATAAATGATGTGAGTAAGTGTCAGTATTGCAACAATACCGATAAATTTTATCACCACCTTGGAACTATCAAGCGGTTGAATGGCGCCAACCCATCGTAAAAGTAATGTGCGCATAAGATAAATGTAAAAAGTGAAGCCAAACGCTTGAAAAAAACTAAATAAAATATCACTTGAATGAATATAAAAAGCACTCATCGCCCCTATCAAAAAACCAAAATAGGCATAATGGCCCCTTAGAAATGCAATGCTGAGCGCTGCCCCTGTTGCTGGCCAAAGGGGTAAGTTGAATTTACTTAAGATAAGAAAATTAATTCCAACGTAAATAAACACACTGGAAAGCATAAATTCAGCTAATCTTCTAAGAAAGAATAGTTTATAATATTTTTTATAACAGTCTTTAGCTTGGTGAGCTATCACGTTATGCTGAACAAGATACTGTGAAAACTGTTTAAATTGTTCTGTTTTGGATGTCATAAAATCATATGATAGATAGCAATATAGATAAATTAATGTACGCTTATGTTGAATCACTATATCAACATTCAAAAGGCTTTCAAAATTATTCTGATTCTCAGAAGCATGAATATATGTCTCAAGACATTTGCTATGTGTATGGAGAATTGCTTTACCCCAGTACCGTGAAAATGATCAAAAAACTGAAGCTAAGTAATAGCGATGTATTATTAGATCTTGGATCTGGCCTTGGAAAATTTGCTTTGCAAATTTTTTTGCGGAGTCAAGTGAAAAAAGTGATTGGGATTGAAGCAACAGAATCTTTATATCTCCAGTCTAAGCAAAAAATAGAAATTGCAGAGCAGCAACTACCTTTTTTCTGGGAAAACGACAGAGAACTATCATTAATAGCGCATAATTTCTTGGATATGGATTGGAGTGTAGCCAATATTATTTATAGTTGTTCTACTTGTTTTACCCAAGAATTACTTTATAAAATCGGCGAAAAAATTAATCAAACATCTTCCATTACACAAGTCTTAAGTTTGCGACCAATTTCAAGCATAGAGCGTTTAAAGCTGCATCAGGTGTTTTCGATTGAATGTAGTTGGGATTCAGCACTGTGCTTTTGGTACCGTCTTCCCAGCTAACGTCTTCGCAGTACTTATGCCTATTCTATGAACTTTTACACCCGATAGGCCTTGAGCTGCATTTTAATTAAAAACCCTATCAATCCAATTTGCCCAAAAAGACCTGCAAAAGCCACAAAATTACCTTGCCCATAACTGGGTAGGAAGAGGGGTAATAGGCTATTTAGATTTAAGAGTTTGAGTAGGGATGGAAATAAAATATAAAGTAAAAATAGGTATAAAATAAAAGTACCCAGAATTCTATTTTTTTGTTTTAGCGTAAAATAATAGATCGGAAGAG
>JBFWLB010000051.1:0-17596 GCA_050252335.1 Candidatus Berkiella sp. | reverse complement strand
TTGAGTTTGGTACTATCCAAATTTCTTGCGCAGCGATATATTCCATGGCTTAAAATTAGTTGTTAAACTAAAAATTATGAATTAGTCTGAGCAGATGTCTGTGATAGCGTTTTGCTTTGGTTAGCTATAGTGCTGTATTTTACACATCCACTTTCTCAACAGTTGATTCACTTTTATAATGGATTTAAGCAAAGAAAACTAAGGGAAGAGACATTATGAACGAAATTATTTCAGTAGTAATGCCGTGTTATAACGGTGAAAAAACACTTCAAAAAACATTAGACAGTGTATTCGCACAGTCATTCCAAGAATTTAAACTCTATTGTGTCAATGATGGCTCCACGGATGGTACAGCAAAAATATTAGCACAATATGCGCTTTTAAATAAAAATATGGTTGTGATTGATAAAGTCAATCAAGGACAAACCAGAGCAAAAAATGACGCGCTTAAAGTTGCTAAAGGTAAATATATTGCCTTTATTGATAGTGATGATGTTTGGGACAATGAAAAATTATTATATCAATATGCATGCATGGAAAAGGAAAGGGATGTTGGGTTGTGCTATACCAATGGTTATTATATTGATACAGATGATCATATTGATCAGAAATTCGGGGTTGAGACTAAACTACAAGGAGAGTGCTTAAGGGAACTGTTAATGGGAAATGCTATTGTCGCATCTTCTGTTATGATCCGTGCAGCATTACTGAAAAAAACAGGATTGTTTGATGAGAATCTCAGCGCTTGTGAAAATTGGGAGTTGTGGACGCGTTTTGCTTCCCATGCAAAAATTGCCATGATAGACATGCCGTTAACACACTATAGACGACATGATGATAACATGAGTCATAATATCGATAAAATGAGAAAAAATAGATTGTATGTGCTTGAAAAAAATGCGCAAACTTATCATAATTATTTTCCTGATTTTAATCGACTTGTCAAAGAAAGCTTTTATAAAGCACATCAGTTCTTTGGTGAAAATTATTTGTGGAAATTGCAATTGCCCAAAGCGCGCAAAGATCTCATACAAGCGCTGCGCTATAAGCCTTTCGAAAAGAAACTATATTATCTTTTATTTAAATCTTTTTTAGGTGAGAGATTATTATCTAAAATCAGAAGTATAGTCACAAACAGAGCTATGTTGAGTATGCCGGAATAATATGATGACATCAAATAATATAAACAATATATTTTCTCTCTTTTGTGAAGGAAAGAAATTAGCCTTATATGATAAGCAGCCATTCTTAGACGCTGATGCTTGTCCTGATATCGAACAAAAACATGTGACTAATTTTTCATCTCTATCAAATAAATATGATATGCTGATTTTAGATAATTTAGGAAATGTTTCTGAAATTGTGAATTTGTTAGGAAAAACAACGGAAAATGGTTGTGCTGTTATTTTGCTTAAAAATAAAACCTTAAAAGAGAAATTATGTATTGCCTTTCGTCTCATCTCTTTTCGTATATACGCTAAAAAATGGCGGCTAAAATTCAGAGGGTATTTTTTGCTTCCAAACGATGCAAATCCTACGCAGCTTGTATCCTGTCAAAAATATTTGGCTCAGCAGTATTTTCATAAGCATTACCATTGGCAATATAATGAAGAGCCTAAGAAAACGAAACGTTTTTTTAAACATCTTATGTATATGCTCAATGCATTTTATTTTAATGAGAATTATTTTTTATTTTGGGTTTCTAAAAATGCTAAATAAAATTTCTAATATGCTTTTTGAATATGACTATATTAATAGTAAAGACAAAATCTATTTTTCATCAAGATTGATAGATAATTGGAGCATGCTTGTATTTGTCCCGCCTAAAAAATTTTACCATATTAAAATAAATACACATAAAGATCTAAAGCTTGAATGTAAAAATTTGAAAAAAATTCAAGGCAAATATTCAGAATATATTCCTCAATTTATTGATTATATTGAGTATGAAGGGTATGAGTTTCTCATTTGCCAGGCTTATCACCATGAGGCCTTTAGTAAACAGCAAATTGAAGCAAGCACTGAGCTACAAGATAAGCTTAAATATTATTTTATATCCTCTATTGCCGATTGGTCCTTGCATCGAAAACATGATGAAACCACTCTGCAGATTGACAGTAGCTTTGGACTGGAAAATGAAATAGAAATGCATCTTGCAAAGTTGTACTCTCAAGCAATGCGCTGGGGGCATCAGCCTCAGCATGGTGATTTTGTTTTGAGTAATATTGCGATCACTCGTGGACATCTTATTGTCTTTGATTGGGAAGATTATGCGCGTGTCAATATTGTAGGCTTTGATTTAGCTATATTTTTATACTCGATTCATCAATTCAATAGTGTAACGCTTCTTGAAGAGCTTGCAACAGAGAAGCTAGATAGAATAATCATGAGTTATCTGATTGCCCTTAATATAACCAAACAAGATTTTATGCAATTATTACCATTGCATTTGTACTTGTTTTTAGCGTTAAAACAAAAATATGCTTATAGCAAAGAAAGTGTTCTTCAAGCCAAAGAGAGTTTATTGGCGTCATATACCATGCTGACGGCTATAGCTAAAGCTAATACATAAGTACAGGTGATATTGCTGAGAGGCGCTTCTTATAATCTTCTAAAATGAAGTCTTGATAGGTTTTATTTTTGTTTTATATAAAGAGCCATAAATCAAATGCCTACGTATAATTTCTACTTTATATATGAGGATCTATATATAAGCAGTTATCTAAGATCTATGCTTTGCTGGCTTGAAAAAAGGGGTAACAGCTTGTGGACTTAAGATAGAAACCATCACTACCTTAGGGGTAAAGGTAGTGATGGCGTTTATGAGAACGATCTAAAGCAGCCGTTTAGATTTTGGCTTTGGTCGATTCTTTAGAAATTTTGTGTGGCATTTTACTAGAAATATCTCTTTTAGCTTTTGCTTGGAGATTTGAACCAGTTTCACTTAATTCACCTAATTTCTTTAATTCCCAACGTAAAAACTGTAATTTGTTTCTAGCAGGTTGTTCTGCTGCTAAGGCACCGTTTTCAAATTGAGCATCTTGGAATTTTGCTGTTTCTTTATCAAATGCATTAAAAAGCGTTTTGCAGTTCTTGAGCTCTGATCTTAAGGCTGCAATTTGTACATTGACGCTTACAAGATTACCTTGATAAGTGGTTTCTTCAGTTTCGGTTTCTTCTACAAGTTTGCGGCGTTTGCTAGGTTGTTCTACGATCACTTCTTCAACTTGAGCTTCCATACCATTGTCTACAAGTACTTCTGCTATTTCTTGTTGTTCAACGGGTTGTTCTACTTGAACTTCCATACCATTGTCTGCGAGCACTTCTGCTTCTTGTTCGAGTACTGGTTGTTCCGTTGCTGGTTTGTTAAAGTAGTTGCCAACCGTGTTTGTAACACTAGACGCTGCTTTATAGCCAAGATGGCCAAGGCCTGTTAGTGTTTTGTAACCGGCATAGCCAGCAAGCATTAAGCCGCCTACTTGTGCGCCTGCAATACCTACAGTTCCCAATACTAAAGGTGCGGTGATAGGTGCGCCTGATAGTGTTAATGCGGTACCTGCCCATGCTGTTGTTAAGCCAGTGCCTGCTAGCAATGTATTTCTTACGCTGCGTTTTACTTTGGGACGAGCTGCGATTTGTTCTGGGCTATCAACTGGACCTAAGTCTTGATCGTTATTTTCTAATGCAGATATTCCGCGTTTCATAATTAATTGCCTCATAATGATTGTGGTTGAAAACTCCCAGCATATTATCTAGCCAGCTTGCAAAACTCAAACATATTTCAGCAAAAAAGGATAAGTGGTTTTATCCATCGTATGAGTGGTGTATATGGTGAAAACAGCCATGAATAGAGCTATTTTTGGTTTAAACTGATTTTAGGATACTTTTTTTATTATTGGATGAGGTTATAGACGATGTGAGTATTTAGGACACCCAAGATATACAGGACAGCCAACTTTGGTGTTTCTACTGTTTCTACAAACATTTTCTTCAAATCCATAACATGTTTTAATAATCCATCAAGGAAAGTCATATAGTAAGGTAGCTGAAAAATGAAGATTGGTGTTCCAAAGGAAATTAAAAGTTATGAATATCGCGTTGGCTTAACACCAGGTAGCGTTAGAGAATTAGTGACGCGTGGGCATAGCATTATCGTGGAGGCTGGGGCAGGCGCAGCCATTGATTTAACAGATGAAGCCTATCGCCAAGCAGGTGCTACGGTTGTAGACACCGCAGAAGAAATATTTGCGCGCGCAGATATGATTGTTAAGGTAAAAGAACCTCAGCCTAAAGAATGCAAAATGCTCAAAGAAAACCAAATATTGTTTACCTTTTTGCATTTAGCGCCCGATCCTGAACAAGCCAAATTATTACTCGCCTCTGGATGTACCGCCATTAGTTATGAAACTGTTACAGATGCAACAGGTGGATTGCCCTTATTGGCACCGATGAGTGAAGTAGCAGGGCGGATGGCTGTGCAAGCCGGCGCACATACTTTGGAAATTGCACAAGGTGGCCGTGGTGTGTTGTTGGGCGGCGTGCCAGGCGTACCTCCGGCAGATGTGGTTGTCTTAGGTGGGGGTGTGGTTGGTTCCAATGCATTGAGAATTGCTATTGGTATGGAAGCACATGTAACCGTTATCGACAAATCAATCGCGCAGCTGCGCCGTTTAGATAATCAATATGGTGCTTCTTTAAATACAATCTTTGCAACCGATGCTGCGATTGAAAGCTATGTCAAAAAAGCGGATTTGGTGATTGGTGCAGTGCTTGTTCCTGGTGGCTCGGCACCTAAATTGATAACACGCACACTCTTAAAAGAAATGAAACGCGGTGCGGTACTTGTTGATGTTTCTATTGATCAAGGCGGATGTTTTGAAACCAGTATTCCAACGACCCATAAAGAGCCGACCTATCAGGTAGAGGGTATAGTGCATTATTGTGTTGCTAATATGCCTGGTGGCGCACCTCGTACTTCGACTTTTGCTTTGAATAATGCAACATTGCCTTTTGTTACTGATATTGCCAATAAAGGTGCAAAACAAGCCTTATTAGATAATGTTCATTTAAAAAATGGCTTGAATGTGCACAAAGGGAAAGTAACCTATCAAGCAGTTGCTCAGGCTTTAGGTTATGAGTACTATGCTGCCGAGAAACTTTTGTAGCCTTCTATGGGCTATTTCTGTTGTTTGTCTTATAAATGAGTGAAGGTGGTGATATGGCTGTTAATCCCGTTATTCTGCGTGCGATTCAACGAGCCTATCGCCACGGTCATGCAGATTTACCCACAAAATCGCTTGAACAAGTGCGCCAATATTACTATCAACACCCGATAGAGCAATTAAGCACGCATGTTTATGAAGAGCACCCAATAAAATCCAAGGTTTTTTTGCGCATCTATCGACCTGATATGGGAAAGCCCACAGGAAAGTGTAAACCTGTGATTTTCTACTTAAGAGCAAGTGCGTATGTGTTGGGGAGCATAGAGGATGCAGGGTACTTTTGTCATGCTTTAGCCAAATCACTTGATGTAAATGTGATATCCATTGAGCCGAGCCTTTCACCAGAGCAAAAATTCCCAGAGCCTTTCTTAGATTGTATTGCAAGTATTGAGTATATTTATAACCATCATCAGCAATTGAATTTAGATATTCAGAATGCGACGATTTGGGGTGAAAGCTCCGGTGCGAATATAGCGGCAGCACTTTGTCAGTATTTGGCCAGTGAGCAGGTTAATTTTATTAGCAAACAAATCCTCTTTTATCCCATGTTGGATTATTCAAACCTCAATGAATATCACTCCAAGCGTTTGTATGCTGAAGGCTTTCTCATGGATAAGCGACTCAGTGATTGGTTTTTAAGTCAGTATGTGCGAACGGCTGATGATTATGAAGATATACGCGTTTCACCATTGTTAGCAGATAACTTCGCTAAATTACCCAAGACACTGCTTGTTTTGGCGCAATACGATCCCATGCGAGATGAGGCTGCGCAATATATTGAACGATTAAGAGATGCTAAAGTGAGTGTGCATGGCTTATGCTTACCCGGTATGATTCATGGTTTTTTGTGGTATGCGCCTAGAGTGCCACTTGCACGTTATGCGATAGACTATGCTGCACATTATATTAAAGCTTAGTGATTATTTGCTTGTGGGGGCGTAGTCGCTTGTAGCCCCTGCAAACTTTCTTCTTTTGTGGCTGCTTTGAGAAAATCTTTCCATTTTGCAATGATTGTACTGTCAATATGTGTTTCAGGATGAAAGCGAGGTTTAAAGTATTGCCAGTAAGGTTTTAGCAATGCGCGCATAAGGCCATACCTTCCCCAATAAAAATGCAGCATTCTTTTGTAAAAAGAAAAATCAAATAACTTTTTATTGTGTTTGGCTATTTTGAAAATAGCGACTAGATATAGCCAATTAAAAGCAACGGTCATCAAAAGCATGGCGCTTATTCGTGTTGTATAACGCCCATTCAGAGATTGATAAACATCAAAAGCAACTGCTTTATGTTCTAACTCCTCAATACAATGCCATCGCCAGAGCGCACTGTATTCTGGGGGAACGCTTGCAAACCATCTTGTTTCTTTGAGAAAAAGCTCCGCAGAAATGGCGGTAAAATGTTCTCCAGCGGCAGACAGCGCAAAATGAAAAGTGGGGGAGAGGTGATGTATCATGCTTGCGATAAAACGAAAATATTTCATACCATAAGCATCTGCTACAATCGTTTTTTGCGTATTATGCAACGACGCATGATTGTAACGATTAAACTCAGCCCCATGAATTGATTCTTGTGCAACCAAACTTGAAATTTCTTGACGCAATTGTGCATTTTCGACAAGCGTTAGCGCTTTTCTCAAGCTGAGTACCAGCATTTTTTCTAAGCTTGGCAGAAAAAGAGCGACTGCCTGAAAATGATAGGCATGAATATCCGACTCATAATACCCTTCGATGCTAGTATTTTGATAAGAAAAACCTAAGACGCGAGGCTCTATGTTTGGCGAATATTTTTGCATAAGCTAATAAAGCAAGAATTAACTTGCTTTTCTTTCCCAGTCGTAAGCAGTTTTAATGATAAATTCTAGATCATTAAACTGAGGTTGCCACTTCAGTATTTTTTTTATTTTTTCATTAGCAGCAATGACGGAGGGACTATCTCCTTCCCTGCGTGGTGCATTTTCTGTATTTAAATGAATGCCGATAATTCGCTCTACCGTTTTTACAACGTCTTTTACACTATAGCCTTGGCCATAACCACAATTAAGGATGGTAGCTTGACCTTTGTTTTGTAAATAATTTAAAGCCTCAATATGCGCATTGGCAATATCACTGACATGAATAAAATCGCGTACACAGGTTCCATCTGGTGTTGGATAATCAGTGCCAAAAATGGGCAAGCTTGTACGTTTGCCACAGGCTGTTTCAAGTGCGACTTTAATGAGATGCTCTGCCTTTTTAGAGCGTTGGCCTAATTTCCCTTCAGGATCGGCACCAGCAACATTAAAATAGCGCAAAATAACAAACTTCATATTATAGGCATTGGCAAAATCTTGAATCATATGCTCACTCATGAGTTTAGAGTGGCCATAGGGGTTAATAGGTTCGGTCGGTGAGTTTTCTTGTACACTGCTTTCCTTGGGTAAGCCATAGACTGCGGCAGTGGAAGAAAAGATGAAATGAGGAATTTGAGCCTTTTTACAAGCGGAAAGCAGGCTTAAGGTGCCCATGGTGTTATTGTCATAATAGATTTCAGGATTTTCAATAGATTCTGGTACAGAGGTTTTGGCTGCTAAATGCATCACTGCGGTGATTTTTTCTTGTGTTAATACATTGTATAGCAAATCAGTATTTCGAATATCGCCGACTACCAATTTTGCTTGTTGGACTAAATCTGCATAACCTGAGCTTAAATTGTCGAACACAATCACATTGCGGGCATTGTTTTTAAGCAAATCTTTGACGACATGACATCCAATGTAACCAGCGCCCCCTGTGACGAGAACATTGCAAGCCATGATTTTGCTCCTATTAGGTCAAATATAATTTTTAAATGTAGATGAGCACGAGTATAAGCGCGTGCTAGTGGAAAATAAATAGCATGATATAGATATTTAACCAACATATTTTGAGTATTATTCTCTATTGCTAGTAATGAATGTCTAAATAAAACAATAATACTTGTATATGCTCGCTATATTAGTTTAAACTGCGTCGTTAGTTGCTATACTCTTCGTTCTATCTAATATCGCACATTCCTTATGGCGAATATCTCACAAAGATTTGCTTATATACTCCACATCATTTAATTAATTGAACAATTTAGGCTTTATAAATTGTTTTGTGTAATTTTGTTCTCTATAATCGCGTCTTTTTTAAAATAATCACTTAGGCAGAAATATTGCTTCAGTGGTAATTTCCTCTAGATAGCGAAGGTTAAAAAACATGCTCAATGAAGTATCTGAGTTTGTAAAATCATTTCATTTTAAGAATCCATTCAGCAATAAAATCAATTTCTCAAAAATATTTCTTGTGATTTTTATCGGATTTGGTGTACATGCAGGCCTTTCTCTTTTCTTAAACTATGTGCTCCATTCAGGCTATGTTCATGGTTTGGGAATGTCTTTGACACATTATTTGGGATTTTCTTCAGTTTTTCTTAAAAGCCAATGGCTTGCGCATGGTCTTGCTGCCTTTGTTGCATTTAGAGTTGCTTATCATGTTTCCCTGAATAGGAATATAGAAATGCTGAAAGAACGCGCCGTGCAATGGCTGCATGAATGTTATCTGCGTCTTCGAAATCAAATCATTAAGATTTTAGATATAAAGCTTAGTAAAGATAAAAATACTAAAACAGCAGAATTGAAACCATTTTTTACAAGACTACGAGAAGAGATAAAAAATATGCTCACAAGTGCCAGTAATATATTTAAACGTGTTGTGGCAACGGTAATACCGCCACGCTTATTTTTTCGTATTGCAAAGGTATTGCCGATAGGTGGATGGACAGAACATGTTAAATTTCCAGAAGGTGTCTTAGATGATTTCCAATATGCGGTTTTGTGTGAAAACGCAGAAGAAGTGAAGATTATCTTAGATGCGCTGCCTAAAGAAGTATTGTATCGCTTGCTTGAAAAGAAAAATCAACTGGGGCATACCCCCTTATACACAGCGGCCACCAATGGTGAAAAAGAGCCTTGGTTTAAAAGGGGAGATAAATTTAGATATGTTTTGGAGGCAATTGAGCCAGAACATAGGTTGCGGTTTTTGCAAGCATCAATTGGAGAGGGACTATCTAATAATTCATTGGTGGGACGATTGGAGCTTGATAGCACAGAGCCGCCTTATTGGCCCATCATTAAGTCTGTATTAACGCCAGAACAGTTAAAAGTTTTGGTTCATACGGTGAGAGAACGAGGGGATAGTTTGCTGCACTCTAAAGCCTTTACAGCTGGCGCAAAAGAAATGCTGGTGGTTTTGGAGCCATTAAACGAGGCCGAGCGAAAGGCCTATTTGATGCAGATGTGCCCACATGGTCGTACGCCGATGATTGAGCTTTTTTACAGATGGAAAATGGAGAATGTGGAGGCTGTCTTTGCCATGCTCCCTAAACAGGATTGGCAAGAAGTCTTTGCCATGCAACCAGAGGGGTGGAGCATGAGCATTGGCGAAAAAATAATGGCCATATGTCATTCTTCAGATAAAGAAGAATATGCTGAGCACATCAAATATTTAAGTGAAAATTATGACCTCGACTTGCCTGAGCGTTATAAAAAGCTCGATGAAGATGAGCAAGAAGAGGTTTTTGAAGATTTAAAAGAAGCGCTGAAATCCTCAAAATGTGATTTAAAAGAAAACTTTAAAAAACAATATGGCGATACGCCAGAAGGTATTTTGGGTATGGAGCCGTTATTAGAGGTAAGTGCTTATGTGCCTGCTTATCGCAAATTGCAACGAAAATACCATCCTGATAGAGTGGGTGAAGCTGGAACAGAAATGTCCGCCAAACTCAACGCGGCGAAGAAATTTATAGAGGAAGAAACAGAAAGAGATAAGTACGAATCTGCTTCTATTCTTGACGATCCCGAGATTTGGAATATTTTGACGAGGAAAGCAAAATGAAAAAAGGTGCAAATAAAGCATTGACAACCAAAAAACCATTAAGTCTGAAAGAAGCTGCTGTACATAAAGATGTGGCAATCTATTCTGCAGCAAGCGGTTTGCTGGCAGGTGCTGCAAGCATTGGTCATAGTTTGGGCTTTTTCTCTGGGCTTGCAAACTATTTCGGGTTATCAGGCATTGCCAGTGGGGTTTCCTCGGCTTTGATTACAACTGCTGTAAGCGCCGCGATTATACCTGCTACCGCTGTTGTGGGTATGTCTGCAGTGGGATTGATTGGATATCGCTATTGGAAAAGTCGTAGTGCACCTGGGCAAACAGAGCGGTCTTTAAAGGACATATTAGGTGATATTAAGGATGGGTTCTCAGAAAACAAGAAGAATATAGATTTAACTATAGATAAAATTGACGCTGATTTTATTAAAAATCTATCAGCAGAGCTCTCTCAAAAATTACGCGCGGTGTCTGTTAATGACAAAGCAATTATTAAAAATATTGTTATTGATACAGATAAACTAAGTTTGGAAAACTTGGAAAAATTATTAGACAATGGTTTGGGTCGCTTTGGCACAGAGCATTTAGAAATAACGGGTACTCAGATTGGCGAACGCCTCATACTATCACTTGAGAAAGCGATTGAAAAAGGCGATTTTAAACAGTTAAAGACCCTTAGGCTCAGCAATAATCAATTGAGAGATTCTGCTTTAGGTACATTGTCTTCTATTGGAGGAGCTTTGCCAAATTTGGAATCTTTAGATTTATCTGGAAACAAGTTGAATGCTGTTGATTCAAAGATAGAAAAAAAAGATTTGTTGAGTCCTTTGTTTGTTAGTTTTTTTGAGAATTTTTATAAACATTTTCCACGTGTCAAGACTTTGAGGCTTTCAAATACCGCTTTAGATAAGACTTCCATGCAGGTTTTAAAGCCATTGTTTAGGCAAGCTTCTTTGTTAGAAACAATAGATATTCGTGGCAATCATTTTTCTGCTAATACACTTAACCGCTTTTTAAATAGTGCTGAAGTAAAATATAATATTAATATCCATACTATTGAGAGTGATGTTCAGGGCAAGAAAAATCAAGAGGCACTGGCGCAAAGAGAGCGGTTGAGAAAAAGTCTTCAAAATGCATTAATGGCTTCTGACACTCAAGCTTTAGCACCTGTATTATTAGAGCAATTGTCTAGGAATAAGGCAAAGACAGAATCTGCATTAAAAGATTTTTTTGGATATCGCTATGAAGATACGGGATTCAAAACAGTGGGTGCACAATGGCGCTATTTATCTGATAGGGTGGATGAACATAAATCAAAGCGTGGCGCAGCGTTGAGCGCTCGTAAACGACGGGCATTAAAAACAGAGGATGTCTTTGTTGATTTCTTAAGGAAGGGCTGTTCTGATGCTGAGTATGTGGTTCAGCATACATTGAAAAAAATAGAGAAAGCAAAAACAGGTGCTGAGCTTGAATTGACGTTTAATCAAGGTGATATGCCTTGCGTTGTGAATGGCGACCAAGTGCTTAAACCATTACAAGAGACATTTACTTATCTTGCAGATGCAGAAATAAAACCGATGATTAAAAAAATCAGCATGAATCATCTTCAGTTGACTTCAGACAATTTCTTGAATCTGATATTCAATGGTGTTGGTAATTATGAAACAAGCTATTTGCAGCTAAATCATAATCAATTGTCAGATGATATGGTTTTTGTGCTTTGTGAATATAGAGAATCAGACTTTGATAAGCTAAGAATTCTAGATTTGAGTCACAATGAGTTAACGGTACATTGTTTACCTGCTTTAGTAAAATATGCAGCAGCTGTTGGCTTGGAAGAATTAGATTTGTCTCATAATTCCTTGAATCCTAGAACAGAGCAACAGAAAAAAATATTTTCAGATTTTTGCTCGCAATTACATAGCGCTGTGCCGAGTCTAAAAAAAATTAATTTGAGCCATACTGGATTGACACGTGCAACGCTTCCTTTGCTGCAGCCATTATTGAGAAATTTATCTTTGTTGTCTGAAGTAAATATTTCTCAAAAAATGAGTGGTCTTATTTTAGACTATGAGAAACTATTAGCAGATAAGGGTGTAGAAGCAAATTTTGCTTTGTTAGCATTGGATACGGACAATAATAATCTTACTAAGATCCAAATGCATTTGAAAAAAAGAGACAGGATACAAGCTGTATGGCGAAAGAGTCTTTCTGCGGAAGAAAAGAAGTTGCCCGTACTTTGTGTATTGTTAACAAGATTTATGCAGAATGCAGATCCTAATTTTCCTAAAGAAATAAATGAATTATTAGACAAAGAATTTGCGATGCCTATTTCTGAGTTTGCGTTGACAAATCGTCAAAAGCTGCAGTCTATGGTGAGACGTTTAAAATACTTTAGAGACAGAGCAAGGATACGTGATGATGAATTTGTATTTCCAAAAGAAGTTTCTGTTGCTGAAATTCAAGCCTTGCATGCTGATAATCTTGAAACATACTGGGGTGAACAGCTTAAAGTTAAGCAAGCATTAAATATTGCACGTCAGCAGGAGCTGGTGAAGGAGCATGTTTATCACAATCAAGCAGTCTGTAAATTAAAAGCATCTGAATTATTTTCCTGGGAAGTAGGCCCTCATACAATAAAGGGATATTGGGTTGAAGATGACACGATTCGTTTGATAAGTGGAAATAATAAGCAATTAATTTGGCCGCGCTATGCACAATCTTTTATGTTGGAAAACAATAAAATATTATCACGTGTAGCTTTGGGCCTTACTATTAGCTTTGATGCTTTGGGTAATGTTGGGATCAATATACACAATGAAAGAATTGTTAGTGTCATAGGCAATCGCGTGCAATTTGAGCTTGGGTCAAAGCCTACTGCCACAATGCTAATATCCTTCCATAGCTTTGAGTGTGTGTCTAATATAATGGCTTTGGTTCAGCAGCCATCAGTGGTTGTTGCAAGACAACCTGCCTTACTTCTGTCACAAACATCTCCAGCAGTAGGACGAGAAGAAAATACCCCGCAAAGTTCAAATGAGCCTTCAGTGGCGGCTAATGATGCGTTTTCAGAATTACACCGTAGAAATAATCCTCTTGCAACGATGTAAAATTATTTGTAAAAAGTGTATGAAAAAAAGCTAATTGTCTTTGGGTAATTGGCTTTTTTACTTTCCGGCAAAGGATAATAAAAGGGGTGCAGTATATGCCTAAAAATAATAAAGTGTTTAATCCTCAGCTCACCAATCTACCATTGCTCGAAGAGCAGCTCAAAGCAGGTCTCAAGCCAAATGATTTCTATCATGGTCGTCAAACCTTATTAGATATTGCCTTAATTCATGAGCAATATGCTGCGGCTGATTTGCTAAAAAAATATGGTGCAATTGGGTATTTAGATGCTTCTAAAATACAGGAGCAAAGAAGAAAGACTATTCAACAATCGACATTAATATCCGAATATTCTATCAAATGTCATTATGACAAATTAGGTAAAGCATCTCTTGATATTCAAGAATTAGATATGAGCACCTCCACTGCTTCTCGGTGTGTGCGTTTATCCGGAAATGATTTTTTAAAGGAGGGCTACTTAAATCAATCTGTGGCAATTATTCGGGTTCAGGACAAGCTTAATATTGTTATTTTGGATAAGCAGGATCCTTCTAAAGTAGTGGCTGCTTTTCATCTGGATGAGAATGCTCAGCTCAATGTTCTGGCTGCCAGTGCCCATAGCCACAATATCAGCATTGAATCTGAAGGTCAGATAAATATTTGTGAAAAAATTTCTGCCAAAAAATTAAAAATTGCAGCAGATACATTGCATGTACAAGAAGCAGCACTTATTCAAGGCTGTGAGCTTAGCATTAATGCAAGACAAAATGTTAAGAACCAAGGGGTATGGCTTGCAGATACTTTGGATTTGCGTGGTTTTGATTTTATAAATGAAGGGCATATCCGGCTGATTGAAAAATATAGCATTAACTGTAGGGGTAGATTTGAACAAAAAAATGAGCTAATTGCTGTGCGACAAGGCAGTGTAAAAGCACATACCGTAGAAAATGCAGCCACTTCAACGCTTTTAATCGCGGAGGGTGAATTAAAGCTCTATGGTAAGGCTTATGTAAAGAACGCTGGCTCGATATTAGCAGATTATCTTGTCTTAGACAGTGAGCATCTTGTGAACAATCAATATGGTGCGCTCATTAAAGCGGTTAGTTGTGTTGTTCCTCCTAAACCAAATCAATTTAATAATGCAGGCTTTTATTTGGTAGGGCGAAAAAATCACCTGAGTGTCCTTGATAAAGTTTTGAATTATGCTTCTTCTGCTGTTGAAATTACAGGCATGCTCCTTCCTATACCTTCACAGCCCTTAAAAAAATTGAGAAATTCTTTATTGGTTGCCAAAACGCTTTATCACAGTGCTGGTATCTTATCGAGATTGTATCAAGGAAAATATCTTGAAATAAGTAATAGCGAGTACGTGCATTTTTTCTTAGATCATGTATTGCCAAGTATTGGTGGATTGTCGGGAAATGATGAAAAAACTAAATTTGTATGCAATGTATTATATCAACTGTGGGGATGGTATTTAGGCGAAGATGAACTCATTGAGAGAAGCCTAACCATATTAGAGTTGATAATAAGCACTGCTGCAACCTTTGGTAAAGGGAAATTAAGCGCAGAAGATATTAGTTTGTTGCAAGATGTTTCCAAAAAAATCATGCACTCTAGAAATGCATTTAAATTTGCAAAATCAACCATTAATGTAATCTCTGCTTATGGCTTAGGTACAGCGGAAGATACACGAAATGCAAATGATACCTTAGCAGCGTTATCAGAATCTGCCTTAAGAGATATGCTTGATAAGCTTAGTCCTGATAAAATATTTGGTATAGAGTTTAATCCTAAAGATTTAGCTTTATTTGTGTTGAATGGTGGACATCAGCAAAGTCATACGGAGATTATAAAGCGTACGCTTTACTCTTTAATATATGCACTGCATAAATCTGAGAAGATTTCTGATAGTTTGAAAGCAGAATATCAATTGTATGCTCAAAGCTTATTTTCAGGTCAAAGCTGGTTGCAATTATATCAACGCTATCAAGAAGGGAAAATCACTTACGCCGAGCTTACTCAGCAACTATTCAATAACCTTACTATTTACGCAAGTTATAAAGCAACCATCAATCAGCTTGAAGCAAATGTTAGCAAAACATTAGAGTCAGAAGCTTTGTTGAGGACAGAGGAAGCTGAGTCTCAGGTGATAACCGAGTCACCTCTGGAAGAGACGACAGAAGAAGAAATACTCAGCGTGCCTGATAATGAAGTTGTCGTAGAAGAAACAGAACCAGAAACAGAAGCATTTGAATTTATCGAAGATAGTACTTATGTGCCTACGGAAGAAGAGGTTTTAGAGAAGATTCATGAAAATGCTGAGGCTGTGAGAGTTTTTTATGAGGCAGATGTTGCAAAAGTTGATGTTATTATCGATATTGATGCACATGTTGAGAAAATTCTACAGGCTCAAAAATCTGAGCAAGAATCTGCACAATTATCTGCGCAAGTATCTGAAAACGAAACCTCTGAAGCTTTAGATTTTAGTAAGCAGCTAGATAAGCTGTTATCCAAGGGTATAAGCGCTGAGCATGTGCAGGTGATGATGGAGGTGCAAAGAGCACTAGATGGTGATTATGCTACGCAAGGCTATTTAGGTATTTTTGCAAGCACATTACACAATCATGGTTTGTTAGATACAGTGGGAAATGCGCATCTGCGTATTGAACAGGCAAATAACTCTAATTTTATTCGTGCAACCGAGAATGTTATAGTTTCTGGGCATGATATCAGCGTGAGGGATGAAAACAATAAACTTATTGTTGAGTTAAGCAACGACGAGGTGAATTCTTCTTTTCTGAACGAATCCTCAGGCACACTTAAATCGGGTAATGATATTTATTTCTCAGGTGTTGGTCATGTTGATAATATGGGTAGTATTCAAGCAGATGCCCATGTGTATATCAGTAGTGCTAAATCTATTGTGAATCATGAAAACGCTAGCATCGTTGGTGTTGAGTCTGTTGATGCTCTTGCAGACATTGAGGTGCAGAACGCTGGCAATGTGAATGGTAAAAATGTTTTTTTAGAAGGCACACAAAAGGAAGCGCACAATACGGGCAATATTATTGCCCAAGAAAAAATCACCTTAAAATCACAACAAAAAGTCAATCATGCTGCTGGACATTTGTCTGCACAAAAAATTACGTTATCTGGCACAGAGATAGATAAATCTGGCAGCATGAGTGCTACCTTAGTAAAAACAACAGGCTATGAAACAGAGAGGCCAGAAAGTATTGCATGGCGCAGTGGTGAAGACAATGACAATATATATGCATTAGGTCTTAATCCTCAAACAACATTTCAATATGATGCAGATGCTTTTAATGGCGTACAAATTACAGATTTGCAATTAAATAATGAGGCACAACTTGGTCAAGAGCAATGGCCTTCTTTGTCATCAGATTTTAAAAATATTTTTCAGCTTCAGTTGCCCTATTCTGAGCGCACTATTCCACTTGAAACGCTTCCTCAATTAAATCCTGAAGCAACCTTTATCTTGAATGCACCTGGCACAAGCTTAGAAGCAGCAGGCGATGTACCTATTCATTATGCAAATACCCTGCGTTATAAGGGTGATACTTTTCGGCAGACAGGTTCACATGGTTTTAAAGAAGCATGGTTTGACACAAAAACTTTTGATATTGAAGATGGTACAAATAAATTATACCTTGAAAAGGGTGGTGTCATTCAATCTAAAAAATTTAACAACAAAGGGAACCTGCATGCTGATGGCATCATTCATTGGAATGTTGAAAGTTTTACGAATGATGCACAAATCAGACACTATGTTGAGGGATTTATTCACTCAAAAGAAAATTATGTGACTGATTATGTTGACTCTACAGAGATTATTGAAAACTCAGGTAGCATTTATGCGACAGGCCATCGTGGACATATCGCAGACTTTCAATCAACGGGTGGAAAATTTCATTCTGGCGCAGATGGCAACTATCTTTATGTAGATAATGCGCATCTTCGTCCTCTTTTTACACAATCTGGCGTATATTCTAGAGGTGTGATTGAGGATGTGGGTTGGAGTTGGCATTCTTTGCCCAAAGCAAATAATGCACAATTAAGCAGTGAAGGTGAAACTGTCATATATAGCACGGGTAAAATGATCGCCAGTGGTGCTGATGTGTGGGGGGATAAAGGTACGCACCTTTATTTTAATGAGGGTGTTGATGATGGTAAGGTAGAATCAAGAGAATATGTAATACAACAAGCCAAAGATCGTTCAGGTGGAAAAGATAGACACGTTACTGTTCCTTATACAAAGACTCAAGTAATCAGTCAAAACCATATTTCTGCCAATGATGGGGCTATTACAATTGCTTCTGCTGATGGAAGTGTCTTCTTAAAAAATACGATACTGAG
>JBFWLB010000050.1:0-17598 GCA_050252335.1 Candidatus Berkiella sp. | reverse complement strand
ATCTGGATGATGTATATGGGGGTACAGTACGATTATTTGCAAAAGTATTTGCAGAAAAAGGGATCACTTTTAGCCAAGTCGACTGTTCAGATGCAACCACCTTTAAGAATGCATTAACACCAAACACACAGTTAATTTGGGTTGAAACACCGTCTAACCCAATGCTCAAAATAACAAACATTGCTCAAATATGCGAAATAAAATCAAAATATGCGCCCAAAGCTTATGTATTTATTGATAATACTTTTGCAACACCTTATTTACAAAATCCTTTAGAATGTGGTGCTGATGGTGTGTGTCATTCGACAACAAAATATATCGGTGGGCATTCAGATGTCGTGGGCGGTGCCCTGATTGTTAAAGAGAATGCTTTAGCTGAAAATTTAAGATTTTACCAAAATGCAATGGGTGCTGTACCCTCTCCTATGGACTGTTTTTTGTTACTACGCTCGCTCAAAACACTGGGCATACGCATGGAGGCACATTGTAAAAATGCTGAAAAAATAGTTGATTTTCTCAGCACCCAATCTTGTGTAAAGAAGATTCACTATCCAGGCTTAAAAAATCATCTCCATCATGATGTGGCACACACACAAATGCGTGGTTTCGGTGGCATGATAAGTGTCAACTTTAATTTTAATATCGAGCAAGTCAAAAAACTATTAGGACGCTTACAACTGTTCACCTTAGCAGAATCTCTGGGTGGCGTTGAATCGCTCATTGAACACCCTGCACTGATGACACATTCTTCAGTATCACCACAACAAAGAAAATTACTAGGCATTGATGATGGTCTACTACGCCTCTCCGTGGGGATTGAAGAATCAGACGATCTGATTGATGATTTAAAGCAAGCAATTACAAATCTTTAAAAAATAAAAATTGAGAATATTAAAATATGAAGAAGCTATCTTATTTGCTATTACTGGCACTCACACCAGTCTTTGCTAACCCTGCTGTAAATAATGGAACCACCCCTATGTCAAGTGTTGCGACAAAAACCGTTACTGAACTTGCAAATGATTACGCAACCCAATATTTCACCTATTTTCCTGAGCTAGCGCTTTTTTGGGGAAAAACAAAGGTGCCACAAAATAAATTTTCAAATCATAGCTATCAAAACGAATTAAATTGGCAAGCACTTCAAGATCAGTGGCTGACAGAACTCTCTCTCATAGATGAGACAAAATTGATTAATTCTTCTGAACATACTACTTTTCAATTACTAAAAGAATCTCTTGAGAATGCGAAAGCAACGCGTATTTGCAAAGAAACACTTTGGAACGTAAATCCATTAAGAGGTTGGCATATAGAGTTAGGTGTTATTTCAAGCAAGCAACCTTTAGATACCCCCCAAGAACGAAAACAAGCCCTTGAAAGATGGGCAACCGTTCCTCAATTGGTAAAAGATGAAATCAACAATTTAAAGCTAGGCTTAACACAAGGCTATACCGCGCCTAAACCCGTTGTTGAGCGTGTCATCAAGCAATTAGATCTCATGATTCCAAGTGAAATAGAAGCCTCCCCTTTTTATGCTATGGCAGATAGAGCACATGACACGGCCTTTAGAAAGAAGTTTTCTGAAATCATTAAATTAAAAATCAATCCCGCCATTAAAGAATTTCGTGATTTCTTAGAGTCAGAGTATTTACCCAAAGCCAGAACAGAAATTGGCTTATCTGCCCTTCCAAATGGCGAGGCCTGTTATTTAGCCAAAATTAAAGAAAGCACTACCTTAACAATCGATCCTAAAGCAATTTACAGCTTTGGTGAAAACCATATGTCTGCTTTAGAAAAAGAGATTGCTCAAATTGGATTAAGCGAGTTTAATACACTTGATACTTCAACCATCTTTCAAAAAGCCATTCAAAGCTCGCACAATTATTTTCAAACAGAAGCAGACATCCTCAGTTATAATACAAAAGCACTTGAAAGAGCACGCGCAAAACTACCCCAATGGTTTCATACCTTGCCTAAAGCTGCATGCATTGTAACCCCTTATCCTATGCATCGTGCAAAAACAGGCGCAGCAGGCGAATATCATCCCGCAACAGAAGATGGCAAAAGCCCAGCAATGTTCTACATTAATGCCTATGATCCGCCCAACAAAAGCCGAGTCGATCAAGAGGCAACTTTATTTCATGAATTATTACCAGGTCACCATCTCCAAGTTGCATTGGCACAAGAAGAAAAATCACACCACCCTGTAGACAGCTATTTATGGAATGCAGGTTTTGGTGAGGGTTGGGCGTTGTATAGTGAACGTCTTGCCAATGAAATGGATTTATATAATGATAATATTTCAAAATTAGGCATGCTTTCTAACGAAGCATTACGAACTGCCAGACTTGTTGTTGATCCAGGTATCCATGTATTTGGCTGGACCAGACAACAAGCGATTGATTTTATGCGAAAGCACACAGCCTTAGACCGAAACGTCATTGAAGGTGAAGTCGATCGTTATATCATGATGCCAGGTCAAGCAACCTCTTATATGTTAGGCAAGCGTGAGATTGATACATTAAGAGAATATTCAAAGTCAATTTTGAAAGAAAACTTTGATATTCGTGACTTTCATGATCAAGTGCTCAAACATGGCGCCGTAACCTTACCCATGCTACGTGCCAATATTATGAGTTGGCTTGAAACAGAGCGAAAGGCTTGAAATTAACGCCACCTCACACTCATCTTAGTTCTAAATAGTCGAAGAGAGCCTATCGGTTTTACCACTGATTTGGCTCTTTTCTTCTATTCGACGAATCAATTCGTCTCTATTGGGAAAATCTAGATCTAGGTTTGGCGAAAGTCCATGCTCCCCAAATACAATTCTGCAACCGTACCTTAAAAACCACCTGTTTTAAAATGTGTTGCTTTCCCCCCTTTCCAAGCAGCTAATCGCTCATATTGTGAACCCATGGTCTCATCTGTCAAATCATCCATCTCTTGCTTCACTAAACCAATGGACTGAAAATCAAAATCAAGTGCTGTATACCTTTTCTTCTTAGACATATTTTTTTATCCATTATAATTCAGAGTGTATCTAAGTGCCGCGTATTTAAGATTCGTTAAAATTAGAACCTGCTCTTCAGCCAAACGAAAAATTACTATAGTTTACAAGATTTCTAATTGTTCTCATTTTGAGCTTTAATTTCTTTCAAATAGGTTTTTATTATTTTTTTACCTAAATCTGAATGTGTCCCAGCAATCGCCATGATAGGCAACACACTCGCAACCTCAACCCCTTGCCCAACCGCATACCCCACACTGAAAGTGGCTGCAAGCAACAGCTGATACTCTTCCTGCTTATTCGTCTTTATATCATCTTCTTTCCGATAAAATTCATAAAGAATTAATGAATAATTAACAATCATACTAATGATATCTTCTTCACTATATGGATTCATATTGGCCAGAAGGTCTTCAATCTCTGGGCGATTTTTTTCTAATTCTATCGCCACATTATTCAGGCCTGCGTTGCTAAGTTTCTCTATCAGATCAGGCATATTAAAATTCGCTGGCTGTCTAGGTTCTGCCATGAGTATTTCTCCAGATTTATTTTGATTTTGGTGTACTCTTTTTTTCTACCTCTGGTTCTTCTGAAATTTCTTTATCTTTTTTTACAGATAAATCTGCATCTTTATTGGCACTAAAATGCGAAGCAAAAAAATTATTTTCATCGAGAATTGTATTAAACATTAAAGGTGATTGTCGCCGCTCTTTTGCAATATTTAAAGCTTTTTTATTCTGTGATAATGCAAAATGAAATTGTGGTGACTCAATGAGTCCTAAAAATTGTTCTGTAAACTTTGATGGGTCTACGAAAGAGAAGCGTGGATTACTCACAGTACTAACACTTTGGCTTAAGTCCTGTAACCGCTGTGAAATAGAAGAAGGCGGTAGTGTGATCACAGGTTGTTGAGCATTTACTTTTGCAGAACTCACCGTCTCATACCCCTGCATAGCCACTTGAATCAACTGAGAAGCAAAACCTGCTTTACTCCCGAGAGCAGACTTAAGAAAAGATGCTTTCTTGACATTCTCTGATGGATTAAAACCCAGCATATCCATTGCAGTATTGGTAGCAAAATCAGCAGTAAACTCTACACCTACTTCTTTTGCAAAATGCCCAATTTTACTATTTGCAATACGACTCAAATTTTGAGCTGCTCGACCTACAAAACTACCTAATCGAGGACCAAATGCTGCCATAGACATACACCTAAGTTATGAAATGACTATTTCTAGGAGCTCGCTATGATGTTTTAAGTTCAATTTAAAGTAATTCATTGTGTATGCACTAAAAAAATTCAGGACAGCCATTTATATCTTTTGCAATAAATCATTTTCTATATCTATAAAAACAGCCATACAATTCTGATATCCACATTAATTAAATTTCAAAAAAGATAGGAATTAGATAATTTTTTGTTTTTATAAAGTGAGTGGATGTATAAATTGAGAAATAAGTTAAGCTATCGCTTGAGGATTATTATATATTTTCTTTGCTTGAGTGATGCCTTTTAAACCTTTTTTCCTTTCTCTACCAAAATTCAACAATAAAATTTCATTCCCCACAGCATGGGAGAAACTTTTACCTAAGTTTTTGACTAATGAGATCCAGTTTGTGGGCTTGAATTGTAATCTGGTTAAGATAGGCGCTAAATGCTCAGGAATAGAGCTAGCCTCTTTATCATCACGAATCACTCGTCCTGTGTAATCAACAAGCTCTAAATAATCGACCAATTTAAAATCAATAGCATGAGAGTGATGTTTTAATATGTTGGTAAAAGGTACCAAAGATTTGGGTTGTGAGAGGCTGTTATAGATATCTGCTCTTTCTCGCTTTTGTTGTTTGATAGATTTTGGCTTATTGATTTTTAATTGCTTAGAAATATGCTGAATGCGCTCATAAATAGAGGTAAATTCTGACTCTTCTGGTGTTTTTGTAATGCCTGCTCTCACAGGGTTTAAGTCAACATAGACCATGGCGCTCAACAATGCACCTTCATCCAACAAAGCTTGTGATTTAAAACGCCCTTCCCAGAATCGCCCTGCGACATCATCTTCTTCATTTACATCTCTTGCAATACGCTCATTTAAGCAACGCATAAACCAGCTAATGCTTGTTAAGCGCTCTTTCCAGAGCTGAATTTTTTGCTTTAAATGTTTATTTTCTTTGGCATCTTTGGGGAAAATAGATGCCCAGCGATGAATAATTTCTTCTTCTGACCAAGCCTCTGCCTGTTTTTCTTCTACATATAAAACAACATGATAATGATTGCTCATAATGGCATAAGCACATATTTTGATGGCAAAGATATCGGCTAGATATTTTAAGCGATCGACTATCCATGCTTTACGATGCGAGTAATCAGTTTGAGTAAGTTCATCAAACCCACAGAGAAAACTACGACGCACACATCGGTTCATGACGTGATAATACGGCGTTGCATTCAAATCGATTTGTTCTGAGCGAGCTAAGGTCATGAGCTAAAATAATTTCCCTATTACTGAAAAGAATTTTAGCGCAAAGATTTTGGGTAAAGCAACTTAATCTGGCTGTCCTGAATTTTTTCGTTTATTATTACAGGACATTTTAACATTGCTCAAAACCGGACATTTCCCTTTGCCGCTACAGCACGCTCACCTTAAGTCTGCACTATCTGTGCACTCCTGGAGATTCGCTCCTTTGCCGCCTCACCTACATTGTGGCCCTTGCGGGTAAAAATCGACTGTTATGAGTATATATGAACACAGCGGACATTTTGGCTTTGCCGCTACAAAGAGGCTAAATTGATTGAACTTAAGACAATCCTTTGCTTAAGTTCAGATTTAAACAACTGATTATCCCTGCCATTCTGGCACAGCTTCTACATGAGCATGACTTTCATCTTTATTAAAATAGGTGACCGTACGGTTAAACATATCTACGATATAGTGTGAGACACCTTGAGCTGCAATCTCTTCTAAGAACTCAATATAAGAAGTTTTGCCTTGCCCATGCTCAACAATCGCTGTCTTAATAGCGCTACCATTAAAAAATTCACTCGCATGCATAGCATGATATTCAGCAGGGGCTGATTCTTGAATCGTACCAAAAGTACCCACATAGTTTGCTTTGTAAGAATTAATAAAAGAAACCTTATAAGATTCTGTGCCCATTTTCTTTAAGGCATTGAAAGTTTTGGGGTATGGCCACTTCTCATTTTTTGCTTGCGTTAAGATTTCTTGAATACTCATTTTCATTTTTCCTCATAATTTTATACTTTTTAACAACCATCCTTCTGATTTTACAGAAGAGGTTTTTGTTAAAATTTCATTAAAAATAGTTTGTAAGCTTTTTTGCTGCTGGACTGATAAATACCCAAAAAATTCCTTTTCATTTTCTTCTGCCTCTTTAATCAACTTAGGTACCAATAGTTGACCTTCTGCAGTAAGACGGATATTACCCGAACGTCGATCTTTACCTGGCTCATGCAGTAGTAATCCCTTGTGCACTAATTTATCCACCAAGCGAGAAACGGCAGCTTTATCAATCTCGATATACTCTGCCAGTTCATTAATAGAATGCGCACTATCATCATAGACTGAGGTCATAATACACCAAGCAGGAACACTAACTCCATATGTTGCTAATCGCTCTTCAAATCTGTAATGAACAGCGCTTCGTAAGCGATTGAGCCAATAGCCTATGTGCTGCTTTAAAATTTTCTTCTTCATTGGGCGTGCTTATTTTTTTAAATGGGATTCTAGTAAATTATTAACGCTCTCTGCTCTTTTCTAAGATAGGAAAATAATAGTTGACTTGACAACGGTTGTCAAGTCAACTATTGGCGCATGTTTTTGCTACCAAAATGTATATACACAATTAAAGAAAGAATGTGCGCTGCCAAGAAGAGGCAGCGCATAGATATGAGAATTATTTTACTTTAAGGGAATATTTAAACGACGAGCAACCAATTCATAAGACTCAACAACATTACCTAGATCTTGACGGAATCTGTCCTTATCAAAAATCTCTAATGTTTTTGCATCCCAAATGCGGCAACCATCTGGTGTGAATTCATCTGCCAAAATAATTCTGCCTTCAAACAAGCCAAATTCAAGCTTATAATCCGCCAATAATAAATCATTTGCTTTAAATAATTTTGAAAGAATCTCATTTACGCGGAATGTTAATGCCTTCATCTGAGCAATTTCTTCTGCTGTTGCCCATTTAAAAGTAATAATATGCGATTCATTAATCAGGGGGTCACCTAATTTATCATTCTTATAAAAGAATTCAAAAACAGGAGGATTGAGCGGTTGATTTTTCTCAATGCCTAAACGTTTACATAAACTCCCTGCCGATAAATTTCTCACCACACATTCTAAGGGAAACATTTTCAATTTCTTAACCAAAGAAGCAGTCTCACCAATTTTTTCAATGAAATGTGTTTCAACACCTTCATTTTCCAAATGCTGCATAATAAAGGCATTAAAATGATTATTAATGAGGCCTTTTCTATCAAGGTTAGCTAATTTTTCAGCATTGAAAGCAGAAATATCATTACGGAATTCGCAATATAATGCTTTTGGATTATCTGTTTCATACATGGTTTTTGCTTTACCACGATAAATTTCTTTTAATTTAGCAACCATAACTACCTCTTTTTGCAATATTTATATTTTAAAGTGTTTCACCAAAGCCTGGTGGTTTGAGTGATATATTGTCCAAACCTTCTTTGCTAGGAACAACATCGGGTAAAGGAAAAACATCTGAATGGTATTGTGTTAACGGTGCCGATACCGCTAAAGGTGCAACTAAATCGCTGGTTAAATAATCCTGCCCTCTATCACGTACATAGACTTTTCTGTGATCATTGACAACTTCACATCCAACAAGTGTTAATAAACAAGCTAATACAATTATGCGTCTATACATCATAGGCTCCAACTACTTTTAATGCTTGCGCTAAGGAATCATGGTATTGAGCAGAGAGTGGCGTCAATGGTAATCGTATACCAGGGCCAATCTTACCCAATTTGTGTAATATCCATTTAACCGGTATAGGATTCGATTCCAAAAATAATGATTGATGCATTCTCTGCATTTTCTGATCTATTTGTTTTGCATTTTCTGTCTCGCCTTTGAGCGCATATTCACACATTTGGCTCATAAGCTCTGGTAATACATTTGCAGTTACAGAAATAACGCCATCTCCACCGGCAAGAATAAAATCAAGCGAAGTTGCATCATCTCCACTGAGTAACAGAAAACTTTTGGGCAACATTGCTCGAATCTTTGCAACCCTATCTAAATCACCCGTTGCCTCTTTGATACCAACAATATTTGGCATTTCTGCTAATTCTGCTACCGTTTCAGGCTTTAAATCACAGGCTGTGCGAGAGGGCACATTATACAACAAAATAGGTAAAGATGTTTTGTCTGCGATGCTTTTAAAATGTAATAACAATCCTGCTTGCGTCGGTTTATTGTAATAAGGGGTTACAATAAGACATCCATCTACCCCTAATTTCTCAACCTCTTGAGTTTGTTGAATAGCCAATTCTGTTGCATTCGATCCCGTGCCCGCAATAATGGGGATTTTTTTATCCGCACGTGCAAGCACTGCCTCTAAGATTTGGCATTGCTCAGACCATCCTAAAGTTGCAGCTTCCCCAGTAGTGCCATTTATAATGAGTGCTTTGGTGCCTGACTGTATATGCCAATCAACTAAATCCATTAATTTAGGATAGTCAACTTGGCCCATCTCCGTCATAGGCGTTACCAAAGCAACAGCAGATCCATTAAATATCATAAGTAACTCCTCGGAAATTTTAAAAACCCCTTAAAACTGGCGACAAAGCTATCATGGCGCATACGATAGGTGCAAGTAACCCTGCGTCTAAGCATAGGTTTGAGGGACACACACTTATTCTTTGTGCCACCTGTGTTAAAATGATATTTTCACTGAATTAAACAATATATTTAATTTATTTGCTCACCAAGCAACAGGTCAGCGTCTTAAAAATCTGCTCAAAGCCCAAATAGAAGTTATATGAATAAGTCAAAAATTGAAACCTATTTATCTTTATGTGCACTGGGTGAAGATAAGCCTGGTATTGTTACTGCTTTTGCAAAGGCGGCAAAAAGTAATCAGTGTTCTATTGTCTCTAGCAAATTATCTGTATCGGGTGACACTTTTGCACTCATTATCCACTTCATTGGCTCATGGCATGCGATTGCAAAATTAGAAAGTGCACTACAGAAATTAGCACAAAAACATGAATGGCAACTTCAGCTAAAACTTAATCAAAACATCAATACAACACGCACAAGTACAGTACCTTACTACGTGCAAGTTATCTCGCAAGATAGGTTAGGAATTATACATGACCTAACGAGCTTCTTCAGTCGCAAATCGATTAATATCGAAGAGTTACAATCCGAAATCTTTTTCGCCCCCAAAACAACCACCGTGATGGCACATTTAAGCTTTAATATCTATGTGCCTATCAAAACAAATATCGCGGCTTTCAGAGAAAGTTTTATGCTCTACTCAGAAGAACATAATCTTGATGTGGTCATGGAACCCATTAAATAGTAGTATACTTATAGAGGGGAGACATATTGAGCTGTCGACTTTTAATACAACGGAACGTGCATACTCATAGCAGTCGATTTTTAGGTGGGGCGGCAAGGGAGCGAATCCCCAGGAGTGCACACATAGTGCATGACTGGGGTGAAAGAGCGCAGCCAACAAAGCCTAAAATTCGAATGTGAAGAGTATATACCTCAATAAGGATTAGCAACCTATGGAAAGTAATCAAGCAGAAAGAAAAAAGTTATTCGTCCTTGATACCAACATTCTGATCCATGATCCTAGCGCTCTCTTTCGCTTTAAAGAGCATGATATTTATTTACCCATGGTTGTACTTGAAGAGCTTGACCAAGGTAAGAAAGGTTTATCTGATACTGCCAGAAATATTCGCCAAGTTAACCGTTATTTTGATAACCTTATAAAGACAGCTTCCGGCAAAGACATTTTCCAAGGTATTCCCTTGGTTCCGCCCGATCAACTCAGCGAAACCTTTACGCCCCCCTGTGGTAAATTATTTTTTCAAAGTGAAGACTTACCTATTGTATTACCCGAATCTTTACCAGGTAATAAGCCCGATAATTCAATCTTAGCAATAACGCTTGCCTTACAAGCGAAAAATCCAGATATCTGGGTCTCACTTGTCACCAAAGACATCAATCTCAGAATTAAAGCCAGTGTGCTCGGCATTCATGCTGAAGATTATCATAATGACCAAATGTTAGATGATTTAAGTTTCATGCATTCTGGTTTTTATGAGCTGGATGAAAATTTTTGGGAAAACCATGGCAAAGAAATGTCCTCTTGGAAACAAGATGGTAGAACTTTTTATCAAGTCAGCGGCCCTCAAATAAAAGATTGGGTTGTGAACACTTGTCTTTACAGTAATGATGGCAGCGACTTTGAAACCATCGTACGCAATATCGAAAATGAACATGCGAACATCGAGTACTCTAAAGATTTTCGCCGTCCTAAAAATAAAGTCTTTGGCATTAATGCGCGTAATCGAGAACAAAACTTTGCACTCAATTTTCTCATGGATCCAGAAATTGATTTTGTATCCTTGGTCGGTGGCGCAGGTACAGGTAAAACATTACTCACATTAGCCGCAGGTCTTGCACAAGTTATCGATACAAAACTCTATCGTGAAATCATTATGACGCGTGTTACAGTACCCGTCGGAGAAGATATCGGGTTCTTGCCTGGCACTGAAGAAGAAAAAATGACCCCTTGGATGGGTGCTTTAATGGATAACCTTGAAGTGCTCGCACAAGCATTAACGAAAGAGAATGAAGACGATACAGAGCTTCAAGAAATTTTAAAGAAACGTATCCGCATTCGCTCTATGAATTTTATGCGCGGACGCACATTCTTGAATAAATATCTGATTATCGATGAGGCGCAAAATCTTACCTCAAAACAAATGCAAACCATGATCACACGAGCAGGCCCAGGCACAAAGATTGTTTGCTTAGGAAACGTCAATCAAATTGACACCCCTTATCTAACAGAAACAACCTCTGGCTTAACCTATGCTGTGCAATGCTTTAAAGGATGGAATCATAGTGCGCATATGACCTTAACGCGTGGTGAACGCTCACGCTTGGCTGACTACGCTGTTAAAGTACTATAACTTTGAGCACATATTTACCCCTATCTATTATTTTAGATAGGGGTAAACAAAGAGCATGTAGTTATCAAATATAAAATGGCACTTATGCTGATTTAGGCCATGCAACGATCACAGCCTTCACCAAGGTCGCTAATGGGATGGCAAAAAACACCCCCCAAAATCCCCAGAACCCGCCAAATACTAAAATAGCGACAATAATTGCAACAGGATGTAAATTTACTGCCTCACTGAATAACAAAGGAACAAGAACCGTACCATCGATGGTTTGAATAATGCCATAGGTCATGACCAAGTAGAAAAACTCAGGTGCATTATAACCCCACTGAAAAAAAGCTACGAGCACAACGGGCACCGTAACAACCGCAGCTCCTACATAAGGCACTAATACCGAAGCCCCGACTAAAACAGCCAACAAAATAGCATATTGTAAATGGAATAAGTAAAAAGCAATATAACTTGCAATACCCACAATAAAAACTTCTGCAACTTTACCTCTTACATAATTACCGATTTGTATATCTACATCTTGCCATACGGTGTGCAAGACTTTGTGTTTTTCCGGTAAAAAATTACTCATATAATCAGAGATCAATTTGGCATCTTTTAAAAAAAAGAACACCATAATGGGCACCAAAATAAAATAAACAATCAACGCAATAAAACTGGGAATGCTAGCAATAGACATTGTTAACAACTGGCTTGCAAATCTTTTCATTTCCATTGAGCTGGTTGCAACCGTAACATCCACTGTTTCTTTGGTAATATATTCAGGAAATCTATCAGGTAATAAATAGAGAAATTGTCTTGTTTTTGAAATCATATTAGGTAATTCATCAACCAATTTAAGCAATTGTTGCCATATAATCGGCCATAAAATAAACATTGCACATAAAAATACTCCTAAAAAAGCAATGTATACAATCAATACAGCAGGCAATTTAGGAATACGCCACAACACTAAACGATTCACTAACCATTGCAGTAAATAAGCAATAATAATACTTGCAATCACGGGAGCGAGTATTGCCCCCATCCATGCAAACAGCATGATGCTACCAATGAGCAATACCATCAGCAGTACCGCTTCTGGATCTGAAAAATAACGTACAACCCAATTTCTCAACACATGAATCATCTAGTTCCCCGACTTATTATATATCCTCAATGATTTAAGGCGAGCAGACGCCCGATTTTTCAGTTAAAATGAGAATAATATGTTCAGTTTAATTAAAACCCTGAAAAATATCACCGTATTGAGCGACGTGTTATTTAAAACACTGCGCTTAGTCACGCCTATAATGATACTAAGCAGCGCTTGTTATTTAGCAAGCTCACAATCGCTTGCTCAAGCTGACTCAAGTCTACCTGATTTAGGAAATGCTGCCTCACCTATTTTATCTCCGCTTGATGAACTTGAGTTAGGGCGTTCTGTCTTAGGACAATTACAAGCTTCTCTCAAAATCTCAAACGATAATATTATCAACGACTATTTAGAGTCGGTTGGCTTTAGAATTGTGGCAACCTTTTCTCACGCCAGTAACAAATTTAACTTTTTTACGGTGATCGATCCCCGGATCAATGCTTTTGCATTACCAGGAGGCTTTATCGGGGTTAATTCAGGCTTAATACTAAACAGTGAATCTGAAAGTGAGCTTGCAGGCGTACTCGCGCATGAAGTGGCACACGTGAAGCAAAGACATATTGCTCGTATGTATGAACACATGGGGCGTGTCAAAATTTCAACCATTGCGGGTCTACTCGCATCTATTGTACTCGCAACCCAAAATACACAAGCAGGTACAGGCGCAATGGCTGCTACACTCGCTGGCGGACAACAAGCAATGATCAACTTTACACGCGAACATGAGCGTGAAGCAGACTTCATTGGCATTCAAGCATTGGCAAAAGCAGGTTTTGATCCGATGGGCATGCCCAGCTTTTTCCAACGCATGTATCAAGACACGCGATTTTATGGCCGTTGGATCCCTGAATATTTATTAACGCATCCACTTTCCAGTGAACGTTTAATGGCCTCAAAATCAAGAGCGCAAGACTATCCTTATAAACAAATAGCGGACAGTTTACAGTTTCACTTGATCAAAGCACGTCTTCACGTTGCAACGGCTAAAACCCCACAAGAAGCAACCCAGTATTTTAAACAAGCCTTAGAAAATGGCACCTATCGAAATCGCTTAGGAACACTATATGGATTAGCTCTAGCTTATCTACAAGAAGGAAAACCAAACTTAGCAAAACCAGCGATTGATGAGTTATTGAATCTTGCTCCCAATGAGCCCTTGTTCCTACTCGTTAATGCACAACTGGCCATGAATCAACAACAGCCCAATACAGCAATACAGCTACTGAGAAAGGCGCTACAAACACATCCTAACCATTATGCGCTCACAACAAATTTGTCTAGTTGGCTTATTTTGCAAAAAGAAGATAATGAAGCCATTCGCACTATTAAAAAACAAATGCATTACACGCCGGATAAAATAGAACTATATCACTTGCTTACAAATGCTTATGTTCAAGCAAATCAGACAGTTCAAGCACATATTGCTCAAGCGCAAGCCTTGAAGCTACAAGGTGATTATCGAAGCGCCATCAGACAACTCACCATGGCTAAAAAATTAAATAACATCACCGATCGCGAAGCCCGCCAAATTGATGCACAGATCTCAGAAATCCAACCTAAAACTTAATTCAAGGTATCTTGTGGATAACTTTGTGAGTCCTTTTAAAAAAGCCTTAAAATAATAAGTCGGTTATAAACTTATTTTCTAAGTGTCATTTTATTGTCATGGATTTTTCTTAATGTAAATCAAAATATTAGAAAACAATATACCGTCAAATTTTAGCTGACTGTCAGATTATCTTACAGGTCATTCGAAAAACTTAATCTGATGATTGATGTGTGTATAACTATGTTACTACTTGCCCACCATCAATACTTCAGGACTGTACAAATACAAAAGAGCCTTTTCGGCTCTTTGTGTATGAAAAAATAAAAGCGAAGTGATTAACGGTAGCGTGGATCACTGGTCCAATGACCACTCCCCCCATCATCATAGTTTGTCTCGCTATCGTTATATTCATCTTCATAATAAGAATCATCATCGTTTGTTGCAGAACCAGCATCCCGAGTATCACTGGGCGCATAACGACCTGGCCCAGGCAATTTCTTCTTTTTCACTTCTGGCATAGGCGCAAGCGCGCCCGCTTTATCAGGCAACTTTCCTTCCCGTTTGGCCTGCTCACTTGCACTAAAAGATTCACCTGAAATGACAGAAATATAAGGAATCAACAAAGCACATGTGCCTAAAATCAGTAATAGGATAGGCGTGGTCAAAGGCACTAATTTAGGGCTTTTACGATGTTCTCTATATTGTGCAATTGAGAAAATAACCAAGCCTACCCCCACAATGTAGCTCGCAACCACAGTGAGTTTAGTGATAATTTCTGTTGGTCCCATGAGATTATCAGCAACATCTTCAAGAGAGGCCCATGCGCAAGCTGGCACGATGAAGAGTGCCACTACCATGCTAGCTAATAGGCTATGAAATATTTTTTTCATGCGCTTACCCTGATGTAAATGTGTAAAAAGAGTCTTTATACTTTAAATATAAGTCTACAACAGACTTTAGTATTTATAAAGATGACCTATATCCAACCTCTTTCAGCTTCTTTTCAAGCCTCGAAATAATAGCAATAATGCACCTCTCGAGCTGATACTTGCTTAATCCTTTTCCAACCGAGAGACTGATAAAAAGTTTCTGCGCGACTGTTTATTTCTGTCTCTAACCATATTTTTTTGCAGGGAAATAAAAAACAGTATCGTGCCTCTTGCTGAAGCCACTGAACAGCAATATTTAGCAAAGCTTTGCCAATACCTTGGTTCTGGTAAGCAGGGGTTACAAATAAGCCCCACAACATTTTTCGACGTTTATTCCCAAGAGAAAAGCCAATAACCCTATCATCATCTTCTGCAACCCAAGCCCTGCAATCCTTTCGAAGAGCATCAAGCAACATGTCATGTGTAATCACACGATATAACTTATTTTCCACAGCCTGATAACGCAACGCCAATATAAAACCAACATCTGCTGGTGTTGCTGGACGAATAATATAAGTCATTTAACTATTCCCCCCCCCCCCAAAGAAATAATTCCATATATGCAGTATAACGGAATCTTGCATCCAAATAGATTTTGTTTTACCATGCTAACACAGTAAATCAGTATACCTTATCAAGTGATAGCCATGAAAAAAGTACAACGCGCTTTATTTAAAAGTCTCTGCGCTCTAAAAACAGCAGAAGAGTTTGAATTATTTTTTACTGATTTATGTACACCACAAGAAATGGAGGCATTGCAAACACGTTGGGTCTGTGCGCAATTAATTGCACAAGGCTTAACCATTCGTGAAGTAAATACAATTACCAGCGCAAGTACAACAACCATTACACGTGTTAACCGCAGCTTACATTATGGCAAAGGTTATCGCCTACTGTTAGAGAAAATGGATCTGCATCCATAAGCTATTGATAGCTCCTTTCTATTCATACATACCTATTTATCTATTTTGGTAACGAGACTTTAAAATGACAACGAATTATGTTCCTAAAAAAGTACTAAGCTTTTTATCTCTCATTATGATCAATGTGATAGCGGTTGACTCTATCCGCACACTTCCCATGGCTGCTAATTATGGTTTTGCTCTCATTACGATGTATATCATTGCTGCTATTGGATTTTTCATCCCAACAGCGCTGATTACAGCAGAGCTTGCAACCACTTGGCCAGAAAAGGGGGGTATATACAGTTGGGCAAAACTAGCCTTTGGAGAAAAATGGGGCTTTTGTGTTGTTTATCTACAATGGATTTATAACATCATTTGGTATCCCACCATTTTAACACTCATCGCAAGTACGCTTGCCTTTTTATACAAACCTGAACTGACACAACATGCTTCGTTTATGACGGCAACCGTTCTGGCGACTTTCTGGTTGTGCACACTCTTAAATATGTTTGGTATGCGTTTTTCTAGCCTTGTCAGTGGTATTGGTTCTATTTTTGGCACACTCTTACCCATGCTACTCATCATTGCACTTACCATAGTCTGGTTATTGAATGGCAACACCTCTGAAATTGCTATGAACTGGCAAGCCTTGAATCCTCATTTTAAAAGTGTCACGGAGTTGGTATTTTTCTCACAAATTGTTTACAGTTTACTGGGTCTTGAAATGTCTTCCGTGCATGCCTTAGAAGTCAAAAATCCTAAACGCGATTATCCTTTAGCACTTATGATCTCAGCCTGTATCATATTATTTAGCCTTATTTTTGCATCTTTGGCTATTGCTATTGTAATCCCTGCTATCAGCTTAGATAACTTAACAGGTATTATTCAAACATTTACATTATTTTCGCAAAGTTTTCACATTAGCTGGCTTGGCTCATTGGTTGCTTATGCCATTTTAGTGGGTGGCATCGCAGCCGTAGCAACTTGGATCATTGGTCCCACAAAAGGATTGTTTGCCGCAGCCAGTGATGGCTTGCTGCCAGAAGCAATGTCTAAAACAAATCGCTTTAATGTCCCAACAAATATTTTACTTTTACAAGGTGGAATTTGTACTATTTTAACTTTGGTTTATCTACTACTACCTACTGTAGAAGCCTCTTATTTTGCGCTCTCACAAATGGCAGCCTCATTATCCATGCTGATGTATATCATATTATTTGCAGGTACCATCCGATTGCGATACACACAAGCCAATGTAGCGCGCCCCTTTAAAATTCCTGGTAAAAAAATAGGCGTATGGCTGGTTTGTGGTATGGGAATCCTTACATGCTGTAGCGTCATTATGATCGGATTTGTTCCACCACTCACGCACATGGACATTGGTAATGGCTATCTGTATGAAGCCGTCATTGTCATTGGCATGATGATTTTTTTAAGCCCTGTTCTTTTCATTCATAAACGGAAAGAAAATAAGACGCAGATATAATGCTAAGCAAGCCTTTCCATCAAACTTTCTAAGGCTTGCTTGGAACGTTCATTGATTCTGGGGCAGATTGTATTGTTAAAAAGTTCTGCCCCTAAAGAGGGATATAAAACCCTTTCAAACATTAGGTTTTTTTCATGATCAGATTGATGTCGTCTTTGCACAATCAGCTCTTCCACACTTTGCAAATACAGCGTTTGTAGCGCTTGAATCGTCTTCTCCTGCTCTGTCATACCAATACAAAATTTTGTCATCATACAATCCGAAGACTTAAAATGTGCTTTATCTCTTACAAAGTAATAAAGTCAATAATCCGCTCAAGTCTTAACAAAATATTTTTCTCTTCTCTTAAAAAAGAAATCCATTTGTCTTGATGT
>JBFWLB010000049.1:0-18338 GCA_050252335.1 Candidatus Berkiella sp. | reverse complement strand
TTTCAGCAAATACTTAGGTTTTGCACACCGGAAGACTTGGCATCCGAATTGAAATCAGAAATTTCTAACCTATCTAATATTATGAGATTTGCAAGTATAAATAAACACATGAGGCCAAAATATCATTTCATCCAGAATAAATTAGGCGATCAATTATTCAAAGAAGTCATGGGCACGCAAACCAAAAAAATTGTGCTTGATATGATAAAATATGGTCATGAGTCCTTTAAAAAAGAGATAGAAGCGCTCTTGGGTACAGATACAATTAGGCTATGTCTTGAAAATAATCTAGATGAGCTATTTTCATCCTTATTTATAAAAAAGAACTCCATCGATTTAATTAGAGAATATTACAGCAAAGAAGACTTGGGTGAAAAACTGGCTCAGTACTGTACTCATTTTTTAAGAAAGCAAATGAATTCAAGCTGTTATTCACAGGGTAAAATTCCTGAAATACTAAACTGTTTAAAGCCTAAAGAGTATCAAGAATTTCAAAGACAGTTACTTTTGGATCCTGATAACTTTAGCACGTATTTTAGTCTAGAAAAAATAGAATCTACCCCACACTGGAAAGATAACATAAGGGATTTGTTTTCAGCACCTGATGAGATGATTTCAGTGCTATTTAATCAATCAGTCTTAAAATCTATACTAGCAGCAAAACTTCAAAGTTCTATACTGCCAATGAATAATCTAGATTTGCGCAACAAACCAAGCGCAAACAGGATATTAGATTTAATCTATTTAACCCAACTTAACTCGCACCTCGCGGATTGCATATTGGCACCCTCACCTCAATCTTTGAAAAAGATTTTCACACAAGGCATTGAGCCAAGAAATGCATTTGAACTCTATTGGAAAGATATTATTTTTAGCATGTTCACAGCAGATGAGCTTAAGACAAGCTTAACCAGCGATGTATTAAAGTTGATCTCACACCCTAAAATACTTTCAGACACAGTTCAAATACTAACAGATCAGGATGTATTTGAATTATTCAATCAAAAATCTTGTAAAGCTGTTTTAGAACAATACTCTGAAGAGATGTTAAAAGTGATTGCTGCGCGTGTCGGCAACGAAAAATTTCAATTTTTAATACAAGATAAGATTGAAGAAAAATCAAAATTCACAAAACCTACAATACATATGTTTGAACATACAAAAAACAACAAGTCAGAGAAAAGTCTTGCTCAAAAACAAGCTATAGTCGAACAAAGCAAAAATAAGAAAAGACTATAAACGTATGTAAAATATGTTGAACAGATGGATTTTTTTAAATCTATGTTTTAAAAACCCCTCCACCACAGATGGCGATTCCCTTTGATTCCAAAAGGAGCACATAGCGCTTTGCGTCACTGAGGATAACCTACATTATAACGCAGCTGTAACACGCGTTCATTGGCAAAGAGAGCCTGTAAATAAATTTGTGTAACCGCCACGATAGTTATTGAGGAAATCTGTCATCGAATTGAATAGCAAAACGATTCATGGCAGATTTCCAGTCATGCAAAGACATCGTCCATTTCTTAGATGCCTGCATAATTGCCAAGTAAACAACCTTTAGAGCGGATTGGTCGCTTGGGAATATTTTACGGTTTCTAATTGCTTTTCTGATAACGCTGTTTAGCGATTCAATAGCATTAGTAGTATATATAATCTTACGTATTTCTGGTGGGTAGTCGAATAAAGTGATGATATTATCCCACTTGCTACGCCAAGAGCGGCTAATGCTAGGGTATTTTTCATCCCATTTGGCGCAAAATTCCTGTAACGCATATTCGGCAGACTCAGCAGTAACGGCATGATAGATGGCTTTTAAATCAGCTGCAACGGCTTTCATGTCTTTATGTGGGACGTAACGCAAGGAATTGCGAACCATATGCACAATACAAAGCTGAACTTGGGTTTTAGGATACACAGCTTTAATGGCATCAGGGAATCCTGTAAGCCCATCAACGCAGGCAATGAAGATATCCTTTACTCCACGATTATTAAGCTCGGTGAGGACAGACAGCCAAAATTTAGCGCCTTCGTTTTCGGCAATCCACAGGCCAAGCAGCTCTTTTCTGCCCTCGCAATCAATAGCCAGCGCTAAATAAATAGATTTATTGATAACGCGCTTATCTTGATGGCATTTCACAACAATGCAATCCAAATAAAGAATAGGATAGACGGCATTGAGGGGACGATTTTGCCATGCTTGGACTTCATCTATGACAGCATCAGTGACTTTGGATATGAGCGTATGCAATACGTCAGCATCGTACATTTCCTTGAAAGTATCAGCAATATCACGGGTAGTCATCCCTTTGGCATAAAGGGAAAGAATTTGGTTATCAAAATCAGTTATTCGAGTTTGCCCCTTTTTAATTAATTGGGGTTCAAAAGTGGCATTGCGATCGCGAGGGGTTTTGATTTCAACTTCGCCAAAATTGCCTTTTAAGGTCTTTTGGGAGTATCCATTACGGCTATTGCCAGAGTTTTTCCCTTCATTGGCATGTTTTTCATATCCAAGATGGTCGTCCATTTCTGCGCCCATAGCGCGTTCAACGGTGAGCTTAAGGAGGAATTTACTAAGAGCGGCAAGATCTTGTTCGGTTTTGATTGACTTTGAGAGGTCATCAACTAGCTTTGGATCTATATCAACCTTCTGTTCCATGCTTATACCTTATTTGATACTGGGCGCTTACGCGCCCTAGAGTAATTAAGAATAAGCAGTTACACAATCCTTTTTACAGGCTCGGCAAAGACGAATATGACGGTCTACCTATATATCACTTATGCTGAAGGAGTCCCTCTTTTTGGTTTCTTATGTAGCACGTCACTCTCTTTTTGAGGCAGATGATGTTTTTTAGTTTTTCTCTTGCTGTCTTCTTCCGTTTGAACATGCACATGGTGTGGCACAAATGATTTTCTGCTAGTACCTCCGTTTAACATCGCAGCAGGCATTACCCCTTTTTCATTCAGTTGAGAATGAGGCAGATCTAGAGATACAGTATCCTGAACAATAGCCTCATTCAACACCGTTTGCTGCGCCAATTGTTGCTCTGGTTTACCCACAACAGCCTCTTTGAGGCGTCTAAAGAAATCACCAATCCCATGCCAGAAACGGGAAAGAAAGCCAGGCCTTTTGGAGATAGGCTCTACAACAGGTGCAACAAAGGGCACAGAATCTAAATGCACATTCATCTCTTGAGCTTTTTGTACCGCACGCAGATCAACAACATGTTGCCTTGCTGCCAACGCGGCTTCTGCCTTCAATGTGGCGTCTAAGCTGGATACTATATTTTTAACAACTTTAACCGATTGACCACTGATGGCTTCAATCAAACTATTCGCACCAATTTGAATCACATTGTCTTTGATCTTTTCCACTGTTTCACGTTCTTCATGGGTTTTGGAAACAGCTTTCACCTCTCTGGCATCCAAGACTTTGCGCGTCACCTCTTCATAACTCATGGTATAGGTAGAAGCTTCATCGACCAGCGTTGGCAAATGCTTTGCGGCTTTGGCCAATGCTTTGGTTTTCATGTGTGCACCCTTGAACATACCTTGCATTGCTCTTAAATGCGGCTCTGTATCTGCATTTAAGCTGAAAAATTTATTCATGACGCCTTGCGCAGATGTATGTAATACAGCTTTATGTTCATTGAAACTTCTTACTTGATCATAAAATTCCCGAGAAAGCGCTATCAATTTTGCTTCATGTTCACCAATTATCTCTATTTGATTTGAAATTTCTGTGTCCTGCAACTCTATTGCTTTTTCGAGCTCGGATATCTCCCCATCAATTTTAGAAAGTTTAGCTTCAATTTCTTTGAAAGGACGCATAATACGCAATTTTTTCTGCTCAAGCGCCTTTTCTACACCTTCACTTTTTATCTGTCTTTTTTCTTTAATGGCTGAGAGCTTGCTATCCTTAGTCGTTGCCAAGCTATCTAGATTAATTTGATGCTGTTGAATAAATTGTGCTTTACCAAGCTCTCTTTTTTGCTTATATTCTGCAATCTTTTTTTGTATTTCAGGATGCGTTTCAGAAAACTGCCGCAAATCATTACTATTTGCCGCAAGACCACTGAAAAATCCTTTTTCTTTTTCATACTCTTTCTTTATGTAATCTATGGTTGCTTCTTGCGTATTTTCGTCATATTCTTTTATTTTTTTTAGCAGACTTTGATTTTGAGCTTTCAAAGCTTTATCATATTGCACAGAAATATCTAATTTTTCTTTCTTGTATTTTTCTTTTAGATTGTTTAATTCTTCCTCTTTGTTTTTCTCTAATTTATCAATCTGTTTAACAATATCTTCTCGTTTTTCAGGTGGCAAATATTGCTGATACAGCTCAGGCTCTCTATGTTTTCTCACTTGCCGCAAGCTTTGTAAGCGTTGAAGATTAATTTGCTTTCTTTCTTTGAGCACTTCTAGCTTGTTTTTAGCTTCGTTGAAAGGTTCTTGCGCTTTGGTATATTTTTCTCTCAAAATAACATGGTTGTCACACAATATTTGAAATTCTTTATCTAAAGCAGCTTTGGCTTCATTTAATGCAACAACGCGAGAACGTAGCTGCAACCATTCTGCCTTGTTCTCCATTTTATCCAAGGCATGATTATTTTCTAAAATATCAATCGCAGTTTTAACTTCTGTCAACATTTGATAGCTATAGCTTAAAGCCTCATCTTCTAATGCTTTTAAAAACACCTGTGCCATATTGGGGGCCTCAATAAAGGCCATATTCGGGGTTGCCGCCGTCAGTGCTTTGTATACATCATAAGCCACACTGGCTTTCCCTAATACACCTTGTTTTTGATTGAATTGTTGCACAAAATCAAAAACAGATCTGGGTGCGTCTTCTTCAACAGAGACTGTTTTATCAGGCGTATACAATTCTGCAAAAGTTTGTGCTTGAAACTCATCTGCTACGATTTCAGGTACACGTACATGCGAATGCTGCTCCATGAATGCAACATGTTGCGCAAAAGCATGCTTGCTGGCTTCTGTTTTTGCAATTGCTTTCCCAATCTTAACACCCACTTTTTTACTAACATTCTCTAATAATGACTGCACCAAACCTTCATCTTCAAGATCTTCCGTGCCGACAGCTTCTGATACAATGTCTTCTGCAACTTTCATTCCAACATGATGCACACCGCCCAGAATTGCTAAGTCTGTATTGTATTCCCCCATTAATCCAATGAAGGCAATACTATTTGCATCCATATTATTCTGTGCACTCATACTGTCTTGGACGAAAGAAGACATTTTTTTAGCAAGTACCACAAAATATTTATGTGCTTCTTGCGTTTTTAATTCCTTTACCAATGGCAATATATGTCTATCATGATATCGATTGGCTTTATCAATACTTTCTTTATGCTCAGCATGACACTGTTTAATAGCACGCTTCTTTTGCTTTTCTAAATCTGCCAAGTGCGGTTTAATGGGCACAGTCAATCTATCAACCTGTGCATTACACTCCGACTCAATCGATTTTTTCTGAGCTTCAATTTCTGACACAGCTAGATCATAAACCACATCTAAACGTTCTATCTTAGATATTGTACTCAGCTGTTCACGATTTTTTTCTATGATATTAAGAACCATGATTTCAACATTTAGCTGATCAATTTCTGTCTTAAGTGCATCATTAGGATTACTCTGAAATAATTGTTGTTTTGACTGGAGTGTCTGCTTCAATATTTCTAATTCAGACGCATTCAATTCTCTTGCTTCTACGGCTGGATAATAGCGCATTAAATCATCATGTTGCTTCTTTGCGTGTATTGATGCCTCTTTTCTTTTTTCTTCTATTTTTATAAGTTGATTGTGAATGGGCGCATATTGTTCTCGGACTTTTCTATCGAAGTCAAGTTCAATTCTCTTTAATGCATTTTCAAAATCACCTCTTAAGGCATGATATTTTTTAAATTCAGCATTTATCTTCTTTTTGGTTTTGAACTCAGCATCAGACTCATGCGCTTTTTTTTCTTTAATATCTATATTTTCTTCAATAAAACTCATGCTCAAATGCGTTGCAAAATTATGCTTTAAACGTTGATAAGCATTCACATCTTCTACTAATTGCATAATCGCATCATCTATCTGCTGCTCGATATTATATTGCGACCTTAAAAGCATAACTTCTTGTTTATAGAGCGCATCAAGTGCTGCATGACTTTTTTCAGGTGAATTATTTTTTCTCTTTTGTAGCTCTTCTAACAATTGATCTTTTGCTTTCAAATATGATTGATGGAGTGGAACACCAATAAGGCTAAAAATATCCTCTTGAATCAACGCCGCCTCTAAACCAACTGCGTCTTTTGCATGTTTATGCTTAATTGCCCCAATCCCTCTCACTACTAAAAATAAAGCTTCAAATTGCTCTTGGCTCAGTGTATGCACACCTGATAAATGAGCAGCTTGTACTGCCTTTGCAAGTATTTTTTCGGGATTCATTGTAACCACGCTTAAAGCTTTCAGTTTTCGTATATGAATTGAGGCTTAATTAAATGGATAAGTTCATTCTTCATCAGATATCTCGCGGATATCTGACTCACATCATCAATTGGAACTTTATTGCGCTCTTTAAGCTCACTAGATAATAATGTAAAGCAATTTAATCGTGTAAATACGCTGAGGTATTTTTATGGTAAAGAGATCAACATCCTTTGATTTTTTGGCTTCACAACGCTTCTATTTACCAGAAATAAATCTTGTGCAGTATCGAAATACACTGGCCACTTTGTTTGGGCTTAACGATCAACAAGTTTCAATTAACACAGCCAATGACAATTTAGGAAACATATACAGACAAATCATTCTAGAAAGAGAAGCTTATGCACGTTATTTAAAACAGTTAGTTGTCCCAACACGCCCCCTCACTCAAGTAGATGAAGCACAAATCAATCAAAAATATTTTGAACGAATTAAAACATTTAACGAAAACTTAAGTTTTGTTAGTGCACAAGAGATATTAGAAGCAGACATGCTATTAATGTTTGCACATTTCTTTCGTCTGCAAGAGATAAGAAAAGATGCCCTGATGCAGAAATCAGCAGATACAGCATTAAAAGAACAGCAATCTATGAGTCACACCAGATATATTATTGAAACACCCAGCTCTAACACAACTGCAGAAGAAGCACTTGCTGCATTAGAGCGTAACTTTACAAAAAAAATCACTGACATTAATCATGAAATTGATCAAATCAAAATAAACTTACAAGAAATAAGCGCAAGAAAAAATCAATTAGAAAAAGCCATACAGGCCCAAACAAGAAAAGTAAATGAATTAACCGATCAAATCCAAAACCATGAGCATAAAATTGCAGATATACAGTCTCAAACCGATCTCGCCATCCAAAGACACATGCGCATTGCACGCATGATTGATGAGAAAAAAGGGAGTAAACGCAGAGAAGAAGCAAAGCTTAATGCAGTAAAAGAAAAGAAAATGCAAGCACAAACAAAAATCACAAAACTAAATGAAGAAATCCAATCACATGAAGATCTTGCCGAGAGCAAAGCACAAGAAATGGCACTTCTATCAAAGAAACTGCATGACCCAACGCTCAGTGAAACCGAAAAGCAACAATTAAACACCGCTTATAGTGAGGCAGAGACAGAAAATTTCATTCATAGCATGTATGCTTTCTCTACCTATCAAGACAATGACGAGCTTGAGGATATTAGCAAACAATTATCAAAAGAAGAATCAGTTATCCAAGAACATATACATTTACTGAAAAAAGAAATCAAAGATCTTAAGAAACAACTGTTTGAAACAGAAACCGTTATCAAAGAACTTAACGCTAAAAAGACGCTTCTTGCAGAAGAACATAAAAAACTACTGGCTGCGCATCAAACAGAGGATAGCAAACTCAAAGAGATGGTTGCAGAGTTTAAAAATTTACAACAACAAGAAGAATTACATTATAACAACATGGAAAATTTAAATAAGTTAAAAACTTGTCATGAAACAGAACTTTTTTTAAGTAGCACACTCATCGCCATTGATGAGAAAAAACCAGCCTTACTCAATGCCTTAAGCACAAGTAAACAAGCCCACGAGAAATCACTGCGCGCACTTGAAAGCATAGAAATAGCAATTGCTAAACACACGCAGACTATTGCCCAAAAACAAAAATCGCTCAGTGAAGAAAAACCGGATAGCAAACGTTATAGAAAATTACAATCAGAGATTACAAAAACAACACATGCACTTACTAATCTGCAAACCAAATTACAACAACAACAAACAAAAGAGGATGCCCTAAAGAATAAAGTAGATGAGGCGCAACAAGAAGTGGTGCAAGCAAATAAGACACATCAGGATATTTTACGTAACTTAGAAAATATCAAGTCGGAAATACACGATTTGCGCCAAAGCGTTCAAAGCAACAAAGAGCTAGCTCAACACATCGCACAAAAGAAAAGCACCCACACGCCCAGAGAATATCGCAGCCATACAACTCAGTATACTGCTTTAAATGCAAATAATATGCTACGCACCCAAGCATCTCCTCCAAAATCCTCTCAATATCCTGTAGAACCAAGCACGACGAAACCGCGAAAATCATAAAAAATATTGGTATAATTGGATATTACTCAATTTTTTTTGTTTAGAATACTAACACAATCAAGGGTGCAAGGCTCGTGACACAGAACTGTTTATTCTGCAATATGGCAACTGGAAAATTAGCGACAAACAAAGTATATGAAGATGATCATATTTTTGTCATAAATGACATCCGTCCCAAAGCACGTGTACATTTGCTTGTCATACCTAAAATACATATTGCCAGTTTATTAGACGTTCAAGAAGAGCATAGTGATTTGATGGGATATATTGTAACTTCTCTGAAAAATTTTGCAAAAGAGCAAAATATTGATTCCTTCAGAACAGTGATAAATGCAGGTGCAGGCAGTGGACAAGAAATTTTTCATCTGCATTTCCATTTGCTAGGTGGCGGCGCATTACCTAAATTTTAAAGCACGCAATTATATTTTAACAACTCCCCAAAAAGAAAAGAGGTGTAACATGGGTATCGGTGGAATCAGTCCCGGATCATTATTATTAATTTTATTAATTGTGGTTTTACTCTTTGGTACTAAAAAATTACGCACACTCGGCGAAGATTTTGGTAAAGCACTACAAGGCTTTAAAAAAGGTCTGAACGAAAGCGATAAGCCAGATACAGAACAGTAGGTCAATTATGGGACAAATTGGATTCGGCGAGATTTTGGTTGTTGTCATTGTTGCCATCTGTGTGTTAAAACCTGATCAACTACAGAGTATTTCATTTATGCTGGGGAAATTGTGGGGCAAAACGAATAAACAGCTTAAAACCCTCAAAGCCGAATTAAAACAAACCATTGATCCACCCGCGCCATAATATGATAACAACAAATACCTTAAGCCATATCATAGAACTTAAAAAAAGATTGCTCTCTTCAGTCTTCGTTTTTGCTATCGCTTTCTTAGCTATTTTTGTATTTTGTCGACCTCTTTTCGATCTGTTAACGCAGCCGGTTTTAAAGTTCTTGCCCAATTCTTATCAAATCATTAGCACTCAGATCATGACGCCTTTTACGGTACTCATGAAATTCTCAGTTTTTCTTGCGTTGATAATCGTTATCCCCTACTTACTCTTTCAGCTATGGTCGTTTATTGCGCCAGGCCTGTATCAACATGAGAAAAAAGTATTTTTTCCTCTGCTACTCTTAAGTACGATATTATTTTACATGGGTGGCCTTTTTGCGTTTTTTGTTGTATGTCCCTTAGCACTCAATTTTTTCTATCATTTCGCGCCTTCAGATATTAAAGTAATGACTGATTTAGGCGCCTATTTTGGTTTTATCAGTAATCTAATGCTTATCTTTGCTTTTAGTTTTCAAATTCCTATTGTGATTTTTTCACTACTCTATTTCAATCTAATATCCATAGAACAATATGTGCAAAAACGCCCTTATATTATTGTTGGATGTTTTGTCGTAGGTATGCTCTTAACCCCCCCAGACGTCATATCACAAATCCTACTGGCCGTCCCCTTGCTTATCTTGTTTGAGTTGGGAGTCTGGTTAAGCAAAATCTTCAAAACAACGAAAGTAGTCGCTCAATAATTCTCATTAACGTGTAATATCTTGTATTCTTCAGCATTGATGAACAACAGGCTCCCCTTTCTATCGACATTCTATTCAAATCGATTGTATACCCTTCACAGATGAATCTTACTCGCAAAGCTCTTTAAACACTGTTTTTAATCCTAGTAGACCAATCACCTATCATTAGAAAAATTAATTGTTCAGGAAACTTTTTCGTTTTGGCCTCTGTCCCACCTGTAGTCGTCTGGCAATTCACTCCCAAGTGAATCTAAGACTGTACCAAGAATAATAATTTACGCTACATCATATTATTGAGGTGTATAATGCTGGGACCCAAACAAGGAGAAACGCTCTCTCAAGAATCTCGCCCTGAAGAAATAAAGATCCATTTAGGCTTCATGCCAGAAGAAGTAGCTTCTGTTTTAAAACCCATCATCAATACACGTATGGGTACCGATGCTGCTGTTTCAACAATGGATACGGGAGAGTCTATTCTCATTATTTCTAGAGGGAAAATTACAGACGAGCTATTTGAACAATTTGTCAGTAATTTTGGGATCGAACAGTATGCTGAAAATGCCTCCACACTTACGGCTAAATCTGATGCAGAGGGCATCTGTGAACGTATTGCTCACAGCTTGGCAGGTTATATTCAGGGTGCAGATATTACTGCAACAGAAATCGTGGGCGCTAAATATAAGATGCGTGATTTCATGCACGATGGAAAGCCTGAACTCTCCGTGGCCAGAATTGGTACCGGACCTATCACACAAATTTGCTTACAACTACCTGAAATGGGATTACAAGGCGATCTAGCCGCTGTGTATACCATGGGCATGATGGATGCCATTGGCAAACATGCATTAGATCCAACCACGCCTGTTACTATTTCCTCTTATGGTGGTGGTGGCTCAGCAAGTGAGCAATTAACGCCTGGCCAACTTAACAATTGTAGTGCAGTATTGAGCTTAAGAACTCATATTGATTTATTACCACAAGTAAAAAATTTGATCGCTGCCTTGAATGCGCGCTCCGGTATAGATACCACAGATGAGATAGCACAATTGCAAAGAATACAGACAGAAATAGAGACACAAAGTACATCTTACAATCACAACCACACCCAAAACAATTTAATTAAAATTCGCAATCAATTGCTCGCAAAAGGATTCACTGAACAAGAAATCAAAAATACAGAAGAAAAAGATAAACGCTATTATACAGAGATATCTTTAGCAGATCCCAAAGGAGGAAAAAGAACCTTCCTCAGAACAGCATCATATGACGCTAGAGAAAAAGCAGAAGAAGTGGCACATTTGGTATTACTCGATTTTGCAAATACTAAAGATCCTTTACTCACATCTTCTTATGTTACTTATCTCAAAAAGACAAATCCAGAATACGCAGAATTACAAAAAAATCTTGACCCCAACAATATAATAGAAAAAACTTTAACTCAAATCGAAAGCATTGCACACCAGCAAGATAGCCTTAGCGAGGCTATCAATGAAAAAAAACGCGCACATACTTCTTTTGTAAGAGCAAAATTAAAAGCAAGCTTATATGAAAACAATCAATTGAGTTTAACGGCCTCAGGCAATCTCCCAACCTCAACACAGAGCACTGACGATCTAAGCAAAAAAATTGCAGAGTTAGATCAAGAAATTGCCGCCTTAAAAGCTGAAGAAGAGGCGCTTGACCGAACGGCAACAGAGCTTTCAGTAACATTAGAAACCTCTCTTGAAAACGATGCTATTAGAAAAAAAATACAAGCCATTCATGAAGAAGAAATCGCAAAACTGAAAGAACAAGCACACGAGTGCTATTGGGATATCGGTGGTGCTCATGTCATGAATATGCGGAAATATGATGCATTTCGTGACGGCACAAATCCTGGCTTTGACAGAACAAAAGACTATCTTATCCAAGCTATGCATCGCACACATGACAACTCTGAAATACCAAGCATTAATTTTGCAGCAGGTATGTTTATTGGTGCACAAACCAAAGAAGCTGTTAGTAGAATTGCAGGTTCTGACACTTCCATTGTTGCTGACGTCAATATGGAAGATGATGTCATTGCAGAAATTATTCATATGACCGTTACTGGAGACATTGGAAAGAGAGATGGTCAGGCCATAGCCTTAAATCAATTTGCAATGGCACGCGTGCATTGTGATCCTTTCTCTATTACGCACCAAGTTGAAGATGAATTTAAAGCATGGTGTAAACAAAAAACGGCAGATAAAAATTATTACACCAGTGCTATTCTATGGGGATTAAGTGGCTTTGATCCAAAGAATCTATCGAATGATGCACAGTGGACTTTCGTCGATCACCTTAAAGCGATAGATGACTCGCCAGAGAATGCTGCTCTTTTCTATCAGTATGAAGGTGTGGTTGTCGATCCCTTTTGGCGTGAAATTGGTACTGATTTTCTCGCCAGCATTATGAATAAATCTGCCTTTGCCATCGATACAAAAGATCCTAGCAATGCAGAAACCATTGCCGGGCTTGCTAAAGAAGCCGCCCATATAAAACAAATGATGCGTGACAATGCTGATCCACAAGAAATCAAAGCAAGAGCAGAATTACTGGTATTTCATTTTCTAAACGTAAACAATATGATTAATATAGATGGTAGTTATAAAGTCTGGGCACGTGCTGGTAGCTGGTGCGGAAATCCAGAACGAAGCATTGATCAAATTGGCTTTGTCGGTGCTGCCATCGATAGAGGCTTCTATGTTTCAAGTAATATGAATGCGCTGATTGAACATGGTAAACGTATTGCAGAAAAACAAACAGAAACCATGAGTGTACCACAAGAAAGTATCGTTCTTTACGAAGGACCACGAGATCCAAACGAAGCGCCACAGCTTACGCTCCAACAGCGAAGAGATGCCCATTTGGCCAGCTTGCTAGAAGGCCGTGAAAAACTCAGAGCAGCACGCCTAGCAGGAGAACAACATAGTTCTGCTCCAGAAAAAGAGAGTGCCAAGACACTCGGTTCCGAAGAACCCAAAAGTGCCCCCCCCCGAGTCTCTCGTGGCAGCGTTATGCTTTTCTATAATGAAAAGAAAATCACTGGCCCAAGGGCTTTAACGGAGATTCAAAAAATAGAAGATCCTGCACAACGCATGAAAGCAGCGGATGAATTTATAAAATGGGCACGCGCTCATAATCGACATTTTAACCCACCTGCAATGAAGGAAATTAAAAAAATAAGTCAAGGCCAAGATCAAGCAGATCCTACGCTAGAAAGATCAAAACCTAAATCAGCACGTTAATGCTAAAAAACGCCTCCCTCAATTAGAGGCAGAGGCGTTTTGATTCTCTGAGCTTATCATGAATGCTTTAAAAACTAGAAGCTGTCACAAAAATAGTAATTTTTTGTTCAGCCAAGGCGCAGATTCTTTGAGCAGCGCAGTTTACATAAATGTAAATGAGCAGCATAAAAGGAGCTGCAACAAAGGATCAACGAAAAATGGCATTTTTGAGACAGCTTCTAATTTTATTCGTGATAACGTGCCATAATATTTGTAGCGTTCACTAAAGCATCCACAATACCAGGTTCACTAGCAGCATGTCCGGCATCTCTAATGACGTGTAATTCTGTTTTTTGCCATGCCTTATGCAATTGCAAAGCATTGTCTAAGGGACAAATCATGTCATAACGTCCATGCACAATAATACCGGGTATATTTTCTAGCTTTGCCACATCTCTTAAAATGGCATTTGGCTCAATGAAGCATTGATTCATAAAATAATGTGTCTCTATACGTGCTAAGCTAATGGCTGTATGCGGCTCGGTAAAACGATTAAATACCGTTTTACAGGGATTTAATGTTGCACACTGTCCTTCCCATTGTGCCCAATGCTTTGCCGCCCCCATACGCGCTAACTCATCCTCACAGTTTAACAACGTATGATAGGCTTTAATGATCTCGCTTCTGTCTTTTTCAGGGATAGGAAGTATAAATTCTTCCCAGTAGTCAGGAAAAACATAACGCGCCCCTTCTTGATAGAACCAACGCAGATCTTCTTCGCGACATAGAAAAATACCACGTAAAACCATACCTGTAACACGCTCAGCATGTGCTTGTGCATATAATAAAGCCAAAGACGAACCCCAAGAGCCACCGAATAACATCCAACGCTCTATCCCTAAATGCATGCGAATCTTTTCTATATCACTTATCAATATCTGGGTTGTATTATTGTTTAACTCACCATGTGGCTCAGAGCGTCCACAACCACGTTGATCGAATAAGATAATCCTGTATCGCTCGGGATCAAAATAACGTCTATCGTCCACAGAACAACCGGCACCCGGGCCCCCATGAATAAACAAGACCGGCAAGCCATTGGGATCTCCACATTCTTCTACATATATAATATGAGGTGCATCTAGCTCTAAGCGATGCTGAGCGAAAGGTTTGATCGGCGGGTATAATGTTTTCACTTTGAAAGTCCTTAGCTGATGCACACTAATATAGAAATGATGCTGACACGAATGGTTGATCGCTTACACAGCACCTGGATATAAACGCTATGCATACTATTGTTGGTATGCGAAACTAACATTGTCAATCTCCAACCGACCATATTCGGATTTGCCTGGGACCCCTCCCAGGCATTTTTTTTCTGACACAAAAAAATCTTCTGCTTTTATAATCACCACAAATAACTTTCTGAGTAGGCATCGAGCTTCGAGCAACCGGAAGGTATAATAAGTACATGTGGATTGCGAGAAGGCGAAGACTATGCTTACAGCTTCATCCTATAACGACTCACACCTCACTGTCATTTGCGACTGTATTTCCATACGCTCTTTTCTCAATGCACCTGCACATATTATCAACTATTTTAAGAATAAGGACAGTTAAGAGTCCCAAAACTTAAGTTATCTATATTTACAACGATAATAGAATAGAGGGAAAATAGAAATGAGTGAGGTCAGTATGCGTTCCTTATTATTACACCCTACATCTATAGCACAATGGCAAGGATTAATTCACGAAGCACAGAAAAATCTTTCTATTGCCTTAAATACCGAACTTGAAGCTTATTTAGTGTTTTTACTCATGCGCTTTATGCAACAGCCAGAAGTTGCCCACAGTGTCCTTGGACTCGATTTTTTAGAGGGTACGCAACACATCAAAGCCAACCAAATTGATCTCTTGCGCAATGTTGGCGATAAATGCTTATTATTTGCCGGTTTATTCCCCGATCGTGCCTACAAACGCAGGGTAAGCCAGTATTATTTCATTAAATTAGGCAAAAGTGCTTATTTGAATTTATCAGAAAACAGCATCAACTCACAGCAAGCCACCTTGTTTGCAACATTGTGCACACAATTTCTCTTGCTCACCGATATTTTGCAGGCAACACGTGAAATTTCTCAGCCAAACCAAGACTTAATGCAAGTGATTGAACGTTGGCATACAACAGGTAGTTCCTTATCCTTACAACACATTCAAAAGGCTACCCAAGGATTGCCCAGTTTGCCACATACAAATAATGATCCAAAAAAGTTTGCTCACTAAATAATATAGAACCAAAGGCTAAAAGCCTTTATACTGCTGCCTTTTATTTTAATAAAAATTAGTATTCAATTTTATGACGCAGTATAAAGCGCTTGCTCTCATATCAGGGGGGTTAGACTCTCTGCTTGCCGCTAAGACCATCCAAGCTCAAGGCATACATGTGGAAGGTATTAATTTCTATACCGGCTTTTGTGTAGAAGGTCACACTCACGCAATACGCAAAAAAGATCAAGCCAAAATGAAACGCAATAACGCACTTTGGGTTGCCGAAACACTGAATATCCCTTTACACATCATGGATGTCGTCGAAGAATATAAGCAAGTCGTCTATCAGCCCAAGTTTGGATATGGTAAACATCTTAATCCCTGCTTAGATTGTAAAGTATTTATGGTGGGGAAAGCCCATGAATGGATTCTTGAACATGGCTTTGATTTCATTATTACCGGCGAAGTGATTGGGCAACGCCCTAAATCTCAGCGTCGTGATACCATGAATGTTGTGAAAAAGCACTCAGGTGCACAAGACCGGTTATTACGACCTTTATCTGCTAAACTTTTCCCGCCAACCCTACCCGAACGAATGGGCTGGGTAGACAGAGATAAGCTCTTCGATATTCATGGTCGAGGTCGTAGTCGTCAATTAGAAATGGCCAAAAACCTAGGCATCACTGATTTCGCACAACCTGCTGGCGGTTGCTGTTTTTTAACGGATAAATACTATTCTGCAAAACTCTTAGACTTATGGCAGGCAAATGGCACCAAACAGTATGAACTAGATGACATCATGCTACTTAAAATTGGTCGACACTTACGCCCCAAACCTCATTTTAAGTTAATACTGGGTAGAGAAGAAGGCGAAAATAACTTCTTATCGGGATACAGAAAACAATTCACACATATAAGCCCTCAAAACAGCATAGGGCCTTTCGGACTCATTGACGGTGTCTTAAAAGATGACAGCGATTATGAACTCGCCGCTAAAATATTAGCGCGTTTCTGCAAACCGAAACATGATCTCCCTGCACATGAACCAGAGGCATGCTCAGAGATATGCATTGAATTTACACATACCACTGGCGAGAAACAACAACGTCGCGTCTTCCCCTTCACAGAAGCAGATATTCCCAAGTTCTGGTATGTGGAACAAAACTTATCGTCTCAACATACCACCATTCCAACAGAGATACAGGTCAATGCATCGCTTCATGCATATCCAAATGAACATCCAGAAGAAGCTTTAGAATGACCACTCATACACTCGATGCACGTCGCTTATTGTGTCCAATGCCTGTGATCAAATTACAGAATCTCGTTAAAAGCTGTCAAAGTGGCGATCGCATCGAGATCACTTGCACCGATCCAGGTACACAACAAGACATACCTATGTGGTGCAAAATATTCAAACATGAAGTGAGCATTGTCTCAGAACATAATAATGAATGGCTATTCATCATTATAGTCAAGTAACATTCTTTCCATAAATTCTCGCTTCTAGATCTTAAAAACAAATCTAGAAGCGTCCTCAAAAAGAATCATATTTCACCCATACTTTAGTTGCGTTAAGATGTGTCTTTTCAAATCTTAAGTAGGTGGATGGTCATGTCGATTCAAACCGTATTAGAAATGATACAGAAACACGAAGTTAAATTTGTTGATATGCGCTTTACAGATACCCTCGGTAAAGAGCAACACGTTTCTGTTCCTGTCAGCCAAGTGACTGAGCAGTTTTTGTCAGAAGGGAAAATGTTTGACGGCTCTTCTATCGCTGGATGGCAAGGCATTAATGACTCTGACATGATTTTATTGGCAGATCCCGACACAGCTGTTTTAGATCCTTTTAGAGAAGACGTCACTTTAAATTTAATCTGCGATATCCACAATCCTTCTACTTTACAAAATTACACAAAAGATCCTCGTTCATTAGCGCGACGCGCTGAACAGTTTCTAAAATCTACAGGTATCGCAGATACTGCATATTTTGGCCCAGAACCTGAATTCTTCATTTTAGATGATGTACGATGGAAAATAGGCATGAATGGTGCATTCTACGCGATTGATTCCAATGAGGCTGCCTGGAACTCTGAGCGCTTAGAACAAGGCGGTAATTTAGGACATCGACCTTCTGTCAAAGGTGGTTACTTCCCGGTTCCTCCCGTTGATTCTTCACAAGATATTCGCTCCGAAATCTGTTTAACACTGGAACAAATGGGTTTGATCGTTGAAACACACCATCATGAAGTCGCAACAGCCAATCAATGTGAAATTGGTACTCAATTTAATACTCTTGTTAAAAAAGCAGATGAATTGCAAATTCTAAAATACGTTGTGCATAATGTTGCCCACACTTATGGCAAAACAGCCACTTTTATGCCCAAACCACTTGTCGGCGATAATGGAAGTGGTATGCATTGCCATATCTCTTTGGCAAAAGACGGCAGAAATCTGTTCAGTGGTGATGGTTATGCAGGTCTATCTGAAACAGCGCTCTTTTTCATGGGCGGTATTTTAAAGCATGCAAAAGCATTGAATGCCTTTACCAATGCAACCACCAACAGCAACAAACGACTTGTTCCTGGTTATGAAGCGCCTGTTTACTTAGCCTATTCAGCAGGGAATCGTTCTGCATCTATTCGAATTCCTTATACAACGTCACCCAAAGCACGCCGTATAGAAATTAGATTCCCTGATGCA